>JBAXUW010000358.1:0-2731 GCA_037129495.1 Planctomycetota bacterium | reverse complement strand
CCTTCGTCGTAAGCATACCAGTGGGGTTGACAACTGTTGTCAATCCACAGGCACGAAGCCCAACATCCCGTCACGCTCCTCGACGCCGATCAGCGACGCCGGGAACGCAAACTCTGAGGTGTCGTCGTCGTTTGTGCTCGACAGCCACAGGGTGACGATGATGTTCGCGGGCGCGTCTGGGTAGCACTCAAGGCATGCCGTGATGCCGCCATCTGTTGCGAGTGCTCGCATCAACTTGCCGCGATGGTGTGGAGCAACGAAGACAACGATCTCGCGACAGAACTCGTGAATGCGGCCGCGTAGCTCCGGGGGGAGCGTGAAGTCGTCCAGGCGATCGCTGTTCATTCGACACCAGCTTCGGCGTCTTCGAGCCGGGCCTGCCGACGGGCGTCGAGTTCACGCAACTTGGAAGGCTTCACGCCTTGCCCACTGAGCCGGAGTTCTTCGGCGTCAGCTGCTGCGTACAGTGGCGCAAGTTCTTCGTCGCTCACCCCACTGAGGTCCAGCGCATTGACATCTGCGTGACTGGCCAGCCATGGCAGTACCTCTGCTGCGCTGCCGGTGAGGATGTTCACGGCACCGGCTGGCACATCGCTGCTGTCGAGCACCTCAGCCATGGTGATCGCCACGATCGGTTGAACCTCGCTTGCCAAGATGATGGCGGAGTTGCCGCTCACGATGATCGGCGCGAGCACATTGACCAACCCGAGTAGTGCTGGAGTTGATGGTGCAGCAGCAACCACCACGCCTGTTGGCTCGGGAATGGAGAAGTTGAAGTAGGGCCCAGCCACCGGATTGGCGGTACCGACGACCTGAGTCAGCTTGTCGGCCCAGCCTGCGTACCAGACCATTCGATCGATCGCATGCTCAACTTCCTGCCGTGCATTCTTCGCGGAGCCGCCACCAAGCAGCCGAAGTTCGTCCGCGAACTGGGCACTGCGCCCCTCCATCACTTCAGCGATGCGGTACATCACCTGGCCGCGGTTGTAGGCAGTCGCCGCAGACCACGAGTTGAAGCCCTTACGGGCCGCGAGAACGGCGTCGCGAGCGTCCTTGCGACTGGCCTTGGCCATATTGGTCACAAACTGGCCCTCAGGTGAGTTGACCTCAAACACCCGTCCAGATTCGCTGCGCGGGAACTGTCCACCGACATAGAGCTTGTAGGTCTTGCGAACCTCGAGTCGCTCGCTCATGCGCTCGCCTGCCCTTCATGGCCCCGCAGGTAGGGAGCGAGCCCATGCACGCCGCCTTCGCGGCCGAAGCCGGATTCCTTGTAGCCGCCGAATGGACTGGCCGGATCAAAGCGGTTGAAGGTGTTTGCCCACACAACGCCAGCACGCAGGCGACTGGCCATCCACAGGATTCGGCTGCCCTTCTCACTCCAGATCCCTGCGCTGAGTCCGTACGGAGTGTTGTTCGCCTTCTCAAGGGCTTCCTCTGGAGTCCGGAAGGTGAGCACGGACAGCACCGGTCCGAAAATCTCCTCGCGAGCGATGCGATGGGCCTGAGTGACATTGGTGAAGATGGTTGGCGGGAACCAGAAGCCCATATCTGGGATCTCGCAGGATGTGGTCCATCGTTCGGCGCCTTCGGCGTCGCCAGCCGCGGTGAGTTCGGCTATGCGATCCAACTGAACACGGGAGTTGATAGCGCCGATGTCTGTGTTCTTGTCGAGGGGATCGCCCAGGCGCAGGGTCTGAAGTCGTCGCTTGAGCGCGTGGATCACCTCATCGGCGACAGATTCCTGCACGAGCAGGCGACTGCCAGCACAGCAGACCTGACCTTGGTTGAAGAAGATGCCATTGACGATGCCTTCGATGGCTTCATCCATCGCAGCGTCCTCGAACACGATATTTGCGGCCTTGCCGCCGAGTTCAAGGCTGAGTCCCTTGCCGCTTCCGGCGAGTGATCGCTGAATGGATCGACCCACTGCGGTGCTGCCGGTGAATGCCACCTTGTTCACGTCGGGGTGCTCAACGAGCAGGCGCCCAGTTTCTCCAGCGCCGGTGATGATGTTCACAACTCCTGCCGGCAGATCTGCCTGCTGGCAGATCTCGGCGAATAGGAGCGCTGTAAGTGATGTCGTTTCCGCTGGTTTGAGTACAACGGTGTTGCCCGCCGCCAGCGCAGGAGCGATCTTCCAGGCGAGCATGAGCAGTGGAAAGTTCCACGGGATCACCTGACCAACGACACCAAGTGCCTTGGGTTCGGTGCCAAGGCCTGCGTACTCAAGCTTGTCGGCCCAGCCCGCGTAGTAGAAGAAGTGAGCAGCCACAAGGGGAATATCGACATCACGGGATTCTCGGATGGGCTTGCCGTTGTCCAATGACTCCAAGACGGCAAGTTCGCGTGCCCGCTCCTGGATGATCCGGGCAATTCGAAAGAGGTACTTGGCTCGCTCGCGTCCGGACATCTTTGACCAGACTTTTGTATACGCGGTTCTTGCAGCTCTCACCGCTGAGTCAACTGCCGAGGCGTCAGCTTCGGTCACGAGTGAGAGGACTTCCTCGGTGGCGGGATTGATGCTTTCGAAAGTGCTGTCACCATCGACAAATTCACCATTGATGAACAGCCCGTATTGCGGAGCAATGGTCACGATCGACCTGGACTCGGGTGCGGGAGCGTATTCGAATGGCATGGATCCTCGTCCCTAGTCGATCGTGACGTAGTCGGGGCCGGAGTAGTGGCCAGTGGTCATGCGTTGACGCTGCTGCAGGAGATCGTTCAGCAG
>JBAXUW010000357.1:0-2733 GCA_037129495.1 Planctomycetota bacterium | reverse complement strand
CAAAAACGAGAAGTGCAGTTTTCGCCGTGTTTGCGTGGGCTTGCGTCCTGGTGCGTCTCCTTGCGGAAACGCCGGAAAGAAACCAAGTACCCTCGACAGGGATTCGTGAATCACGGTTTTGCCCGAGAAAAACGGTGGTTTTCGGAAGGCACTTCCTTAAATCCACACATGTTTCTGCGCAGGCCGTCGCCCTTGGCGGTGACCCACTGAAAAGAAGGACCGGTCGGCCGGTGAGGAGGGCGACGGCGGGGCCGATTCGCGCCGCCAGGTCTTATCTAGGTCAACGTATTAGCCCGATCCACTTCGTCCGCGCCGTCTTCCGGGCGTCTTGTTCCCGTCTTGGCCAAGCCGTTCAAGAGGGCTGCTCACGGGAAGCTCTAGGCGACCGAAATCCCCGAAACGAGCAGTCGTTGATAGACGTCGCCGCCCCAATCTGAAAAACGGATCTTCGTCAGCGTCTGTGTGGCGAACACGGAAGGTAACGGGAAGTTCTGCATATCCAGCCGCACCGAATTATTGGCCCCGATGCCCTGACCGCTGCCGGCATTGAATACGTTCGCGGTGGAGGTGCCGTTTATCGAATTCGTCCATGTGTTCCAAAGGTAGTCGCGGATGTGCTTGTTGCCGTCGAGCAGCACCGTATAGACCGCTCCCGCCGAACCGAAGAAAGTGATTGAGGCTCGAACCCCGGCGTCCCGCTCTCCCCACAGGGTATTGATGAGCGTGTAGACCCTCGTTGCTCCCGTTGCGTTGACCGCGACGTCGAGCGTTCTTGGATTCGGACTGGTCGCAGCCGCACCAGTCCAGACGTTGTTTCCGCCGACCGGGATCGCAAACGGGATGCCTCCAAGGGCCAGCATTCCTTCCGGGAATTGCGACACCGCACCGTACCCGACGTTCTGCAGCCGTCGGTTCGCGTAAAAGGCAAGGTCGATTGGAGTCAGCCGGCCGGCCGCTGGGACAACAGGCGCCGTGGGGCTCGCGAACGCACCCGTGCCCGCACTATTCACCGCGGCCACTCTGAACACGCAGGCACCGCCGTTCGTCAAGCCGGTCACGGATGCAGACGGCCTGTTAGTGGGCATTGTTGACGCAGTGATCCAACTCGAGCCCTGATCAGTCGAATACTGAACCACGTACTTCGAGACGCTCTTGCCGCCATTCGAGAGGGGAGCAGCCCACTGGAGTGACACGCGGTTGTTTCCTGCGACAGCGACCAGATTCGTCGGAGCGCTCGGGACGGTCGCAGGCACGACGGGGGCGACACCGTCGAAAATGCACCTATCCCAGTGGTTGTGACGCGTGCGACTGAGAACACATATTCAACACCGTTTTTCAGACCAGTCACGACCGCGGATTGAGCGGTCGATGGCGAATGCGGCCAAGAAGTCCAATTCAGGCCACGGTCAGTCGTGTAGCGGACTGCGTAGTCCGTAAGGGTGGCTCCGTTGGCAGGAACAGAATCCTTCCAGGAAAGCGCTACCGTACCATTTCCCGCCACGCCGACGAGATTGGTCGGGGCAGGCCTGCCGGTCAGGACGCGGAAGTCGTCGCTATACGCCGCGGTTTGTAGATCAAAGGAGATCGTTCGTCTGTCGGCGGAAAGCCAGTAGTAGTCTGGATTGACGCTGTCGAACGCGTCAAAGCCACGGCCCGATTGTGGGTACGCAGTGCCGGGCGAACCGAGGAAGTCACTTGCCCGAAGCGTGTCATTGCCGAAGGCCACCCCAAGCACAGGTGTTGCAAACGTTACCGACCCTCTCACACGCTGAAACACCGACGGAGTGCCCGCCCGGTCAAAATGGCCGTAATACGAATTCACCATCGTCCCACGGAGTATCACCAGTGGGGTGAGACTCGGTGTTTGAGAGTAGGCGCCCGGCTGCGACACGTCGACCCGGACGGCGGACAGCAGCGGTGCCTGTGAGCGTTCCGAAAACAAGTACAGACAGTTGTCGCTCTCGAGTTTCTGCAGTTCGACTGACTGCGGGGTAGAGATGGCAAGAACCTGTCCTGTTGTCGTAGTGCCCGGGATCGCGATTGGAGCCGGTGTCGCCGCGAACAGGACGCGGTTTTCGAGGCGGTCATAGCCGTAACGTTCGATGCTTGAATGGGCAACGCAATTACGGGAGCGTCCCGCTTTCCTCATATCAACCATCTTCGTGAACCAGTGGCCTAGCTTCATGGGACGTGCTTTCTGCTGGAGGAGAGTTTCCGTCGGGTAATGACCCCTGCGGCAGAATGACCCCTGCGGCAGTCTTCCGCATGGGGGATGCGGTTAGAACGGACAACATTTATCCAGCCTCTTTGAAGAGGCCACGAATGGATCTTGCCGCCATCCACTTGCCGCGGTCTTTGCGGCAGACCAAGTCGTCCGGACCTAGAAATCCAAGATGTGCGGCCGCCCGAAGATCGACCGAGGAGACGGGCCCGAAGGTCTCGCCTTTCTGCGTGTAAAGCCACTCAACTTCAGGGTTCTCACCAGCGGACGAGTCAGCCGGAGCAGAGTGTTCCATGTTTCTCCTCGTGGTGTTTTGGGGCCTTGTCAGGCTGTTGTGTGCGACGCCGTTTTCGCGTTTGCAGCAAGCCTCGTGAGTACGAAGGCGATCACGGGCCATCTCGGGTGCCAACGAATATGCGGCAGTCTTGGACGGCGCATTCTTCGCGGGTTTGACAGGCTTAACCGATCGGCCGAGAATCGCTCGCCGGGAGGAGTCGTCCCCCAGTTACGGC
>JBAXUW010000356.1:0-2754 GCA_037129495.1 Planctomycetota bacterium | reverse complement strand
TCAGGCGGGTGCGGTCGATGAGGCAGACGTCCACCTCGCGGCCCACGTCCGCGGAGAGCAGGCTTTGGAGATACTCGAGAGTCATTTCGGCCGGCAGCGATTCGAGCGCCACATCGACATCGGACCACTCATGAAATCGGCCGGGCTTGACGAGCGAGCCGTAGACCCACACTACCGTGCCCGGGACATGCCGGGCCAAGGCGGCGCGGAGGAGACCGCGGGTGCGATCAGCAAGGATCGCATCGTCACGCCGCCGCCGTTCGCGTTCTGAAGCCAATATCCACATGGTTGCAGAATACGCTCCAGACGGTCGTCGAACCATCCCGTCCGCCGCCCCGCGCGCAGCTCATTCCCGAGCCGTGAAAAGGCTGAGAAAAACTGCCGGCCACCCCATGTGGGAAAACCAAAAGGCAATAGCTCACAAACCAACCATTTTCCGTGGCTGGCACCTTATTCTGGGGTGCTCGCGGCCGCCGCGGTGCCGCGGTGCCAACTCGGCGGCAACGAAGAGGCGGTGGACCTGTCGGGATCGCGGCTCGGCTGGACGACCTGGCTCGGCGGCGGCCCGCCAAACGATCGCGGCGATGCGATGTTCGCGGTGGGGTAGGCTGCCGCCGGTCGAGGTCGAGGTCGCGCGGCCCGTGACCTCATGGCATGAGTGCCAGCCAGCACCGATCGACCACCAGGAATGAACACAAGCGAGTGCCCCAGTTTGGTGGCCAGCACCTTTTCAATCTGTATTCTGAGGAAATACGAAAAACTCACAATCTATCATTGCCAGAAGGACAGATTGGACATATGCTTTTCGGTGTGGCCCTTCTTCACGCACTCCGGGAGCAGCTCAACGCCGCCGTCGGCAGGCTGCCTCAACACGCGCTGACGCACCGCGACATCCGTCTGCCAAAGATTCCCAACAAGGCGCATGCCGTCATCGGGATGAGGCGAGCGGGTAAAACCTGCTTTCTCAGGCAGCTCCAGCAAGCGTGTCGCGGCTCGGTTGCCCCTGAACGGGCGATTTTCATCGGCTTTGACGACGATCGCCTGGCCGGTATCGATGCGGGGCAGCTCGATGAGTTGCTCGAGGAATACTACCGCCGCTATCCGCAGTTTCGCCGCCGCGAGCGGGTCTGGTGGTACCTCGATGAGATCCAACTCGTGCCGGGATGGGACCGCTTTGTTCGCCGCGTGATGGATACGGAGCAGATCGATTTCGTTGTCTCGGGGTCTTCGGCCAAACTGCTGTCCAGGGAAATTCACTCTTCGCTCCGTGGTCGAGCGGTTGCAACGGTCGTCAGCCCCTTCTCTTTTCGTGAATACCTCCGACACCGGGGAGAGGAGCCCGCATCATCGGCCCACCGATTCACCGCTGCGGAGCGATCGGCCGCGGAGAAGAGACTTCGTGAGTTTCTCGTCGTGGGGGGCTTTCCCGAGGCCCAGGGGCTCGATGAAGCGACGCGAATCGTGCTGCTGCAGGGGTACGTTGATACGGTCCTCTTTCGCGACGTTGTGGAGCGGTATGGCGTGACGCAGGTGGCGGCGCTGCGCTGGATCACGCGGCATGCGCTGCGAAGTCCGTGCAGCAGCTTCAGCGTCAACCGTCTCTACAACGACCTTCGATCCCAGGGCCACGCGATCGGCAAAGCGACGGTCCACGACCTCCTCGGCCATCTCATCGATGCATTCCTGCTGGCCTCTGCGCCCGTAGCCACCGAATCGGAGCGTCGCCGCAACACGAATCCCCGCAAGCTATACCCCGTCGATCCGGGATTGATTCAGGCCTTCGATTCGGGCGGCCGCTCGAATGTCGGCCACGCCCTTGAGCTCGTTGTCTTCAATGAATTGAAGCGCCGCGGCGCCGATGTCGCCTACGTAAAAACGAAGGGGGATCTGGAAGTGGATTTCCTCGCCCAGTATCCGGGCGGACGAGAAGAATTGATTCAGGTCTGCGTCGATCCGTCTGAACCGGCGACGTTGGGGCGCGAACTGGCCGCGCTTGATGCTGCGGGGATCGAGCACCCCCGTGCTGTGAGGCAACTGATCGTGATGGAAGCCTCTACCGCGGGCCGGATCGGACATCCGCACACGGAACCGGTGGCCGCCCTGCAGTGGCTCTTATCGTCATCGTAATAGCGCACCCGGGATTCATTCGGAACTTCCGTCGTTCTCTGCTCTTCGAGCTGATCGCCATATCGTTGGCGGACCGCTCCCTTCGATCACGGGCCTCAGGCGGGTGCGGTCGATGAGGCAGACAAAAGGCCGCGAAAAAACTACTGGCCACCCATGTGGGAAAACGAAAAAGCAATAGTTGCCAAACCACCTATTTTTGGAGGCTGACGCGTAATTCGCTTGGCAACTTATTCGCTCGGCGATTTGTTCGGGGGCCGCATCGTCGCTTGGCGATCAGGCCAGCGCCTCTACGACATCCATCGCAGCCTGATAGTCGGGCTCGTCGGTGAATTCGGTCACGACCTGCGAGTGCTGAACGATCCCATTCTGATCGACCACAAAGACAGCCCGCGTGAGCACCGCATGCTCGGCCAGCAGAATGCCAAACTGCTTTCCGAAAGTGCCGGCCCGATCGTCGCTCGCCGGGATCATGTGCTCGATCACCTCATGCTGCACGAAGCGGTTCAGGGTAAAGGGAAGATCCGATGTTGACCTGCCCCCCTTCAACGGCACCACTTCCAGAGAGAGAATCTTGGGGGTGGAGCAAACCAAGGGAGGCAACCAATGCCACGCGGAAAGAAGGAACTG
>JBAXUW010000355.1:0-2757 GCA_037129495.1 Planctomycetota bacterium | reverse complement strand
AAGCATGAGCTCGATGGCTTTGCGGGCGGCTGCCAGGGCGTCAGGGAGTTTGTCGACCAGTTTGCCGCCGGCCTGAGCGAGGTCGGCGCGGCCTCCCCCCTTCCCGCCCACGATCGTGGCGGCGTCCTTGATCCAGTTGCCTGCCGAGAAGCCCCGCTCCTCGAGTTCGCGGCTGATGCCAGCTACGAGCGTCACCTTGTCGGCCTCGCACGACCCCAGCAGCACGGCGATCGGGCTGGCCTTGCGGCGGAGTTGATCGATGAGCTGCCGCATAACGGCGGCATCGCCGCCCCGAGCGTCGGCCACGACGATTCGTGTGTCCGCTACCTCGGTCGCCTCGGCGAGCAGTTCGTCAACAGAGATCGCCGCCCCGGCTGCGGCCGGCTTGCCCTTCTTGAGTTCCTTGAGCTCCTTGGCAATGGCAGTGAGTCGCGCCGGTAGCTCTGCGGGCGGCACCTTGAGGCTGCCGGCCGCCTCAGCCAGCAGGCCCTCGGCCTGCCGAAACCGGTCCACGGACCGCAGCCCAGTCACGGCCGTGATCCGCCGCGTGCCTGCCGACACACTTTCCTCGGAGGTGATCCGTACTAGGCCAATCTGACCGGTGTTCGACACATGCGTGCCGCCGCAGAGTTCACGGCTGACACTGTCCATCGTCACCATCCGGACCACGTCGGGATACTTTTCACCAAAGAGCATCATCGCGCCGGCATGCCGGGCCTCTGCCAACGGTAGGAGTTGCGCTGCCACCGGCACGGCGGCCAGCGTGTTTTCGTTGACCATGGTCTCGATCTGCCGCAGCGTGTTGTGGTCGATCGAACTGGTGTGGGAGAAGTCGAACCGCAACAGGTCGGTGTCGACCTTCGAGCCCTGCTGGACGGCATGCGAGCCAAGGTAATGTTGCAACGCTGCATGGAGCAGGTGGGTGGCTGAATGGGCGCGACGAATCGCCGCGCGGCGGCCCGTGTTGACCTTGGCCCGCACGGTCTGACCGAGATCAAGCAGGCCCTGTTGCAGGTGTCCGGTGTGGAGCATGAAGCCACCTTCACGCTGCGTGTCAGTCACATCGAAGCTGCCACTCGACCATTCGAGCGACCCGGTGTCGCCGACCTGGCCCCCGGATTCACCATAGAAGCTCGTGCGGTCGAGCACGACCGTGATCGGTGACGCATGGCCGACCTCGCGGAGCGAGTCGCAGAGCTGCCCCTGCGCGATGATGCCGATCACCTTACCGTCGGTTTCGAGCGCGTCGTAGCCGATGAATTCGGAACCGTGCATCGTCTTCTTCAGTGCGTCGAGCGGACCGGAGGTAAAGACCTCCACGCGGGTTCCGGCGCCCGACCGCTGGCCGTGAGCGTCCATCGCCGCCCGGAAGCCGTCCCAGTCGAAGCTGCAGTTTCGCTCAGCGGCGAGCGTTTCCAAGAGTTCCGGAGGGAAGCCGTAAGTGGTATAGAGTTCGGCTGCTTCGCGACCACCGACTAAGGCCGTACCGGTGCTGCCAATCGACGTGAAGAGTTTTTCGATACGGTCGAGTCCCCCGTCGATCGTGGCCAGAAACGACTCCTCCTCCCGCTTGATCACGCCCGCCACTCGGTCGACCGTTTCGGCCAGTTCCGGATAGGGCTTCCGCATCATCTCGGCCACCGTGGTCGGCAGCTGGTGGAGAAACGGGTCTCGCATGCCCATCTGCCGGCCATCGAGGACGGCCCGCCGGAGCAGCCGTTTGACGACGTATTTTTCCTCGTTGTTGCCGGGGAGCACGTTCTCGTGGATGGCAAACGTACAGGCGCGGACATGGTCGGCGATTCGCCGCATCCGTCGGCCGTCGTCGGTGGTCGATTCGTAGGGTCGGTGGCAGACCTCCGCCACCGCCTCGACGAGCGGCCGCAGGATGTCAATGTGGAAGTTGCTATT
The DNA here is from genome assembly GCA_037129495.1 of Planctomycetota bacterium. GTDB lineage: Bacteria > Planctomycetota > Planctomycetia > Pirellulales > UBA1268 > CAMCQY01. Next base: position 846 of record JBAXUW010000355.1, on the reverse strand, counting down.
CACCCCCTGCAGCATGGCACAGGTCCGCTCCAGTCCCATACCGGTGTCGATGTTGCGGCTGGGGAGCGGGTGGAGGTTGTCTGGCGGAGTGCCGGTGCGATTAAACTGCGTGAAGACGAGGTTCCAGATCTCCACGTCGCTGCCATCGGGCATGCGATAAAAGATCTCGCTGCAGGGACCGCAGACACCGTCGGGACCCTGGGTTGGGGCTCCGGCCGGCCAGAAGTTGTCGTCTTCGCCCATCCGCGTGATTCGCGTAGCCGGCACGCCCACCTCGTCCGACCAGATCGTGTAGGCCTCGTTGTCGTCTTGGTAAACGGTGATCGAGAGTTTTTCCGGGGCTATGTTGAGCCAGTTACGGCTGGTAAGGAATTCCCAGGCCCAGAGAATTGCTTCCCGCTTGAAGTAGTCACCGAAGCTAAAATTCCCGAGCATTTCGAAAAACGTGTGGTGCCGGGGCGTCCGGCCGACGTTGTCGATATCACCTGTTCGCAGACACTTCTGACAGGTGGTCGCCCGCGTAAAGTCGAGCTTGCACTTGCCGAGGAAATGGTCTTTAAATTGGTTCATGCCCGCCGGTGTGAAGAGCACCGATGGATCCCACCGCGGCACGAGCACATCGCTGGGGCGGCGGACGCAGCCCTTGGATTCAAAAAACGCCAGATATGCCTCACGCAGTTCATCGGCCTTCATAGTGCCATCGACTCCCGAAAAAAACGCTTGTTTCAAGGGGTCTCACTATACACGCCTGCGGCTGCGGCGGGCGATGCCACCACTCATGAATCCCAAAAAACCGCCCACGAGCACCGCTTGGGTCAGTTGCTCGTGGGCGGCAGAAGGACTGGT
>JBAXUW010000354.1:0-2764 GCA_037129495.1 Planctomycetota bacterium | reverse complement strand
GTGCCAGGCACCGTTTTTATTTATGAGACTTGATCGGATCTTCTGGGCGGTGGTTCGCGGGCTCCTCCACCTGCGCTACCGCGTCACGATCGACGGGCTTGAGGCGGCCCGGGCCCTCCGTGGGCCCACGCTGGTGCTGCCCAATCATCCCGCCTACATCGACCCCCCAACCGTGCTCTCCCATGTGATCCTCGAGAAGCCACTGCGGCCGCTGGTCTTTTCCGGGATGTACCGGCTGCTCCCTCTCCAGCCTCTGATGGGCTTGGCCGATGCTTTTGAGGTGCCCGACCTTTCAGCGCACAGCCGTGAGGCTGCCACGAAGACGAAGGATCTTGTCGATGCCGTCGCAGACCGACTCCGGCAGGGAGACAGTTTTCTCATCTATCCGTCGGGCCGCCTACAGCGTGGCAACCGCGAGGTGGTAGGCGCGGCGCGGGCAGTGCACGAACTTCTCACCCGCTGCCCCGATGTCAACGTCGTGCTGATCCGGACCCGGGGCGTGTGGGGGAGCATGTTCAGCTGCGCAAGCGACGGCAAGATTCCAAATCTTGTGGCGGCGGCTGGTCGCAGTGCCGGCTGGCTGCTGGCGAGCCTGGTGTTTTTCCTACCCCGGCGAGCAGTGCATCTCCACGTCGAAGTGGTGCCACGCGACCGACTGCCGCTGGAATCGCGTGAGGCATTCAACACGTTCCTCGAACGCTGGTACAACGCCGACGGCGACCAGCCTCCGACATTCGTCCGCTACAATCATTTTTTTGGCCCACGCGTTGGCCACTTTCAGAACTCCGCGGCGGCTGTGTCTGTTGATCCCGCGACGCTCACTCCTAAGACGATCCGGCTTGTCAACGAACTCGTCGCCACGCATCTAAAGCGGGAGCTTGCCGCCGACGAATTGCAGCCGACTACACGATTCGACACCATCGGCCTCGACAGCCTCGATCGAATGGACCTGGCGCTGCGGATCGAGCAGCAGTTTGGCTTTCGCAGCGATGCGGTGGTCGACACGCTCGGCCAGCTCTGGGCGCTGGCCGACGGCAGGCTGGCCGACAGTGCCATATCAGCGCGGCTCACGACGGCACCGCGCGGCTGGTTCGCCCCTGGCCGCGTCAGCCAACCGCACGTCCTCGCCGACACCGTGGCAGAGGCATTTGTCCGCCGCGTGCTCAGCCAACCTGACGATCCGGCCGTTGTCGACCAGCTCTCGGGCATGCTCTCGGGCCGACGACTCCTCGTCGGGGCCGCGCTCATGTCCCGGCGGTTTGCCGCCTACCCGGAGACACACGTGGGCGTGCTCTTGCCAGCGAGCGTGGCAGCCGACCTTGTCTTCTTCGGCCTCCATCTGGCGGGCAAGGTGCCCGTGATGATGAACTGGACAACCGGCCCAGCACAACTCGCTCATGGTATCCGTGTCACAGACACCAGGCGCATCATCACATCGCAAAAACTCATCGACCGGCTCGGTATCGAAGTCGAGGGGGCCAGCTACGAATACCTTGAGCAGATCAAACAGGGAATCGGCAAGGCTGAGGCGGTCTGGATGATGCTGGCCACGCGACTGACACCGCACCGGTTCCTGCGGCGGCTACCGCGACAGTCGCCCGACGACCCGGCGGTTTTTCTATTTACCTCGGGCTCGGAGACCGCCCCCAAGACTGTGCCGCTCACGCATCGAAACCTGCTGACAAACGTCGCCGACAGTCTGGCCGTCCTCCAGCCCGATCCGGGCGACACGCTGCTCGGCTTCCTGCCGCCGTTTCATAGTTTTGGACTCACGGGCAACATTCTTTTACCGCATGTGGCGGGCATCCGCTCGGTGCGACACGCTGACCCCACTGACGCCCGGGGCCTCGTGCGGATCATCCAGACCTACCGCCCAACGCTCCTCTTCACCACGCCGACGTTCTTGGGCTACATCCTCGCCGCCTGCCGGGGCAAAGAATTGCAGAGCCTGCGCAAGATCATCACGGGCGCCGAAAAATGCCCCGACGCCACGTTCGAGGCCTGCCGCCAGCGAGCGCCGCAGGCGACGATTTTGGAGGGCTACGGGATCACGGAATGCTCACCAGTGGTGGCGGCAAATCGCCTCGACAAGGTAAAGAGCGGCAGCATCGGCGCGCCGGTCGGCAGCGTCGAGGCCATCATTGTCGACCCCGACACCCACGAAGTGGTGGCCACCGACGCCACTGGTATGCTGCTCGTCAGGGGGCCGTCGATCTTCAAGGGCTACCACCGATACGACGGCCCGTCCCCGTTCGTGGAGGCCGACGGAAAACAGTGGTATCGCACGGGCGACCTGGTTTCGTCGGATAGCGACGGCTACCTCACATTCCGTGGCCGTCTTAAACGCTTCCTGAAGGCGGGCGGCGAGATGATCTCGCTGCCGGCGCTCGAGGAGTCGTTTCAGAGGCGGTATCCGCCCGATGAAGAGGGCCCCCAGGTGGCCGTTGAGGGACTGGAGACGGCCGACGGCCGTCACGTTGTGCTGTTTACAACGTTCACTTTCTCGCTCCGCGCGGCAGCGGAGATCCTGCTGGCCGACGGCCTCCGCGGCGTGATGCGGCTCGACGAGGTGCGCCAGATCGACAAGATCCCGGTGCTCGGCACCGGCAAGACCGACTACACGTCACTCCGCAGACTCTGCCAGGAAGCCTGACGGAGAGAGGACCCAAGCGCCGCGGGTTCTTATTCTGTCTCTTCAAGTGGGATAAGTGTTCCAACGTGTCCTCTGGCAAGGGAATCCGGAAAGCCGGGATCGGCTGAAGCT
>JBAXUW010000353.1:0-2773 GCA_037129495.1 Planctomycetota bacterium | reverse complement strand
GGTGCTCACGGGAAAGCGCCAGTGCCAGCCCGGAGGCAAGCAGGGCGCAGAGAATCAGCGTGGTGGTCATGGGGAAGGGGCTCCATGGGGGAGAAAACGAAAGCGGCCGACGCCAGAGAGGGGCGGCCAGTAGCGGGAGCGCAGCCGCCTGATGGCGATTTTTGCGCTCAATCAATATGCCAGGTTTTTGCCGGGAATTTAGGCCGTAGAAGCGATTGGAATCAGCCTGCACTAGCTGCCACAGTTTAAACGGTCAAATGCGATTACGCGGCCGCGGGTGTTATGTATCTGAGGAAAAGGATGGACTGATCGAATGTTGTCCGTACGCTATTAGCAGCCATTTGTGGCACTGTTTTTCACCTCAGGCAAGGACGCCGCAGATCTGAACGGAAGCTATACGTGTCCACCCAGCCCAGTGACGAAGTAGGCCGATCGCCCAGCCCCCCAGCCGATTCCACGGCGGCTGACGACTTGATGCTGGTCGCCGGCAGCAAAGCAGAATGTGAGCCGAAGCGCCTGTCTGCAGACGCATCCATCCCATCAATCCGGCCTGTCCTTGGCGACGTGTCCGCATCAGCGGTAGCGACTGCCCAACATGATGGCCAGGGAGAGCAGGCCGTGAACGAATTCCGGACCAAGTGGCAGTGGGCAGACGCGACCCTGCTGAAGAAACTGGCGGCGTTAGACCGCGTACCCCTTCCGCCAAAGCCGTCGCCAGCACGGCTCGCTGGTGAACGAATGGGCGCGTTGATGCTCGCGGATGCTGCGGGCGTGACCGAGCCGCGACGGCTTGAGCAAGTCGAGATCATCTGTCAGAAGCTGGCTGTAGACGTCGCTTCCTTGAAGTCTGGGACAAATCAAGTGCCAGACCACCGGGCTACGGCGGAGGCCAAGACCGCTGTCAGGAAAAGTCGACGTAGAAAAAAGACGATGGTTCAGACCGCGAGCAAACTCCTCCGGCAGTTGGAGGTAAGGATCGCGGGCGAGATACGTGCCAGCGGAAAAGATGTCCGTGACGATGAAGTGGAGCGGGGACTAATTGAGAAGCTCTGGAGTCGCATCGACCATGAACTAACGGCGACTCTTGCTGAGCTCTACGACTTCCCTCTCAATAGTGTGAAGTCGGTTTACCGTACGCCGGAGTACAAACGTTGGGCGCCATATCGCACGCGGGGGAACGGCAAGCGGCTCGATCCAGAGAGCCCAGCCGCCGCGGAGACGGCCAAGGGCCATAGAGTGACAAAGTCTCGCAAAACGGCAAACGCTGGTTTCGTTGCAGCCCACGGCTTGAGGGTTGCCAGCGGCAGCAGCAGTAGTTCGCTGCCGGCTTTCGACGCCCTGTACCGCAAGGAGTCCCAAGCCGATCCGAAGTCGCTTGCCTTTCTCCGCGAGCATCCCGAGTTTCTCGACGACGATGGCCCCACAAACGAATAGCTTGGACAAATACTGATTTGGTTGTCCACATCAAAGTGGTGATCAAGTCCGTTTTGTCCCGCGTTTGACGCGGCCTCGTCTTCACGGCCCGTCTTATCTGTCCGGCAGTCATCCCTGTTACAGGGAGCACACGGTTGTGCTCCCCGCAAACAGGAGTTGACCGATGAAACGACACCCTCTTCAACATGCACGGGGGCTACCGGAGGTAAAAACGGCCGGGGCAATTATCCCGGACACTCTCTACCGGCTCGACGAAGCCAAGGCCCGGATGGGGTGGCGTGACGCCGCCTTCAGGGCCGCGGTCCGGGTCGGCCTGAGGGTCTTTCGGTCCGGAAAACGGATCTATGTGCTTGGCAGCGACCTCATCGCCTTCGTGACGAAGGGGGAGGTCGAGCGATGAGCACTCCCATCGATCTTCGCGCCGAGTATGGCCACCGCTGGAAGATCGGCCTCGATGCCGCTGCAGGCGGCCGCTGGTCTGACCCGTGGAACTTCCAGATTCTCTGCCGGCACGGCGAGATCTGCCCGTGGGGTGACGGCACGCTCGCGGCGTCTACGCACCGCGCCGGTGCCGTTGCCAACAGGCTGCTCACCCTCGAAGGCGTCGAAGCGATCCACGACGGCGATGACGGCGCCAGTATCGCCTTCCCTATCTCCAAGCTGAAGGAGGTGGCGAAGGTCATGAAGCCGCGGACCGCGCGGCACGCCAATCCTGCCCAGTTGGCGGCCCTCGAACGTGGCCGCCTCCGGCGACTTCCCGCGGCTGATGTTTCTCCATCCTTATCCGTGTCCCTTAACTCCCGAGGTGCCTCTCATGGCTAAGAAGTTCAAAAGTTCCGCCCCCAGACATCGCAAAGACCCTGCGGCCATTTTCTGCCAGTACGGCCTGATCTACACGGTCGACACCAACGCGCTCGGCGCGTTGCTGGACGGGTCGAAATCGATCGTGAGGCAGTTGCGCCGAATCCAGGGCGTGACCGTCAATCTCGTTGATGGCGTCATGAGCGCCTTGTTCCCCCCGATCCTGTTGGCAGAAGTGGCGCGGGTCATGCGACCACTCCCGCGCAACGAGTCAGCACCCGTGCCCGCCGCCTACCGCGGCCGGATTCGGTGAAAGCCCTTGGATCACGTCGATTTCCAGAGCTTAGGAAGGCCGATCGTCGGCCAACCGGCCCTGGAGGCCCCGCAGACGGATCGCCTGTCTTCGAGGTCGGATTTCGTTGGACATTTGCCACAAGGAGGTAATCCACCATGGCGAAGACTGCTGTTTCTGCTCCTTTCCCTGCCCCCGATGACGACGACCGCGAGGACGTCTCGAAGTTTATGCCCGATTCCCAAG
>JBAXUW010000352.1:0-2774 GCA_037129495.1 Planctomycetota bacterium | reverse complement strand
CCGTCTCCCGAGGCTGCCCCGGCCTGGACGAGCTCGCCCCAGTCGGTGGGCGGCCGCGGCCGGGCCGGCAGGAACGCCGGCGGGGTATCGCCGCTCGGCCCGAAGACGACGTCGGTCACTTAAGGCCCGGAGGTGCACGTGGCGGTTGAGCGCGGAGCCGAAGCGGTGCAGGCAGGAGATGCCACCGATTCCTCGAGGGACCACATCTGTCCCCACCGCGACCTGGGTTTTCGCCGTTAAAAACCCCTCATTTTGCCTCGCCAAAAAGCGGATGCTAAAATTCCAATAGGGGGGAAGAGCAAGCACCAGAAAGAGACGGGGGGGGGTGCGATGATGAAACTATGTCCAGTGGGCGGCGGCGATCCCATTCCGTTGCGGAAAACATCGACGGTCATCGGTCGAAAGGAGAGCTGCGACATCGTTCTGCGGTTCCCCAACGTGTCGGGGGAGCACTGCAAACTCTCGCTCATCAACGGGAGATGGTTCGTGAAGGACCTCGACAGCAGAAATGGTACGAAGGTCGACGGCCACGCGGTCCACGAAAGCCGGATCGAACCAGGCCACAGACTGTCGGTCGCAGGACACGAATATGAACTGTCCTACGTGCCCAACAGCGAGCAGGGCGACTCCTTGAGCAATAAACCCAAGGGGCCAGACGCCCCAGCCCTGTGGCTGGACTGAACGCCAGTTGTGACGGTTGGCTTCTTGACAACGGCCAGAGCGACCATGCAGGCCGCCGAGAATTTCAGGCGATCCTGCCGCTCCGCGGCAAGATCATCAACGCCTACAAAAGCCGCGACGACAAGGTGCTCGCCAACGAGGAGGCGCGGAGCATGATCTCGGCGATCGGTGCCGGCATTGGAGTCGATGCAGACCTCGGCAAACGCCGGTATGACAAGGTCGTGATCATGACCGACGCCGACGTCGACGGCTCCCACATTCGCATGCTGCTGCTGACATTTTTCTACCGCCAGATGTATCAGCTCGTGGCCGCCGGCCACGTCTACGTCGCCCAGCCGCCGCTGTTTCGCGTGCGGACGAAGAAGCAGACGTATTACGTTCAGACCGAGGAGGAGATGAAGACGCAATTGCTCGATCAGGGGCTGGGCGAGGGAGTATTCATGCCGGGAGATGGCCGGGAGATAGCCGGTGAGGAGATGCAGAAGCTCTGCCGGACGCTCTCGGGGCTCGAGGATGCGCTCGTGGCACTCGAAAAGCGCGGCATCAGCCTGCGGGACCACATTAACAGACGGGATGCGGCCAACGGCAAGCTGCCGATGTACCACGTTTACTATGGCGTCGAGGAGCACTGGTTCACCAGCCGCGATCAGCTGGAAGCCTTCGTGAAGACGAAGGAGAAGGCGGCCGGTGGCGAACTCGCGGTGGGTCGGGCTGAAGAAGAACACACCGACCCCACGCCTGGCACCGCGGCCGACACCGGCGACGACCAGCTCGTGGTGGTCGACCTGCACGAGATGCGAAGCATCAATGCGGGCCTCAAGAAACTCGAGGCGATGGGCTTTGGCACCGAGTCGCTCCTGCCCCAAGACCGCACAGGCTCCGAGGATTCGCGGTATACGCTCCGTCGCGGTGACAGCGAGATCGGCCTGGAGGACCTGCGGAGTCTCCTGTCGGCCCTCCGCCGGGCCGGAGAAAAGGGCCTGTCGATCACCCGGTTCAAGGGTCTTGGCGAGATGAACGCCGAAGAGTTGCGGGACACGACGCTCGACCCGGCTAATCGCACGCTCTTGCGGGTGACGATGAACGACGCCGCTGCGGCCGACGACCTGTTCCGCGTGCTGATGGGAGAGAAGGTGGAACCCCGCCGCGACTTCATCGAGCGGCATGCGCTCGACGTCAAGCACCTCGACGTGTAGCCATTCCCTTGCTAACGCTGCGGGCTTGGATGGAGAGCGGGCTTGGGAGAACAGATTTCCATGCAAGCCCGAAGCGCAAGCGAGGGACTTCGTGCCGGGTCGCATCCCTACCCCACCGTCTGACGCTGAAACCGGGCCGGGCTGATGCCGAATACCCGCTTGAACGCTCGCGAAAACTGGTACTGGTCGGCAAAGCCGAGGTGGGCCGCCACCTGTTTCACAAGCAACCGTTCGACTCCGGTCTCCCGGCGGGCCAGCAGGTCGGCGGCGAGGTTCATCCGTTCTCGAAGCAGGTATTGGTAGGGACTGGTGGTATCGAACCGCCGGAAGAGTCGGCAGGCATACGCCGGTGAGATGTGAAAGTCGCGGGCAGCCTGGGCGACGCTCGAAAGCCGATGGCACTCGGCGGAGAGAATCGCCCGAAACCGCTCGTACGTCTCAAACGCCTTGGGATCGACGTCGTCAGCCCGCAGGCCGCGCTCGGCGATCTTCGTGAGCAGCACGCCGAGCAACTGGCCGCAGAGTGCGGACGCGTGGGAAGAATGTGCCAGACCACACTGCTGCAGGAGTGCGAAGATCTCCTCAATCTCCTGCGGCTGCGGCACGCGGAGCACACTGCCCGGGGCGATCCTGGCCGCCTGCATGCGGGTGGCGGCGGCGGTGCCGATGAAGTCGACGTAATACTTCCGGAGCCGGTTCCGCGGGTCGGTGCGGATGGCATGCGGGACGCCGGGGCCGTAGGAAAAAATGCTCCCTGGCATGAGAGAGTGGTCGCGGCCCTGCAGTGTGAGCGTGCCGCAACCGGCGGCGACGAACTCGATGCAGGAGTAGGGGAAGTCGTGGCGCTCTAGAAAATAGTCGCTGCGGACCCGCTCGCAGCCGCCGCAGACGACTGCG
>JBAXUW010000351.1:0-2777 GCA_037129495.1 Planctomycetota bacterium | reverse complement strand
TCGGGATCGAACTTCTGCCGTCGAGCGGGCGTCGCACGCGGTTGGAGCAGTGGTTTGAGAGTGGCGTCGGCCGAATCACCTGCCTCGACTGGACAGCCGAGACCGGCCTCCGGTGGGCAAAGCTCCTCGCTGAAATGCGGTCGGCTGGAACGGCCATGCCGGTCAAGGACAGTCTGATTGCCGCCACCGCCTTGGCTCATCGCCTGACTGTCGTCACCCGCAACGTTGCCGATTTCCGCAAGGCACATGTCAAAGTCCTCGACCCATTCGGGGCGTGATTTTCACTCCGGCCCGCATGCCACACGACCAGACACGATCCCCTGCCCCGCCGACCGCCGACCGCCGCGCGTATCCCTTCATCGACGCGATCCGCGGCGTGGCCTCGCTTGTCATTCTGGCCCACCACCTCGTCAGCTACGTTCCCGGGGCTGATGCAACGCTGGCTGCCGTGCCCGTGATTCACCACATCGTCTGGTGGTATGGCGGGCTGGCCACGCAGGTGTTCCTCGTGATCAGCGGCTTCGTCGGCGGCGTGTCGCTGGCCCGTGCGACGCCGGTGGCCGCCGACCTGGGGCGGCTGCTGCTCGTCCGCTATCTTCGGCTGGCGTTGCCGGCGGTGGCGACGCTCCTGTTTGCGATCGGGCTCTACGCGATCGTGCCGCCGTCGTGGGCCGCGTTTTCGCTCTTCGACGAGATCACCGCTCCGGGTGTGCTCGCGCACGCTGCCTTCCTGCAGGACGTGCTCGGCTACCCGAGTCTGCTGGCTGGATTCTGGTATCTCTCGATCGACTGGCAGTGCAACGCGGTGATGTGTCTGTTGATCATCGTGCAGGACGCGATCCTGCGGCGGTTGCCCGGCCTGTCGCGGTCTGCGCCATCTCGTTTCGTCCGAGGGTTGGCGGTCATCGGACTGCCAATGCTCGTGGCGCTCCTGTCGCTTTTCTTGTGGAACGGTGCCGTCGCGCATGAGACCTACGCGACCTACTTTTTCGGGATCGTGTTTCTGGGGACGCTGGCGGGGCTCGCCGTCGCGGGCCGGATCCAGCCGGTGATCTTCTGGGCCTATGTGGCGGCGGTCGCCATCGCAGTCGTCGTGCAACGCCGTCCTCACCCCGCTGTGGCACTCATCGCCGGCGTCGCGATCTATCTTCTGGCGCGGCGGCAGCCCTCGGCCGCATCCCGTGCCGACTCCCTGCCCCTGCTGGGCTGGCTGGGGAAAATCTCCTACAGCTTGTTCCTCATCCACTATCCGACGATCTGGGCGGTGACGAGCGTGGCGCGGGGCATCGGCGGCGATGCAGCCACTGCCTCATGGCCGAGCCTCGTGGCGGCGGTTGCGGCCAGTCTCGTGGCGGCAGTGCTCCTGCACCGGCTGGTGGAGGTTCCCACGCTCGCGCTGGTGGGCCGGCTCAAGCCGCGGCAATCCGGTGCCGTTTCACTCTCGCGGTAGCTCTTCGACCACGATGTCGTCCAACACGAGCGGGCCAAACGCGATGAAGTTGATCGACTCTTTGTCGCAGTCGGCGTGCTTGTGGGTTTGGGAGAGCGTTTTCTCGCCGTCGATCCAGAGCGTCCATTCCGTGCCCACGCTTTCGACGACGAACGTCGTCCATCGGCCGGGCTCAAGCGTTGCGTGTGCCTTGCAGCGCACGCCGCGGATCTCGTAGGCCCCCAGTGGCTTGAAGATCTCGGCCGGGCCGCGACTCTTTTTGGTGTTGCGCGGATCATTTTCATCGCGGGTGAAATCCCGCTCAGAGATGTCGATGCACGCGTCGGTTGGATTCCGCGGCAGCCGGGCCGTGACGTCGGCGATGTGCCAGACCGGCAGGCCCGTTTTCACGGGCGGAAAACCGGCGTTGATGATCATCACCATGCGGGCCGCCTCACCGCCAAACTTCACGCGGTACGACACCCGCACGTCGCGGGCCTTGAACTTCGGGTCGATCGACTTGCCATGGGCCTTCCCCGGATGCTGCTTGGGGTCATAGATGCATTCGAGGCTGTCGTCGTTGAGCTTCCAGGTGTCCGGGATATCCCACGAGGCGTTGGGAAAGTTCTTTCTGTCGACGGTGCTGGAGCTAAAGTCTTCGCTGATGAGCACGCGGCCCTTCATGTCGCTTTGCGCCGCGGCCGTGCCGCTGGTGCAGGCGATGAGGAGAAGCGTCGCAAAGAACTAGGACGTACTCCTTGGAGCACGAGGAAGTCGAATGTTTTTCATGAATGTTTAAAGTGCTCCATCCAAGCCCGCAGCGCAAGCAAGGGAATGCAATCGATCACCCTGAAGTCAGTCCCGGATTCCCTCGCTGGCGCGTCGGGCTTGGATGGAAAAGGCTACGGACCGTTTCAGACAAATAGCTCCTTGACGACGCCCGTGCTGTCGCCGTGCGACTCGGCCTTGACGCCTGCGCCCTTGAGGAGCGTGAGCCAGAGGTCCGCCAGTGGCGTCTTGTCGGGCACGACCACGTGCTCACCGAGCCTGATGCCGGAGCCGCCGCCGGCGACGAGCGTGGGGCAGTTGTCGAGGTAGTGAATCGAGCGGATGTTGCTGCCGTAGACGAGCGTGGTGTTGTCCAAGAGGCTCGTGCCATCAGACTCTTTCACTGCGGCGAGCAGTTCGCTCTGCGTGGCGTCACGCTTTTTCGAGGCGTCCATTCGCTCGCCCGGCTGGTAGTGGCTCATGTCATGGGGGGCCACATTGATACCGAGGCCCTTGAGCAGCGTAAGGATAGCCCGGCCAATGGCACTTTCGCCAGCATTGCCCGACGGATGAGCGGCTC
>JBAXUW010000350.1:0-2798 GCA_037129495.1 Planctomycetota bacterium | reverse complement strand
AGTCGCTCATCAGCCGGAAGACCGTTGCCGAAGTGCCATTGACCGGACTATCCTTGCACGGTCTTTTCGCAGGGCACGCTGACGGCCACCGACTACGGCCGCGACCACCATCCGCGGTGCTTCACGATGTGGATGGCGGGGGCGGGCGTGAAGGCGGGCACGACCTACGGCGAAACCGACGACTATTCCTACAACGTCGCAAAGGACCCGGTGCACGTTCACGATCTCAACGCCACGACCCTCCACCTGCTCGGCATCGACCACACGAAGCTCACCTACCGCTTCGCCGGCCGTGACTACCGGCTCACCGACGTGCACGGAAACGTGGTCAAGGGTGTCCTGGCCTAATGTCAGGGCGTCATACTTCGCACCCCCGGCCTTTCGGCCCCAATGGCAACCGCTCAATACCCCGCCCCACCGCACTCACCATGAAATCACTTCCAAGACTTGTCATTGTCGTCTGCGCGATTTTGGGATCGATTCCTGCCGCGACGGCAACTCCGCCGTCGCATCAAGCGACGTTCGTCGTTGCACCGGAAATTGTCATCTCACACACGCCCGACCGCAGCTTCATCGGCCCCGGCACGTTCCGGCTCGAGAACGGCGACATCCTCATGGCCGCGCCCTGGGGCCGGCCGCCGACGAACTTCGAGCAGCTCGCGGCGACGTTTCCCGTGCCGCTGCTCTACCGCAGCACCGACGGCGGCCGGACGTGGCGGGAGCAGGGCCGCCTGAAGATCGAATGGCCGCTGAAGGGGATGGTGAGCGACCAGGGCATCAGCTTTCTACGATTGAAGGATGGCCGGCTCGCGATTGTCCTGCCCCGCCACGTGCTAGGGCTTCACGGCGGCGGCGTGCCCGCGATCTCGTTTTCGAGCGACGACGGGGCGACCTGGTCGGCCGCAAAGATGCTGATCGAACAGGACAACGCCTACTACGTGATGAACGACCGGCTGATTCAGCTCGAGTCGGGCAGGCTCCTGCTGCCGGTGTCGCGAAAGGCGGGAAAAGACGAGGGGGACAGGGACGAGTCGCTGGCGATGCTCTCCGACGACGGCGGCGCATCGTGGCGGCTGTCCCGCGGCCGGGCGCGGCTCGACAAACCCCGCGGAATGCAGGAGCCCTGCGCCGTCGAACGAACCGATGGCCGCGTGCGGCTGCTCGCCCGCACCGGCGCGGGCAGCATACACACATCGATCTCGGCCGACGGCGGCGAGACCTGGTCGGAGCCCGAGCCGACGACGCTCGAATCACCCTGTTCGTCGCTGACGCTTCGCCGCGCCCCCGACGGTCGGCTCGTCTGCCTCTACAACCATGCTACGCCGCTCAATGATGGTGCGTTCTTCCCTCGCACGCCGCTCGTCTACGCCCTCTCGGCCGATGAGGGCGCGACCTGGTCAGCTCCGGTCGTGATCGACGCCACGGGGGTCGATCACCGCGATCGGCAAAACATCTATCCCTCCCCCTGCTTCACGTCCGAGGGCATGTTCGTGATCTGGTCAACGCACGGCGCTGATCCGAAAGGCAGCTTCGCCGGACAGTACGACGAGAAGATCGGCGGCGCCAAGCGGGCGATCATCGGCCTCCCCGCCCGCTAAAAGTCATCGCAGCGCGTCATCCCACCAGACGATCGTGCCATCTTCGCCACAGGAGGCCACGACGCCGCTGTCGCTCCGCCAGGAGAGCGCCCGCACCGATTTCTTATGCTCTGAAAGAGGCAGCACCACGCCGCCGCTCTTCGCATCCCAGAGATGGATGTTGCCGATCCGGTCGCCAGTGGCCAGGAGCTTGCCATTCGGGCTGAAGGCGACCGCCGTCACCCAGTCGGTGTGCTTCGTAAGCGTGTGCAGGAGTTTTCCATTTTCGGTGGAAAAGATCTTCACGACTCGGCCTGAGCCGCCGATCGCGATCTGCGACTCATCGGGCGAGAGATCGGCCGCCATCACGGCGTTAGATTCGTCGCCGACCGACGCCAGCCGCTTGCCGGTCGCCACGTCAAAGAGCACCGCGACGCCTTTTTGCACCGGCTTGCCCCCCGCCGTCAGGAGCACGCGGCCGGAGGGGCTGAACTTCAGCACGAACGGCTCCCCTTCCGGAAACGCGATCGCGCCGTAGCTTTTGTCGGGCAATGCCATCAGGTCGATCGCCCCGTAGGAGGCCTTCGCCGCAAGCGGCGCCCGCGGGCTCGCGGCCAGCGCCAGCACGGGATACGGGCGGATCATCTTGGGCCGCTCAAAGGCCGGGAGCTTGTCGGGCTGCGGCACCGGCGGAGGGCCACTTGCGGTCTGCTGCGGGGCCGCGGGCTTGAAGCCGAGCGTGCGCATCTCCGCGATCGAGCTGCCGGCGTTCTCGCGCAGCCCGGTGTCGATCCAGGTCTTGATGAGAGCCACCTGATCGGCCGGAACGCGTTCACCCTCCGGGGGCATCCGGTCGCCGTCGTCGGGGGCGGTGATCACCTCGATGAGCCGGCTACTGCCTGAGCGGCCCGCCGCCACGATCTCGCCGCCGCCGGCACCCTTCATGACGCCGGCGTAATTCACGAGGGAGAGACTGCCCTCCTGCTTGCCGTCGCCGTGGCAGGTGGCGCAGTGCTTCTTGAGGATCCCGGCGACATGATCCTCGTAGGTGATCGGTTTCGATTCCTCGGCGCGGGCGACGGTGGAGGTGAGAGCCAGCAGTGCGCAGATCAGTTGAAAAACACGGACCCCAACGGCGTCCCCCGGCTTCCGCCGGGGGCTTCTTGTCCAGCGTTGCGCACCATCCCCCAGAAAGCCCCGGGCGGAAGCCCGGGGACACCG
>JBAXUW010000035.1:0-20164 GCA_037129495.1 Planctomycetota bacterium | reverse complement strand
AAGACTATCTGCTCAAAGTCCTTGTCGGCTCTTGAGTTATGGTGCAATCGCCCTGTACGATTCAGCACGCCAGCCGCTCAACTACCCGGAAGAATTCAGCAATGACTCTCTTTCCCTCGCCGGGGACACGCTTTGAAGAGGATTTGAGCCGAGCAGTTCGCTGCGGAGTCGTGCTAGCGATCTGCCTGTTCGCGCTCTCTTGCGGCGTCGGTGGGATGCCCGGGCAGGCCGCCGACTGGCCGCAGTGGCGGGGACCCGGCGGCCAAGGGCATGCCGATGGGGCCCACGACCTGCCCGTCAGTTGGAGCGAGACGGAAAACATCGCTTGGAAGTCACCGCTCCCCGGCCGCGGCTGGTCGTCGCCGGTGATCGTCGGCAATCAGATCTGGATGACAGCGGCAATCGAGACCCAAGTCTCTGAAGATGAGAAGAAGCAGCGGCTCGAGGGCGTGCCCATGAGCCAGCAGCTGCAGGTGTCAGGGCCGGTGCGGCTCCATGCCCTCTGCGTTGATCGCGAGTCGGGAAAGCTTTTACACAGCATCGAGCTCTTGGTGGTCGACAATCCGCAGCCGATCCACTCACTCAATTCTTACGCCTCCCCTTCGCCAGTGCTCGCCGCCGGCCGGCTCTATTGCCACTTCGGCGACTTCGGCACCGCCGCCGTCGAGACGCAAACGGCCGCGGTCGTCTGGACCAACCGCGATCAGCGAATCAACCACGAGAATGGTCCGGGCAGCACGCCAGTGGTCTGGAAAGACAAGCTGATCGTCCACTACGACGGCAGCGACAAGCAGTCGATCGTCGCCTTCGACACCGCCACCGGAAAGCTGGCCTGGAAGACCAATCGCAGCGGCCCACTCCGCAGCGACCCACAGCTCAGAAAAGCCTACGGCACACCGCTGGTGCTCCCACTCGGCGGCCGCGACGTGCTCATCTCGCCGGCGGCCGACTGGCTCTACGGCTACGACCCTGCCGACGGCACCGAACTCTGGAGGTTGAACTATGGGGTGCTCGGCTTCTCGATCGTGCCGCGGCCGGTCACCGCGCACGGGCTCCTCTACATAAGCACGAGCTTCATGCAGCCCGAACTGCTCGCCCTGAAGCTCGGCGATGCCACGACCACGCCCGAAATCGCCTGGCGGGAGAAGAAGTCGGTGCCCACGATGTCGTCGCCACTGGTGGTCGGGAACGAACTCTACATGGTCAGCGATAAGGGCGTTATGACCTGCCTCGATGCGAAGACCGGCACTGAGGTCTGGGTGGAGCGACTGGGGGGTAATTTCTGCTCGTCGCCCCTGTTTTCCGACGGCCGGATCTACGTGGGCAACCGCGACGGCAAGACGTTTGTCATCAAGCCGGGCCGCACCTACACGCTGGAATCGACCAACGAACTCGAGGGGCAGATTATGGCCACGCCAGGCGCACTCGACCGGGCGATCTACCTCCGCACCGAGAAGGCGATCTACCGGATCGAGAAGCCAGTCGGTGGTGTCGCGGCAAAAACTGCCGCACTCAAAAAACAGGCCGCCGCCCCAGTGGCCGCTGCGCCGCCAGCCGCCCCTGCGGCCCCCGCCGTCTCAGTTCCGCAGGGTGAAGTGCTCAACTTTACATTCGACACGAGCAAGATCTTCCCGGGCACGACCCGCGAGTATTCGATCTACGTGCCTGCCCAGTACGACGGCAAAACGCCCGCCTGCGTGCGTGTCAATCAGGACGGCATCCAGTTGAACGCCCCAGATGTGTTTGATCGGCTGATCGGCTGATCGGCGTCTTCGTGAAGCCGGGCCATTGTGCCTGCCACGCAGGAAGGGCAGCTCGATCGGTTCAACCGCAGTTACGAATACGACGGCCTCCGCGGTGGCAACGATTCCATGACGCTCGTTCGTAAGGTGGAGCCGAAGCGGATTCGTATTTTCTTGAAGACGGCTCTGCAGACCTAAACACCTACGCCGGCGACTGGTGGATGGCCAACCAAGAGATGCAGCGGTCGCTGGAATTCGCGGGGTATGACGCGAAGCATGCCTGGGGCGACGGCGGCCACAACGGCAAGCATGCCACGGAACTCTTCCCCGAAGCATTTACCTGGCTGTGGAGCGACTGGCCGCAACCGGTGGCTCAAGGGGCCGGGAGCCCGCAGCTCAAGGAAATTCTCATCCCCGGTGAAGGCTGGCGGGGTAACGATGTGGTGGCAAACTCTGCGGGCTTGATCTTCGTCACTGAGCCGGGCTGGGACGGCAAATCCCCGAGCAAGATCCACTGCCTGAAGGCCGCCGACGGCGGCACCGACACCGACACAGTCGTCGACACCGGCCTAAAATTTCCCAATGGCCTCTGCCTGTCGCCTGACCAGAGCCTGCTCTCCGTGGCCGACAGCCGCAGCCACTGGGTCTACAGTTATTGCGTGAAGTCCGACGGCACGTTGGCGAATAAGCAGCGGTTTTACCACCTGCATGTGCCCGACACCGCCGACGAGAGCGGCGCTGACGGCATGCGGGTCGATCGGGATGGCCGGCTCTGGGTGGCGACGAAGATGGGCATCCAGGTCTGCGATCAGACGGGACGGGTCAACTGCATCATCCCCACTCCCAATGGAAAGGTCTCAAGCCTTTGCTTCGGTGGACCAGTCTTTACAATGCTCCTAGCCACCTGCGGCGATAAGGTCTACGTCCGAAAAGTGAAGCCGCAAGGCGCGCCACACTTTCTTCCCCCATCGACGCCAGCAAAGCCGAAGCTGTAAAAACAACCGTGGTTTTATGACGCAACCGGTGCCTGCCCCCCTGCCATTCAGCAAACCCACGCGCCGCGGATTCCTTTCGACCGCCGCGGCCCTCGCCGCGACGCCGCTGGTTGCGGCCGAACCCGCCACCACGCCCGGCCGCCGCAACATCCCGCTCGGGTTCGACAACTTCGCCGTCCGAGCGCTCAAGTGGAACGCCCGAGAGCTCATCGACTATGCCGAGAAACTCCAGTGCGACTCGGTCTTCATCACGGATTTCAGCCCGTTTGAGGGCCGGCTCGACGACGCATCGCTCGCCGAAGTCCGCCGCTATGGTCAAGATCGGGGCATCGCCATCGCGCTGGGATCGTGGAGCATCTGCCCATCGGCAAAGCAATTTAAACACGACTGGGGCTGTGCCGAGGATCACCTCGCCACCGGCATTCGCATGGCGAAGGCACTCGGCTCACCCGCTTTCCGCGTGATCCTGGGGAACCACGAAGATCGGCTTTCCGCCGGGGGCATTGCGGCCCGGATCGCCGACACGGTCGAGGTGCTCAAAAGCCAGCGGTTTCGCGCGATCGACAGCGGCGTGAAGATTGCCGTGGAGAACCATGCCGGTGACATGCAGTCGCGGGAACTCGTGCAACTCGTCAAGGCCGCCGGTCCTGAATATGTCGGTGTAAACTTCGACTCGGGCAACGCCTGTTGGACGCTTGAGGATCCCGTCGCGGCCCTGGCCACGCTCGCCCCGGATGTGCTCACGACCAGTCTTCGCGACACGATGGTCTGGGAATCAGCCCGCGGCGTCACAACGCAGTGGACCGCCATGGGCGATGGCTGCACCGACCTACCGGCGTTTTTCGATCTCTTTGAGCGGTTGTGCCCAGGGGTGACCGTCCACATCGAGACCATCTCCGGCTTTGCCCGCGAGTTTCCCATCCTGGAGCCGGACTTTTGGCAGTCTTATCCAGCCGCCCGCGCCGCCGACCTGGCGGCCTTTCTGGCCCTGGCGAGAAAGGGCCGGCTGATTCAGCCGTTTCAGCCACCGCCGGGCGCAGCCCGACCGCAGGCCGAGCAGAACTATCAGCGCGCCGAACTCGAGCGGAGCATCCGCCACTGCCGCAACGTGCTCGGGCTGGGAATGCGCGGCTGATTGCCGTCGCTGTCATGCAGTGGCTTGAGCAATGCTGGCAACGTGCTTTATGCTATCGCTTAGACAATCTATTCACCTCTTTTTGGCACGCCCGCCACTCGAGAAAAACCCTGAAGACTCCTGCTCAAAAGTCCCTGCTCGTCACTGGCTCAACCGGACTGTTGGGCACCTACCTGATTCGCGACCTCCTTCTCGACGGCCGGAGCCTAGCGGTGGTTGTCCGCGGCAGCCGCAAACAGTCGGCCGCCGCCCGTGTTGAGGCGATTGTGGTGCACTGGGAGGAGATCCTTGGCAAGCGGCTGCCGAGGCCGGTCGTCCTCGAAGGCGATCTTACGCTACCGCTCTGCGGACTTACGTCTGACGACCGAAGCTGGATCCGAGACCACTGTGACGAACTGCTCAACAACGCCGCCAGCCTGACGTTTCGCAGCGCCGACCGCGAGGCCGAACCTTGGCGGACCAACGTTGGTGGCACGAGCCAGGTGCTGGGCTTGGCCCGTGAAACTGGGCTCACCCATTTTCACCACGTCTCCACCGCCTACGTCTGCGGACTCCGCACGGGCGTTGTTCGGGAAGACGATCTCAATGTCGGCCAAGATTTTGGCAATGACTACGAACGCAGCAAGGTCGAAGCAGAGCAACTCGTCCGCGACGCGGCTCGCCCGGGGGGTGGGTTTCTCGACACAGCCACGATCTACCGTCCCTCGATCATCGTGGGCGACTCCTCGACCGGTTGGACCTCCACCTACCACGGCCTCTACGCCGGCCTGCGACTCGGCCATACGCTCCTCACGAAAGTGGTGAAGGGCTCGACGAGCGGTTCCGCCCTGCTTGGCTTGATTGGCGTATCGCTGCAAGACACCAAAAATTTTGTGCCGGTCGACTGGGTATCGGCGGTGATCGCGCATGCGGTGCAGTCGCCAGCAGCCAGGGGCACCACCTACCACCTCACGCATCCGGAGCCACTTTCGATGGACATGGTCGGCCGGCTCATCCAGGAGGCCGTCGAAACCTTTTCCCGCGATGCGTCACCGGACGACCCCGACCTCTGCGACGAGAGCTGGTTTGCCGAGAATCTCTCGACGCAACTCGATGTCTACCGCAGCTACTTCCGCAACGATCCCACGTTTGACCGCAGCCACACATCCACCATCGCCGGCCACATCCCCTGTCCGCCACTCGACATGCCGACGCTGATGAAGATGGCGAAGTTTGCTATCGACCACGACTTCGGCCGCAAATGTTCGCTGCTCAAGGCGTCGAAGAAGGCCGCTCACAGCTCACCAGACTTGGCGAGATCGTGAAAGTAATGGCCCACCTTCTTCTGGTTCTTGAGGAGCCAGTCGATCGATGGCTCATTGCGCATGGCTTTTGAGATCGCCTTGGCTGTCGCCTCGCGGTGCGTCTGAAAGAGTACGTCGTGGTCGATCTTGAGTGTGGCGTCGGCCACCGACGGATCAAGCCAGACCGCCACAATAATGCCGATGTCGTTCACTTTAGACTTTGGAATAGCCCCTTCGCGAACGCTGTCGAGCACGGCATTGGCGATCGCCGCCTGCACGGTGCCCATCAGGATATTTGTGTACCGGGCATTGGGGGCGGTGTATTTGCTCACCATCAGCGTCGCGGGCCGCACCTGGACGTCACTATTGAGGATTGCCCAGACCCGTGTGTGGCCCTTCACCTGATCGCCGATCAGGTTCGCGATCGCGTAGCCGACCGGGCCGTCGAATTCACCGATTACCACCTCAGGCTCGGCCGCGCTCCAGGCATCGTCGGCCTCCACGAGCGCCTCGCCGGTCCGCATGATGATTTTTTTACCTGCCATGAAAAACTCCTGCTGTTTGAAGTGGTTAGGGCACCATCACTTCGATTGTACCTGCGGCACCACGCGGCAAAGGGCATGCATCCGATACTCGCGGCCTGTTCGTTGCTCAAAGCAGCGATAGCGGCTGCGGAGCTTTGGTCCCAGGCAAAACAGCCGGCCGCCATCGGTGCGAAAGACCGCGCCTGTCGGCAGCGATTCAACGTATACGAGCCCAGCAGCGTTTAGATCGTAGCGGGACAGCGCGAGCGTGAGATCGCGGTCGCTGCAGGTCGCCGCGGCCGGATTCCTCATAACCCGCTGGAGTGCCACTCCGATATCCTCCGGCAGAAATCGCCCGGCGACGACAGGCGTGAGGATTTGCTCGAATTCCGACTTCCACTCCGGCCCGTGCGGCCGCAGACGCCGGATCCTCTCGCGGTGCCGCTCCCACGTGGCGGCATGGGCGATCTCGTGGAGCAGCGTGGTGAGAAAGGCGTAGGGATTAAGGTCTTCGTTCACGGAGATCCGGTGCCGCAGCCGGACCGCCGTGGGGCCGCGGTGGTCTCCCAGCTTCGTCCTTCGGGAGCGGCTCAGCCGTACCTCCACCGGATGGACAGCGAGCAGCCGTTCCACATAAGAGTGGATGTTTTCTGGCAGCCGCAACAAAACAGCGGGATGGAGCGGCGGCCGACTCATCAAAAACGACCCTCATGGCCCGGGTGCTTCGGCCGGGCCCGCGCGACCAGGAAGGCGACCAGCGGCCGCGCGGCTTCGGGTAATGAGCCCTCGTCAGAGACAATCTGCACCCGCCCCGAATCCGCTTCAAGAACGATCTCAAACTGCCGTTGATCCCGCGCCACTGCCGAACTCCGCTCAGACGACTCAGTCAGCCCGCTACCGGCGACCAAAGCCTCGACCTCGCGGCGGTCCTCCGGGGCGAGCGTCGCGGTGTCGAGTTCGCAGCCTTTGAAAGCGCCGACAAATCCACCCGACTGCGTGAACGTGATTCGCATGGTCTGCTCCAGAGGAAGTTTCTCTGCTTAAACTGAGCGGCCGCTGACACTTTTGCCCAATCATACAGAGAAATCGTAATCTGGCTCTCGGTGGCAAGCACCTAGCGGGAAGGACACATGGATCGGTTTGACGTGATTGTGATCGGCACCGGTGGCATGGGAGCCGCGGCCCTCATGCATCTGGCGTCCCGAGGCATGCGTGTCTGTGGCCTTGACCGCTTTCCGCCCGGCCACGACCGCGGCAGCTCGCACGGCCAGACCCGGCTTATCCGGTTAGCCTATTTTGAGCACCCCGACTACGTGCCACTCCTGCGGCGGGCGTATGGACTGTGGCGGGATCTGGAGGCCGCGACCGGCCAGTCGCTCCTGATCGAATCGGGCCTCTTGATGGCGGGCCCGGCGGCGGGGAAGGTGATCGCCGGGGCGCTCACGTCGGCCGCGATCCACTCTCTTGAGATCGAGCCGCTGACAGCCCGCGAGGCCATGGCCCGCTGGCCCAGCATCCGACTGCCCGAGGAATGGACCGCGGTGCATGAGGCTCAGGCGGGCTACCTCTTTGTGGAGGAGTGCGTCAGGGCGCATGCCGCGGAAGCGGTGCGGCTGGGAGCCCGTATCGACCACGGTTCGGCCGTCCGAAACTGGCAGGCTCTCGAGCGCGGCGATGGCAGCAGCCACGTCATCGTCGAGACCGACGGCGGCCGCTACGCTGCCGACCGACTGGTGATCACCGCCGGTGCGTGGGCCACCGATTTGCTGAAGCTACCGGCGTTGCCGCTGCGGGTGCTCCGCAAGTCGCTGTTTTGGTATGCAGCCGACGCCCGTGTTCAATCGGCCTATGCGGCGGGCAGTCTCCCCTGCTTCGCGTTCGACGGGCCGACGGGCTTCTTCTACGGTTTTCCTGCGATCGACGGCCGGGGCGTGAAGATCGCCGAACATACCGGAGGCATTCCCGTGACCGATCCGAGAAATGTCAACCGAGCAATCGATGCTCACGAGCGGGAACGGATGGAAACGGTCATCGCCACCCACCTACCGGCTTTGGAGGGACGGCTGACTGACCATACCACCTGTCTCTACACAATGTCTCCCGACGGACATTTCGTTGTCGGGGTTCACCCGCAGTATCCCTGTGTCGCCATCGCCGCCGGTTTTTCTGGCCATGGCTTTAAGTTTGCCAGCGTGATGGGAGAAATTCTGGCCGATTTAGCGATCGATCGCAAAACTACCCATCCGATCGGCTTCCTGTCGCCGCTGAGGCCGACCAGAGGCTCACCGCCAGCGGGAGCGAACCGCCACAATTCCTAACTCATATTTTGGATTCCTGAGGATTTCCCTAAGATTCTTCGATCGCTGCCGTTCAGCAGATCCCCGCCGATGATTAAAATCCCCTATGTAGAGGGGATGCGGACGCCATGAAACGGATTGGATTGTTGGAATGTCCGCGTTTAAGTTTTGCCTCCGGGCCTCCCTCTGCCTGCTCGTGACTCTCTCCGCCTTCGCAGCCGCAGCTGGAGAGTGGCCGCAGATTCTCGGGCCGAATCGCAACGGCATCGCTGCAGCGGATGAGGTCCTCGCTGACAAATGGCCTGAGAATGGCCCTTACACACTCTGGCAGCGGGACGTGGGCAGCGGCTACGCTGGCGTGGCCGTGGCTGATAAACGAGTTCTCCTTTTTCACCGGGTGGAGGGGAAGGAGGTCACGGAAGCGCTCGACGCTGCCACCGGAAAAACGCTCTGGACAGACGAACACGATACGACGTTTACCGCAGATGTCGGGAGTGGTAACGGACCGCTCTGCGTGCCGGTGATCCAGAATGGCTACGTGTTCACGTATGGAGCGCAGGGGATTCTCACCTGCCTCAGCGCAGCCACCGGCAAGCGGCTTTGGCAGCGCGACACACATACCGACTTTGGAGCGCAGCCTGGATATTTTGGGGCTGGCAGTTCGCCGATCGTCGTGGGCAACCTCGTGATCGTGAACGTCGGAGGAGCCCAGACGGTAGCCGGTATCGTCGCGTTTGAAGTGGCCACTGGGAAGACCGTCTGGAATACAACCAGCGAACGCGCGAGCTATTCTTCGCCCGTGCTTGTGAAGATTGCCGATGTGCC
Organism: Planctomycetota bacterium; assembly: GCA_037129495.1. GTDB lineage: Bacteria > Planctomycetota > Planctomycetia > Pirellulales > UBA1268 > CAMCQY01. Next base: position 11,363 of record JBAXUW010000035.1, on the reverse strand, counting down.
CCACTTGCTGTTCATCACTCGATATCGGGTGATCCTGCTCGAACCAGCGACTGGCGCAACCCGCTGGCAATTTGCCTTCGGGGCCCGCGGGCCGACCGTGAATGCCGCGAATCCGCTCGTGCTAGCCGACAAGGATGGCAAGCAGACTCTCTTGGTTACCTCTTCGTATGGCGTCGGAACCCTCTATGGCTCCTTCGACAAGACCGCGATGAAGAAGATCTGGGACGGCACCGATTCGTTGTCGACGCAGTATTGCACGCCCCTAGCATTGGGCGGATTTCTCTACGCGATCGACGGCCGCGACGATCTTCCTCCCGCAGACCTTAAATGTATTAAACAGTCAACCGGCGAGGTGATCTGGCAGGAGGCGGGGTTTGGCTACGGCACGCTGCTCTTCGCCGACGGCAAGATTATCGTCACGAAGGTCGATGGCGAACTCGTGCTCCTCCAGCCTGACACTGCCGGCATGCACGTGCTGGCGCGGGCCAAGCCTTTTACCAGCACGATCCGCGCCCTTCCGGCCCTCGCGGCTGGCAAACTTTATGTCCGCGACGAACACACGCTGAAGTGCCTGAGCGTCAAGCCACGAGTCCGGTAGCTCTTTATCTCACCCCGCGGCAGATTTCGGCCAGCAGAACGCCGCAGGCGACCGACACATTGAGGCTCTCGACAACACCCGTGCCAGGGATCTGAATCATGGTGTTTGCAAGGGCGGCGATCGGCTTGGAGACACCCTCCCCCTCGGCCCCCAGCACCAACACGATCTTCCCGCCAAGTTTGGCCGAAAAGACCGGCAGGCCGCCGTGGCTCGAGGACGCCACGATTGAGTAGCCGCGGTCCCGTAGCCGAGCGAGATCGGCAGGCGGATTCGCAAGCTCACAGACGGGTACATACTCCGCCGCCCCTTCAGCCACTCGGACCGCAGCCGATGAGAGTGGCGGCAGATCACCCTGGCCGCCGAGGACACAGCCGCTGCCAAAATGGGCCGCCGTCCTCAGAATTGCGCCGAGATTGTGTGGGTTTTGGACGCCGTCGAGATAGAGCAGCGGCCCCTTCATCTTACCGTCATCAATTGCTCGTAAGAGGTCAGCCATATCCCACCGCGGGCAGGCCCGGGCGAGAATCACGATCCCCTCATGGTGCATCGATCCGCTGACCCGCGCGAGATTGTCTGCCGCCACAACCTGGAAGCCTCGGCGTAACTTCGTGCAGGAGTCGAGCAAGGCCTTAAACCGCCGGGCTTGAGCGTCGAGAATATAGACGCGAATGATGTCTTGGGGCCGGCGGGCAAACAACGCCTCGCAGGCCCGAATCCCATGATACTTCTCCTCGGCCTTGCCCTGATGGCGGACGGTGGCCGGAATCGGCTTGCTCGGCGGTCGCTGCGATGATGAACGGGACCGCTTCATGGGGTGGAGCCGGGGCGGGGTGTGGACTGTGACTGGGAATCCCGACTGTGGGAATCCCGACTGCGGGAGTGATCGTCATCCGGCTGAGACCGTCGACGTTCGATCCGGTCGAGTTCTTCGCGGAGGTCGGTTGACAGGTCTACGCGGTTAAAATCGGCTGACTCATCCAGCTTCACGAGCCAGTTGCCGCAGATGTCGTAACGGATCGTGCCGCCACGCAGGTGGCAGTCCAGCACATGGCCGCCGCTGCGGCGGTCGGCGGCTAGGAAATGCCAGTGGAATCCCGGCACCGTGATGCCGTGTGCCCACCGCGGACTCCGAATGCCCACGAACGTGCCCCGCAGATTCTCCCGATTCCAGACCGACTGAAAATCTTTGCGGGAGTCGAGCGGCCGGTAGGGCTTTGACTGCGGATGCACGCTCCGCAGTGTGATCGCCGCCACCTCCGCATCGATGCGGATCGCAACAAAATTGTTGGCATGGCCGATTGTGGCGTCGAGTTGCTTCTCAAGCATCGTGAGAGAATCGACCGCCGGACAGGGCAACTCAGCGTCGTTATCAAAGGGCGTGACCACAGCAAAGGGGATGGTCGTCTCGGGCTGCACCTCGACGACGGCTCCATCGCTCTTGATCTGATAGCCCTTGCCGTCGAGCACGACAAGTTCGCCGTCGAGCCGGTCGAGCGTGCCGAGGCCGAAGTCGCCGTCGGTGAGCAGGTCTGCAAATGGCAACCGGCCGTCAAACTGCCCCAACAGCAGGGCATTGACGACCGACAGCTGAGTGATCCGGTCGCGGTCCGGCGCGGCGACTACGCTTGCCGTTGGCGGCTCGGCCCACGCCGGTCTGCCTGCCCCGCAGAACAGCACGGCCACTAAATATCCAAACATCAGTTCACGGGCTTGCATCATCAATCTTCGAACGGACGACCGCCGCCCTCCCGCTTCCGTGAGAGCATAAACTCATTGCCCTCCGGGTCGATGCACATCGCCAAGTGCGGCGGCTCACCGTTTTCAGGCTCCGGTTCGCGGGCCAACTGACCCCCAGCCGCCACCACCTCCTGGCCGCCGGCGATGACGTCGGGCACCTGGAAGCTCAGGCCCGTCCATGTCCGCTTGCCCTCGCCGCCGGAATGGATAGCGATGATCGAGCCGAGAATCCCCACCTCGGCGATCACGGTGTTTTGCCGCAGCACCTCGCCGCCAAAAAGCCCGCAGTAAAACTGCACGGCCCGGTCCATGTCGGCAGCCCAGATGACGTATTTTACGCGCTCGACGATCATTCTTTTTTCCTTACGGATTCACGACAGGTGGATTCACGATATTCTGCGGCTGACCTGCTGCGAATGCCCGCAGATTGGCCGCCGTCACCTCGATCAGCCGCCGCCGGGCATTCCGCGTGGCCCAGGCGACGTGTGGAGTGATGATGCAGTTGCGGGCCGTGAGCAGCGGGTTTGATACCGGCGGCGGCTCCACCGAGAGCACATCGATCCCCGCCCCGGCAATCTGACCCTGATTGAGGGCGGCGGCCAGATCGGCTTCGTTCACGAGTGGGCCGCGGGCGGTGTTTATAAAAAACGCGGTCTGCTTCATCTGCCTGAGCGACTCCGCGTCGATCAGTTCCCGCGTCTCGGAAGTCAGCGGACAGTGGAGGCTGACGACGTCGCTTGAGCGGAGGAGCGTGTCGAAGTCCACCATCCTTACGCCCTCGTCATGGCCGTCATGTCCGTCATGGCCGGCGCCGGGCGGCGTCCGCCGTTGTCCGAGCACCTGCATGCCAAACGCCCGACCGATGGCGGCAACCGACCTGCCGATCCGGCCGTAGCCCACGATCCCGAGCGTGAGTCCCGCGAGTTCTACGAGTTCCCCGTCCCAGTAACAGAAATCCTCGCAGGCCGCCCAGCGACCGGCCCGAACCGTTTCCGCGTGGTGACCCACGTGGTTGGTGAGTTCGAGGAGCAGGGCAAAGACCGCCTGAGCGACGTTGGGCGTGCTATATTCCGGCACATTACAGACTGGGATGCCCCGTTCTCGTGCCGCTGCCACATCGACCACGTTGTAGCCCGTCGCGAGCACACCAATACACTTGAGCCGGGGCAGCGCCGCGATCACGTCCCGGGAGAGCACCGTCTTGTTGGTGAGCACAATGTCGGCAGCGCGGGCTCGCGGGACAATGTCGGTGTCGGCCGTCCGGTCGTGCAGGGTGCAGGGGCCGATGGACAAAACCTCGGCCCAGCTCAGGTCGCCGGGGTTGGCCGTATAGGCGTCCAAGATCACGATCTGGAGAGCATCTTTCATGAGCGGAAGAATAGCACGAACAAGCGTCTTGTATTTCCGACTCCCCATCCAATCCCGGTGATCGCCTCAGCCACGGGCCGCTTTTTGCCCGTGACGAACCGCTATCGTGAAGGTACTATTTAAAAAGTTAGGCAGGAGCGGAGTGGCCCAGTCCCGCCACCAGGTGCCAAACCAGAGCGTGGAAGCGTTACGATGAACGGCACTCTTGCGACACCCCGCCCACCCGTCAGCGGCCTGTTCCTGGTAGCCCTGTTCCTAGTGGCGTTGCTCTTGATCGCCGGGCGGCCTCTGCGGGCCGACGAGGCCGCGGCTTCCAGCGACGCGGCCCGGTCGGCATACGCGTCAGCCGCGGCGCTGCAAAACCGCGCGGCTTGGGATCTCGCCGCAGAGGAATGGGAGGCGCTCCTCAAGGCGCATCCGGCCGATCCACTGGCACTCAAGGGCCGCTACTACCTCGGCATCTGCCTGCTCAAGAACGATCAGTGGGAGAAGGCCGCTGAGGCATTCCGGCAGGTGGTGGGGAGCAAGGCCGACGAGGCCACCGTAGCCCTTGCCCGCTGGGAGCTGGGCCACGGCAGCTTTCAGGTCGCCCAAAAGAAACCGTCGCCCGAGGCCTTTGCCGCGGCCGCCCGCAGCCTCTCTGAGTTTTTGGAAAAGAGCCCAGGGCATCCGCAGGCAGCCGATGCGGTCTTCTTTCTGGGCGAATCGCTCTGGCAGTCAGGGAAACGCGACGATGCAATCGCGACCTGGCAGCGGTTCGTCCGCGATCACGACAAGTCCCCGCGGCTGCCGGAGGTGCTCTATGCGCTCGGCGTAGGGCAGGCCGAGATAGGCACACGCGACGCAGCCGCCGCGACCCTCAAACGGTTTGCCGATGCTTTTCCCACGCATGCGCTGGCCGACGATGTCGCGCTCTGGCGGGCTGACATCGCTACCACCGCCGGCAACCCCGCTGATGCGGAAAAAATCCTCATCACGCTGGTCGACGGCAAGGGTACCCGCGTCGCCGATGCTCTGGAGCGACTGGCGACGGCGCGGTGGAATAGAAAAGACTGGCCTGGAGCGGCCCAGGCGTTCAGCCGCTTCGCAGAGCGATTTCCCGACTCGCCGCGGGCGACACAGGCGGGACTTTCCGCCGGCATTGCCTTCCTTGAGGCCAAAAAAATTGATGAGGCCCGTACGTGGCTGAGCAGGATCGCTGCGGCGGAAGTGCCGGCAGCTGCTGACGCCTCCCACCGCCTCGCCGTGCTCGAAATCGAGGCAAAGCAGCCGGCCCGCGGCGCCCAGGTGGCGGAAGCGGCGCTTGCAAAACTCATGGCCACCAATCCCCAGCCATCCGCCGCCACTCGCACGCTGATGGCCAGGCTCGCACTCGATCGAGCCGACGCCCTCTGGGAGATCCCCGCTCGGCGTGGTGATGCCGCGGCAGCCTACGTGCAGATCGTGACGGACCATCCCGACGAGCCAGCCGCGAAGACGGCACTGTCGATGGCGGCACTCGCCCTGCTCGAGGTCGGTAAGCCGAACGAGGCGGTCGCACAGGCTGATCACTTCCTGAAGAAGTATGCCGCGGTGGACACGACAGACCGGACAGTGGCAGACATCAAGGCGATCCGCGCCGAAGCGATCCTGGCCAAGGGAGACGCCGCAGCCGCAGCCGCAGCCTACGCCGACCTGATCGCATCAGCAGGAGTCCCGCCGAAAGCCGAACCAGCGCGGCTGGCCCGCTGGCGGTTGCGACAGGGAGTGGCGCTGGTGACCGCCAAGCAGTGGCAGCCAGCGCATGATGCGCTCTCCGCAGCGGCCGGTGGGCTCACCGCTGCCGCGGCAGCCGAGGCGGCGCTGCTCGACGCTACAGCGCTCGTGGAGCTGGAGAAGCCTGCCGACGCGGCGCGGGTGCTTGCGTCGCTCGAGAAGTCGCATCCGCAGTGGCCGCGCCGCGACGAGGCGCTCTTGCTCCTCGTCAGGGCGCAGCGGGAGGCGGGCGACACAGCCGCGTCGCTGTCGGCAGCCGAGAGGCTTGTGGCCGAATATCCCGCCACTCAAAACGCTGAGGTGGCCTGGTATCGGCTTGGGCAAGCGCGGCAGGATGCCGGCCGGCATGACGACGCAATCCAGGCCTTCGACAAGGCGCGGGCACTCAAGCCGCAAGGCCCCCGCGCGTCGTGGAGCCTGTTGGCGAGTGGGTGGTGTCATGAGGCGAAGGGTCGGCTCGACAAGGCAGTGGCCTCTTGGACAGCGGTTGTCGACGGCTACCCAGACTCAGGCGCCAGCGTGCCGGCACTCCTGGCGCGGGCTGATCTCCGCCAGCGCCAGGCTGACTATAAAAGCGGTCTGGCCGATGCCCGGGCCGTACTCGCCCGCAAAGCTGCCGGAAAGACACTCGATGCCGATGCCGTTCCCGAGGCGCTGTTGATCGAAGGGCTCTGTCTATCGGGATTGAAACAGCATGCAGAGGCGGCGGCAGCATTTCAGAAACTCCTCGACGGCTACCCCGCTTTTCCCGCCGCCGACCGGGCGATGTTTGAATTGGGGGCAGCCCAGACGTTGGCCGGTCACGGCGATCAGGCGGCCCAGACATTCGCGGCGTTTGTGCAGCGGTTTCCGCAGTCTGCCTCCGCGGCCGACGCCTGGTTTGAACTGGGCGAGCAGGCCTGGGCCGCCCGTCGCTACGAGGAGGCGGCACGAGCCTATCAATCGGCCGTGGACCGTGCGAGCAAGGTGGGCCCAGACGGCAAGGCGGGCCCAGACGGTAAGGGCAACGCGGCGCTCGCCGAGCAGTCTCGTCACAAGTTGGCGTGGACGTTCGTCTCCCGCGGCGACCATGCGGCCGCGGCGGCGGCCTTCGCGGAACAGCTCGCGCAGCATCCGGGCGGACCGCTCGTGGCTGACGCGCAGGCGATGCGCGGTGAATCGCTCCTGCGTCAAGGCAAGGCGGCTGAGGCAGCGGCAGCCTTCAAGGCGGCGCTCGCCGACCCCAACCGGCTCCCGTCGACAGACCTCCGTGGGCTGGCGTTTGTACGAGCAGCCGAGGCCGCGGCTACCCAGGAGCAATGGGCTGAGAGTCTGGCGATTGCCGACCGTCTCGTGGCCGCTGAGCCAAACTCACTGCAGGCGGCCCAGGCTCGCTATGCGGCCGCCTGGGCCCGGCAGAATCTCGGCCAGCTCGACGAGGCGTTGGCCGGTTACCGCGAGGTGGCCGACGCGGGCCGCACGGAGATCACCGCGCGGGCCCGGCTGATGGAGGGGGAGGTGCTCTTCGAACAAGGACAGCATAAGGAGGCGATCAAGGCCTTCTTCAAGGCAGCCTACGGCTTCGGAGAGAAGGCCGCGCCGGTGGCATTCCATCCCTGGCAGGCGCAGGCTACTTTCGAGGCGGCCCGCTGCTTTGAAGTGCTCGACCAGCCAGACAAGGCCCGCGGCCTTTATGCCGAACTCGTCGAACGCTATCCCGACTCACCACAAACGCCAGCCGCGCAGAAGCGACTCACCACGCTCGGCGGACCAGGAAAGCAACCATGACTAATCTTATCCGCGTGCAGACGCTCTGGGAACTGTTTCTCGCCGGCGGCTTCCTGATGTGGCCGATCTTGGTGATGTCGCTCGTGGTGCTGACGTTTGGCATCGAACGGCTGGTCGCGCTGCGGCCCAGCCGCTTCGTGCCGCGCGGGTTCGCCACCGGGCTGCTGCAACTCGCAGCCGAAGGCCCATTTGAACCGCGCAAGGTCTACCGGCTCTGCCAGCAGCATCCGTCGGTCGCCGCCACGGTTGTCCGCACGATGCTGGAGCGACTCGGCCGCCCGCTGCCCGAGATCGAGCATGCGGTCGATGCGACGAAGGAGAGCGAGGCCTCGGCGCTGTATGCCAATATCCGGCCCATCAGCCTCGCGGCCACCATCACGCCGCTGCTGGGGTTGCTCGGCACCGTGCAGGGCATGATCCTCGCCTTCTATACCACGGCCAATCTCGAGGCCGGCGCCAACCGTGCGGCGGAACTCGCCCAGGGTATCTACGTCGCCCTGATCACGACTTTTGCGGGGCTGTGTGTGGCGATCCCGGCTGCAGTCATCGCGCATTTTCTCGAGGGGCGGATTCTCGCCGGTTTCCGCCGCGTGGATGGCATCGTGGCGGGCATGGTGCCGCAGTTGGAGCGGTACGAGAACCGAGGCCGCGTGACGCCCGCGCAGCTCGCCGCCGATCCGCCGCCCGCGAGGAAGCCATGAGCGTGCGGATCAACAAAGGACGACTTGGTGGCGGGCTCGATCTGACGCCCATGATCGACGTCGTATTTCTCCTGATGATCTTCTTCCTTGTGGCGAGCAAGCTCGATGAGGCCGACCGCTTCATCGACGTGGTGCTACCCAAGGCCAGTGCTGCCAAGCCACTCACCAGCCGCCCTCGTGAGTTTCTCGTCAATATCAACCGCGAGGGAAACTATTTTCTGGGTGCCAGGCCGGTTGCGATCGCAGAGCTCCAGACGCTCTTGAAGCAGGCGGCGGCCGATAACCCAAAGCGGCAAACGGTGATCCTACGGGCCGACGAGAATGTGGCCCATAAGTTTGTCGTGGCCGCGATGAACGCGTGTGTCGAGGCGGGCATCGAAGACTACCAAGTGCAATCGGCGGAAGAGCAGGAACCATAGCCGTTCCTGAAGTCTATGGCAGCCACCACCCACGAGCGCGCTCGGTTGCGTGCCGGCCTGCATGCCGGCCTCTCGGAGCGGAGCATATCTATCCGGCGTCTGCTGCTGGCAGCGCTCGCGAGCGTGCTAGTGCACCTGCTGCTCTGGGGCGGCCTGTCGGCAACACGGCTCAGCATGCTCGGCGGCAAGCCGCAGGATGCGACCACTCCAAAGCCAGTCACGCCCCCCCTGAAGCCGAAGATTGCGACAGACTTTCCGCTCATCGTCTCCAAAGCGCCAGCGGCAACACCGGCCCACGAACGGCGACTCGACATGCAGGCAGCACCCGTGCGAGCCCCCGATCTCCTGCGGCCGACGCCGGATCGCAGGCCGCAGCAACAGACTGCCCCGGACCAGTCCGTGCCGTTCGCCGTACCCCAGCCGATACTCGAGCGAATAGCCTCTCCCCGCGAACGACTGGCGGTCACCGCTCCGCCCACGGCGGTCGATCGGCAGCCGCTGTCCATGGCGTCCGAGCCCGCTCCCGCAGCAGCCGACATGGCCAAAATCGCACCGGCAGCCGACGGCAAGCCTGTCGCTCCGAAACCGGCCGCGACGCAGCCCCGGCCAAACCAGCCCGAGCCTGCCACCGTGGGCCGCCGTCAGCCGCGCGAGGTCGCACTCGCTCCAGCCATGCCGCCGTCCGACCTGCCGCCGCTGTCGCCCCGTTCACTGGCCGCGTCACGCGTTGAACCAGAACCGGCCCCGGCCCGAGCTCCCGCGGCGGCCGCCCGCCGTGCACCAGCTGCCGCTGTCGATGCGCCGCCACTGGCCGTGGCACCGATCGCCCAGGCCATCGGAGAGCCCGGCGCGGCCGGTGCTGCGCTAGAACCACGGCCCCGCAGCGAGGGGCTGACAGCTGTCGCCACACGGGCCGACCGCGGCGACTCGTCAGCCCTCCGCAGACCCATGACGTCTCGCGATCCCGCCGCCGACGCCGCGGCCGAAATGCCGTCGGCCCGCACCGATCCGATCGCTTCGGTTGTCGGCCGCGGCACCGCGGCTCCGCTCTCGCGGCCCGGCGGCGGCCTTGAGTCTGGTGACGCAGCAAGCACCGCGACTATAGCCACGGCAGACACAAGCGCGACCGTCGGCAACGCGGCGCCGACACCTCTGGTGCGGTCGACACCCGCGGGCAGCAACGCCGCCTCGGCTGCAGATGGCAGCGTGGCCGCGGTGGCCATGCCGGCGGTGTCTCAAGCCGGCGGTGGCACCGGCCCGCCAGCCAGCGATTTGGCAACTGGCCTGCCAGCACCCGCCGCGATGTCTCGCCTCGGCAATCGGCCTGCGGGCCTGGCGCGAGCCCCGGCCGCCGCACCCATAGCCATGACCATCGGGGCCGACAGGGCCGACAGGGGCAGCCTCGAGGAGGTCGTCGAAGGGCTTTCAACCAGTTCTGAGGTCGAGTCAAAATCGGTCACCGAGATGCTGGCCGGTCGGTCGCGGGGAACGGATTTAAGTCCAGCCGCGGTGCTCATGCCCCAGCCGCTGAGCCGCGTGGCCGCCGTGACGCTACCGGTGGAGGGACGCCTTCGCGAGATCGCGATACCATTCGCGCGGCGGTCGCGCACGAGCCGCGACACCCGCGACCGTGATCAGGCCGAAAGTGATCTGATGGTTCGCGAAAAGACCCGTGTCTTGGCGGATGCGATGGTAGACCGCGGACTCGAATTTCTCGCCCGAGCCCAGCAGCCCGACGGCCGTTGGCGACTAGGCGCATTTCCCGGCGCGACCGCGGCCGACACGCCCAAGCTCAACTGCGACACCGCGGCTACCGGTCTGGCAATCCTCAGCTTTCTCGGCGCCGGCCATGATCACTTCGACGGCAAGCACCGCGATACCGTTCGCCGCGGCCTGGAGTTTCTGCTCTCGGTACAGAAGCCGGACGGCGACCTCTATGTGCCGTCAGACAAGCTCTCCGACAGTTGCGCCTGGCTCTACAGCCACGGCATCGCCTCAATGGCCCTCTGCGAGGCTGTGGGGATGACAGGCGATCCGCTCGTGAAGTCGGCGGCAGCCCGGGCCTGCGACTTCATCACCGCCAGCCAACACCCCAGCCGCGGTGGCTGGCGCTATACGCCCCGCTCCGATGCCGATCTCTCGGTGAGCGGCTGGATGCTCGTGGCACTGCGGTCAGGCCGGCTGGCAGGCGTGGCTGTGGAGCCGGAATCGTTTGCGGGCGTGAAGACTCTGCTCGACGCCTCGGCCCTGCCGGGAGACCCGGCGAAATATCACTACAACCCCCGCAATCCCCAGCAGCGACCATCAACTCTCTCGGCCGGCTGTATGACCGCCGTCGGCACGCTGATGCGGCTCCATACAGGCTGGAATTCCTCCGATCCACGCGTGCGGCAGTCAGCGCAGGCCCTGGCGGCGCTGCGACCCGCCTATGGCACCGTGACGGAAAAAACCCGCGACTGCTATCTCTGGTATTACGCCTCGCAGGTGCTCGTGCACACCGGCGGCGAGGAGTGGACCGACTGGTACGACACGCTGGCCAACACGCTGGAAGCGACTCAGGAACGCCAGGGCCCCAAGGCAGGCAGCTGGGATCCGCTGGGAACCGTTCCGGATCGCTGGGGCCCATATGGCGGACGGATCTACGTCACCACCCTGCACCTACTGAGCCTCGAGGTACCCGACCGCCGACTCCCCACCTACGGCAGCCCAGACGATATGCCAGCGCAGTAGGCCGGATCTGGCACCTCAAAAAAACCAGCCACTCCAGCCACTCCTGTTCGGCACGACAAGTGCTTCAATATGCCGTTCCATTTCGGCCACGCTTGCCCAGCCTGAGAGATAGAAGCAGACCATCTTGAAGGTTCACTTCGTCGGCTTGCGGCTCGTGGAGAGGAGGATCAACAGGCAGGCGATGATGCCAAAGGAGACCTGATCTCCACGCCGGTCTGCTCGGTGGAAAGCAGACAGGGAATCCGGAGAGCCGGGATCGGCTGAAGCTCGACGAGCGTCGGAATTTCG
>JBAXUW010000349.1:0-2799 GCA_037129495.1 Planctomycetota bacterium | reverse complement strand
GCTGCTCCCCAAGCCGCCCGGTAATCTCCATCCGCTCTCTCGCGAATTGCTCGAGAGCCTCGCCGGCCATGCAGAGGCCGCCGAGATCGTGATTGGCGGCGGCGTGGCACTCAGTCACTACCTGGAGTATCGCCCCACCGTGGACCTCGATGCCTGGTGGCATGGCGAACCTCGGGCTGATGTGGTGGCCTTTCTCGAGGCCGCCATGCAGGCGCTTGCCTCGCGACATGGCTTTGAATATCGCCGCCGGTCGTGGGGTGAAACCGAGAGCCTCGAACTGCTGCAAGGCACCCAGAAGCAGTTCTCCTTCCAGATCAGCAGGCGGACTCTTTCCCTCGACGAAGCGCTTCCCTCACAGTGGAAGCCTGTCTGCATCGAAACACTGCGAGACAACGTGGCATCCAAGATGACAGCCCTGGTGCAACGGGGCGCGCCGCGGGATTTTCTCGATATCTATCACCTCTGCACCCGGGATGTGATGAGTATGGCTGACTGCTGGCGAGCGTTCACGGACAAAGATCTCGGCATCGGCATCGACGAGGCCAAGCGAAAAATCATCGCTCGCCTGGCGATGATTGAAGCCAGCCGACCGCTCGAGACGATTCAGCCCGTGGAAGCTCGAGAACAGGCCTCGCGAGTCCGTGAGTGGTATTACCGCGTCTTCGCCGTGCCCACACCATGATCATCGACCGATCCGTCTATCCCGATGTCGAGCCCCCCGCAACGCTCCAGAGCCTGGCGGATCGGGCCGATTACATGCAGCGAATCTGCGCGGCCTTCGATTTCGGCGTGTTCCCGGAAGAGACCGACTGGGCGACGTTTGCCGGATGGCGGGATGTCTTCGATCGCTTCCCGCTCCCGGATTCACCCGGCTACCATGCCTTTCGCCATTGGTATGGCTGGGATCGCGTGCCTGTCGAGCGGCGGCTGGGCATCCCCGCGTGGAAAGTCGCCGACCTTCACGAGGGCCGATCGGATCCGTGCGAGGAGATGGTGTAGGGCATCGCTCAGGTGGGAGTTGGGGCAGCGTCAAGAGGGCAAAACCCTCACGTAGAAACTGGCGACTTTCATGGGGGCAGGTCAGACCTCGATGGGAGCATATCCTTGTGCAGTGGCGTCTTCGAACCACTATGCCGACGCGTTATGAATCCCTCTGAAAAGCAAATGCACGTGCAAGCGACCGTGGGTGCCCACGGCTCCGTGACGCTTGACCAGCTGCCGTACGAGCCCGGCCAACGGGTGGACGTGACCATCAGCCCGATCAGTTCTCAGGTTGCTGACCAGACGAGGCGGTATTCACTGAGCGGGTTGAAGGTTGAGTACGAACAGCCGTTCGAGAGCGTTGCCGCAGATGAGTGGGAAGCAACGAAGTGATCGTTCTGGATCGCTGCCGATGCCTGTTGTCTGCCGGGAGGATTTCCTAGCGACCCGGCTGATCAGACCATCATCGCCACAGCGCGGAATCACGGAAGTGATCTGGTGACGATGGATCGGCGGATTCTGTCATATCCGCATGTTCCGCTGGCGCGGATGGATAAATCCGAGTCCGACTTTGCGATGAGGGCCTTCGGTTGCGGCTGCATCCGCACAAGCTGGCCTTGGCCCCTCATATCGCCGGGTACAGAAACCCAACCCCGGTGGGTGCTTGCTCGTGCTGCCTGGCGACGTCTACGTCGTGGCTGCGGGGGAGGTTGGTAACTACCGCCGGTCGTTGTAGTCCGGCTGGCCATTTGATGTTCGTTACGGCACGGGCGTTCGCCATCTTCGCGTGACGCTGGCCCAGTGGCTGGCCGGCCGCGGCATCTATCTGCTGGAGAGTCACGCGTCACCGCGTGCCCAGGCCCGCATGCTGGCCCGCCACCGGTGCCGGTGATGGCTCCGGACATTGTCTTAACAAGGTGGCCCCAGCAACCGGTCCGAGGTACGATTGAGGCATGGATAGCATGACCAAACCAGCGTGGGCGCCGACGGCCGAGCGGCTGAATGACGCCGTGAATCGACTGGTGGCGGCAGCTCACCCGCTGAAGGTCATCCTGTTTGGCTCCCATGCCCGTGGTGAAGCCGATGACCACAGCGACGTCGATCTCTTGATCATCGAGCCGACTGTATCGAATCGGTACGAAGAAATGATTCGGCTCAATCGTGCCTTGAAGGGCATGCTCATGCCGGTCGACCTGCTTGTCATCAGCGAGCAGGAGTTCGAGGACCGATCGCGGATACCGGGCACTGTGGAGCATGCCGCTCGCAAGGAAGGCCGGGTGCTGTATGCCGCCGCCTGACCGGCCCGAGGTTCTGCTCCACAAAGCCCGTCAGGACGAACTCGTCGTGGAGCGTCTGTTGGGAGATCGTGACGTCGACGACGATACGCTTGGATTCCATGCACAGCAGGCTGCAGAAAAACTGTTGAAGGCAGTGCTGACTTCGCGGAACGTGGATTACCCCCGCACCCACAATCTCGGCGTCCTCGTTGAGTTGCTTGCCAGCAATGGAATTGAATTGCCGGCCGAGCTTGCAGATATTGATCGGCTTACGCCGTTTGGTACCGTATTTCGATACGACGAAGTTTCACCGGAAGCAGGTCGTGACCGTGCCCTATGGCTCGCCTGGGTGCGGGCTCTCCGTGAGTTCGCTCAATCTCTGATTCGTTGAACGTGTTCACGAAAAGTGTAGTGAGGGATCTTCCGGAAACGTGCCGGTCATTCGGTGCGCGGGAGACTAGCTTCCGTTACGTAGGCATGCAGCAGCGGCGAATCATCCGCAAATGCATCCTTGCCGAATGAGTCGATGTGAAATCGAATC
>JBAXUW010000348.1:0-2829 GCA_037129495.1 Planctomycetota bacterium | reverse complement strand
TGGTGAAGCCATCGGCATCATCGGTGGCGTAGAGCGCAAGATCCACTTCTTCGCTCTAAACGCCGGAGCAATAATCCCTCACTGAAGCGGCCGGGTATGCCGGTTGCGCCGGAGTAATAATCCGGCAGCAGATAGTCCTTTGCATCGGATTGGCAGAGGGCGGGGGATGAAGGGCGTGGAACTATATGGACGGGTTCGCTATGCGGTTCGGATCGAGGGATTGAGCGAGCGGGCGGCGGCACGACGGTTCGGGCTTGACCCTCGGACAGTAGCCAAGATGGTAAGGTTTTCGGTGCCGCCGGGTTATGTGCGCAAGAAGACGCCGACGAAGCCGAAGCTTGATCCATTTATTCCAGTGATCGACAACATTCTTCGGGACGACAAGTCGCGACCGAAGAAGCAGCAGCATACGGCGAAGCGGATCTTTCAGCGGCTCCGCGGTGAGTATGGGTTCACGGGTGGCATCTCGATTGTGAAGGATTACGTGGCCGGCTGGCGGCAACGGACGCAGGAGATGTTCGTACCACTGGTGCATCCGCCAGGGCATGCTCAGGCCGATTTTGGTGAAGCCATCGGCATCATCGGTGGCGTAGAGCGCAAGATCCACTTCTTCGCTTTTGACTTGCCGCACTCGGATGCCGGCTTCGTAGTCGGCTATCCGGCAGAGACGACGGAAGCCTTTTGCGATGGCCACGTTCGGGCGTTCGCATTCTTCGGCGGGGTTCCACAGTCGATCCTTTATGACAACACCAAGATCGCGGTGGCCCGCATCCTCGGTGATGGCAAGCGGCAACGCACGCGCGTGTTTACCGAACTGCAATCGCACTATCTTTTCGAGGACCGGTTCGGTCGGCCTGGCAAAGGCAACGACAAGGGCAAGGTCGAAGGGCTGGTCGGCTATGCGCGACGCAACTTCCTCGTACCAATCCCGGTGTTCGAGAGCTTCGAGGCGTTGAACGTCTATCTGCTGGAATGCTGCCGCCGTCGAATGGCTGACTGTTTGCGCGGCCGTGATGGGACGATCGGCGAGCGGCTGGAGCGTGATCTTGCCGCGTTTCAAATGCCGCTGCCTGCGCCTTACGATGCTTGCGAGAAGGTGGCCACGACTGTCTCCTCGATGTCGCTGGTGCGCTACCGGCTCAACGACTACTCGGTGCCGACGGCCTACGGCCACCGCGATGTGCTTGTGCGCGGTTACGTCCATGAGGTGGTGATCTCATGCGGCGCGGAGGTGATCGCACGTCATCCGCGCTCCTACGAACGGGAAGACTTCGTATTCGATCCGCTGCACTACCTGGCGCTGATCGAGCAGAAGGTCAACGCGCTGGATCAGGCTGCACCATTGGCCGGCTGGCGGCTGCCGGAGGAGTTCGCCACACTGCGGCGTCTTCTGGAAGCCCGGATGGGCAAGCAAGGTAAGCGCGAGTTCGTGCAGGTTCTGCGGCTGATGGAGGTATTCCGCGCCGATGAGGTCGCTGCCGCGGTGCGCGACGCCATCGCGCGTGGAGCAATCGGATTCGATGCCGTGAAGCATCTGGTGCTGTGCCGCATCGAACGGCGACCGCCGCGCCTCGACATGACGATCTATCCGTATCTACCGAAGGCCCATGTGGCGATGACGGCGGCCAAGACATACCTGAGCCTGCTGATGAGGGCGGCATCATGACCGATACGCCGCAGCTTCTGCTCGCTCATCACCTCAAGGCGCTCAAGCTGCCGACGTTCCTGCGCGAGTACGACAAGCTCGCCCGGCAGTGCGCCGCCGAGGGCCTCGATCACATCCGCTTTCTGCTGCGCCTGGCCGAACTGGAGCTGATCGACCGCGAACGGCGCATGGTGGAGCGTCGGATCAAGGAGGCGCGGTTCCCGTCCGTGAAGAGCTTGGACAGCTTCGACTTCGCCGTCATTCCCTCGCTCAACAAGACCCTCGTGCTGGACCTCGCCCGCTCGGAGTATGTGAGCCGCCGGGAGAACATCATCGCGGTCGGCAACTCCGGCACCGGCAAGACCCACATCGGTCTCGGACTCGGTCTCGCGGCCTGTCAGAAGGGGCTGTCGGTTGGTTTCTATACCGCCGCGGCTCTTGTCCATGAACTGATGGAAGCGCGCGACGAAAAACGGCTACTTCGCCTGCAGCGGCAGCTCGCCGGATACAAGCTCCTGATTATCGACGAACTTGGCTATGTGCCGCTCTCACAGACCGGCGCCGAGTTACTCTTCGAGGTATTCAGTCAGCGGTATGAACGCGGCTCAACCATCGTCACCTCGAACCTGCCGTTCGACGAATGGACCAGCGTGTTTAGTTCCGAGCGGCTCACCGGTGCGCTGCTCGACCGGCTTACCCACCACGTCCATATTCTGGAAATGAACGGCGACAGCTACAGGCTCAATCAAAGCAAGCGCCGCTCACGCCGGGCCAGTTCAGACTCGCCGCCGGACACCCCCACGAAAGCCTGATGCTTTACGAAGAAAGCCCCCAGTCGGGGCCTTCTTGCTAGCGTCACTGATGTACTTTTGCTTCGGCGAACTGATGCGTTTTTACTCCGGCGTTGACAGGTGATGTTGGCGGGAATGAACAATCTTGCTGACAGATGCCATCCGGCTTGATCGACGAGGAGGACGGCGTGGGCCCCTGGTGCGACCGCCTTGGCGATTTCAGCCAGATGCAGGTTCATCGCTTCGGTGTTGCAGGCCGGGAGGATCAGGGCCGCGCCCTTTCCCTGCTTCGGGCAGATGGCTCCGAAGATGTAGGTCGAAGCGGTGCGCTGATCCCGCGGAGCGCTTGGGCGAGTGCCGCGCTTGGCCCACCTGCGGGTGATCTTGTTCTTC
>JBAXUW010000347.1:0-2861 GCA_037129495.1 Planctomycetota bacterium | reverse complement strand
CGGGAAACTTCTGGACCAGTGCTGCCACGGATGCATCGGATGCCCCTGTGCCGTAGAGTTCAAACCGCTCGACCCCTCGCATGCGACCCAGCGCCGACAGTGCTGCGGGCTCAAGCCGAATGCCGTGTAAACCCATCATCACAACGCCTCGCAGGCGCGGGAGCAAAAGCAGATCGTCGGCAACGCCCCGCCAGTCGGCACGCACAACAACCTGCAGTCCACGCCTGCCAGTCGGCAGAAAACCCTCGTTGATAATCACACCAAGCGACTCGAGCTTTTCTCGTGCTGCTTCGGTGAGTCCCTGAGCATGGAAATCGAGCGTGGCAACGGCCAGCGAAGAGACGGGGCTATCCGGCCCGTCGGCCAATGTTTCCAAAAGTTTTTCTGCGTCAGCGGCCAATGCGGTATCGTCCGATTCGGCACCGCTTGCGTGGGTGTCATCGCCTAGAAATTTTCGCACAATCTCGATGCCCCGGCTGGACACTTCCAGATCATCTCCCCGAATCGCATCGCCCAGCGGCCCCAAGGCCGCCCGGCCGCTCTCCGCAAGGCTGCGACTGGCCGCCTCGCGCTGCGCAAACTGATCTGACCCCAGTTGCTTGACCCATGCGGCGATTTGGGCTGCATCCGCTGGCACAGTGGCCCCGGCGGCCGACGGCGCCCCGTCTTCTGCCATCGCTTGCAACGGCAGGAGGCTCAGGAGCGATGTGGCACAAAGCCATCTTGCAGTACGGAGTATGGGGGAAAACATAGTTGAAATTCTAAGTGACCTGCCCCCTTTCAACGAGACCAGCTTCAGAACGAGAATCTTGGTGTGACCTCACCGACCGTTGGCACAGAGGATCAGGCCGCCCCAAGACCCTGTATGCGTCGCCACGCGCTCAACTGCCCCAGATGAATCATCATGTGGCCACCGCAATAAAAAGTCTGCACCGACCCAAGCGTCGGAAATAGGTCTTTCATTCGGCCATCCGCCGGGTTGGGCTGTTGGAGTTTTTCATCGGGAGTGCTGCGAAGCGCACCGAGCAGCATCCGATGACCCTCCAAAAAGAAATCGGCAATCACATCCATCGAGGGATAGAGATCCCCATCGGGATCATCGATACAGGCGGCATCCTTGGAAAAAAGTCGCTCGAAGTCCTCGGGCATGGCTGGGGCGGGATGGCCGATCTGCCAAAGCACACGCGGGGCGTAGAGGCTCAGGTGCCCGTAGATGAATGCGGGGTGATTCGAATGAATAACCGTGTCGCCAATCCGCGCAAACCTCGCAAACCGGTCGGGGGGGATGCCGATGAGCAACCGCTCGGCGGACGCAATCGAGAAGTGCAGAGTGTCGGCGATGATGTTGCCAAGAGAGCGTGCCATGGCTTTTATGTCCTGCGGTGGTGGGGATTGGATTTGGATTCGAGACTGGCTGAGGCTTCTATGAGCGAGCAACCGCTGCCGAAAAAACTGGCTACCGTCGCCGCCGTGAGATCGCCTCAGGCAGGGCCTGACATTCTGCCGCAAAGACGCGGGCGGCGAGCGACTCGGCCGTGTCATCCAGCAGCACTGGCACGGTCTTCTGCAGCAGAATGGCGCCGTGGTCGTACTGCTCGTCGACGAGGTGCACCGTGCACCCCGAGACCGTACAACCGCGTTCGAGCACCGCGCGGTGAACGTGCATTCCGTGAAACCCCTTGCCCCCAAACGCCGGCAACAGGGAGGGATGGATGTTGATCACGCGCCCCGTAAAGTCGGATGGAATCTGGATGAGCTGCAGGAGTCCCGCCATCACCACCAGATCGGGAGCCTGTTGTCGGCAGACGTCAAAAATCTCTCGGCTCCATTCAGCCACAGACTTGCCCGCCGAATCAATAACGTGCGTGGGGATGCCGGCACGCGTGGCGATCTCGACGCCGCGCACGCCACAGCGGCTGGAAACAACGATGTCCACCGTAGCGTCGAGCCGACCGGCGGCGATCCACTCCAGCAGGTTTTCGAGCGTGCGGCCCGAACCAGAAAGGAGCACAGCCAGCCGAAACGGTTGTGAGGAGGGCTGGGAAGTGACTGATCCTGTCACGCCACACCTCCGGCAACAGCCGTGGGAACGATAGGCTTAATCCCAATCGTCAGCGAGTGCCCATCAATTTCAATTGATTCGCTGCTCCCACCGGTCACGGTTCCAAACCGTGCGGATGTGGCGAGCGTCTCGGAGGCCACGTAGTCGAGATGCGCCTCGATCGCGCCGAGGAGTTCAGGCGACTGGGTCTCGAACGCCAGCTCAATCCGATCGGTGAATTCTAGGTCCAGAATCTTGCGATGGGACTGGACGGCGTGTACGACCTCGCGCACCAGTCCCTCCGCAATGAGTTCTGGGGTGAGCTGGCTGGCAACGATGACGACAGCCTGCGGGCCTTCGGCCGCGGCCCAGCCCTCCTTCGCCGTCGTACGCACGATCACGTCATCCTTGTCGATCACCGCCTCACCGCCACCGGCGAGCGCAACGGTCGCCTTGCCATCGCGGCTGATCGCCGCCAATAGAGCGGCGGCGTCGGCCTTCAGGAGTGCGTCACGCACCTTGGGTAGGTCCTTGCCGAGTCTTGGCCCGAGCCTCTTGAGGTCTGGCAGCACCGAGCGGGTGATATAGCGATCGGGTTCGCGGCAGATCTCGAACTGCTTCACGTTGAGTTCGTCACAGATCAGGTCGGCATGAGACTCAAGCCAAGCAGTGTCGGCGTGCGACGCCGTGGCGAGAATCACCTCCACTTTCGAAAGCGGTTGCCGCACCTTCAGCTTCTCGGCGGCCCGTGCCGCCCGTCCTAGAGATGAGACATCCCGCACCAGTGCCATCCGCCGCACGAGATCGCTGTCGATGAGAC
>JBAXUW010000346.1:0-2866 GCA_037129495.1 Planctomycetota bacterium | reverse complement strand
GGGCGGGGCCGCGGCGGCTAGCAGGCCTTCATCAGCGGCCCGAGCGGTCTTGCTTTGGGCCCTCCGTCCGGAAGGGGCAATCGACGCATCACCTGCGTGGCGTGTTATCGAGGCACATGTTGTGGCCCAGCACACGATCGGAAAACAGCACCGTGGTTCGGTAAAAAACCGCGTAATAGATAGAGGTGCAACAGAGCCTCATCCTCCAGGTGAAAAACGGAAAGATGCTGCGGATGGGAGTGCCTAGAATGCTGTTGTGGGTGCCGAGCGAGACAACATGATTGATGACGTCCATGTTGTTGAGATGCATGCGTGGCTGTCGCAGCGACTCGTCGAGTCGGGGTAGCTGCTCAAGACACTTCTCGTCATGCAGAAGCGTCCAAAACACTCGGCTGAAGACGTGATAGACAGCGGGAGTGGCCCCAGTCGTGTCGAGAAGATTCTCGCCCACAAGAAAGAGCCGCCCGAGATGCTTGCCAGTTGCGCAGGTCTTCAAATACAGGCTGTCGAGATCCCCGACGCCGGCCATGCGGGCAGGGCCGGCGTAACCGGTCCCCAGCAGAATGAGCTCGGCGTGTTCGATGGTGGCTCCGTCAGTAAGAGTCACCGTGCTGTTCCGGATATGTTTTATCTCGACCCCTGCGTGCCGGCAGATCCTCTTTGAGTTCCTCAGCAGGTAGTTGCGGCCAGGGACATACTGGGTGTCGCGGAGGTCAAAATGCATCGGTCTCCTGTGACTGGAGGACCTTCATGCAGAGGTCCAGGGCCGAGGCTCCGCCACCAATCACAACCACATTTTTGCCTTTCGTGTCCTCCAAGCGGTGGAGTTGCCTTGAATGGACGATGGGCACGCTGCCGTCGGTGTCCAGCAGAGGAACCACGGGAGTCGTGTGTTTTCCTGTGCAGAGCACGAGTGTGCGGCAGCGTATTTCCTCGTGTGTGCCAGTGTTGGAAAGGACCTGAAGAACCCAGCAGTTCTCCGCATCCGACCAAGAACTGCTTGTGACGTTGCGGGAGATTCGAATGGAGGGCTCGAGGTTCTGCACCCGTACATACTCTGCGAGATAATGGAGAACGTCACCGGCATGCCACACCTGCTTGCGTGTCGTAAATCCCTGGAGACAAAAGTCGAGGGGATGATTCTGGATGGTTTGCCATGAAGGAACGTTGGCCCATATCCCGCCGAGTGACGCGGCACGTTCGAGCAAAAGGATCTTGGTGTATCGCTGCTGGATGGCTTCCGCGAGCATGAAGACCCCCCCCTAGTCCGCCGCCAACGATGACCGCGTCAAAGATCTCCGATTCCTCTCCCGATGGTTGTGCCATATCAGTCGACCGATAGCAGGCTGTGTGATGCTGCCCCCAACGTGGATCCGGAGGGATGTGAGTGCACTCAGTTTACAACGATTGCAGCGTCGCATTCCACGCTCACAAAACGCAAACACGCCGCCCTCTGTGCCTTTCAAGCAGCTTCCAAATTCCGCGGCCAGTCCGCCGTGTTCACCTGGCTGTATGGGATTCTCCTGAACGTCAATCGGAAGCGCAGCCGCAATATCTTTCGACTGATCTTCACAGATCGGGTGCCAGAGCGAGAGGCGGAGGCCCCGGTCGGGCTGGCCTCGTCGGCGGATGCGGCCACCACCGCCGTACTCGTGTCGGAAGCGTTGCAGCAGCTTTCCGTCAAACACCGGGAGGTCATCGTGCTCCACTACTACGAGAACATGCCTGTCGACGACATCGCCAGACAACTGCAGGTCGGCAGCGGCACGGTGAAGTCCCGCCTGCACTACGCCAGAAAGCATCTTGGCTCGCTGCTTCCGGAAGAATTGAACCATTTCGCCTGATCGGGGACATACGGACAGGTGCACATGATGGAACACGAAAGACCGGCAACACGGAACGAGGTGGCGGCGGCGCTTCACCGACGCGTGGATCATCTGGTGTTGAGCGGCAAGACGCGCGACAGGATTCTTGCCGGAACTCGACACAAGATGTCCGCGGAGGCGGGAACGTGGCCATACCTTACTTGGGCGGCGGTGGCATGTCTGCTGATCGGGAGCTTCGGCGCTGTCCGACTGCTGACGCCGCCCTCGGCGCATTCCTCCTCGTACATCAAGTGCGTTTCGGTGGTGTACGCCGACGAAGCCCGCGCCAACTGGTCAAAGCGAACCGTGATGGTGCGAATGAAGAACGGAACCGAAAGCTACATCAAAATCGTGGCGTCCAAGCCACAAGTAATGAAAGGAAAGACACTATGAAGCTCCTGATACTCGTGATGGTACTGGGAATGATGGTCTCCACGGCGGCCTCGGCTGGAGACACAATCAGATTCCGCAACGAAAAAACGGGGGCGGAATACGGACCGGTCATGGTCGCCAATGGCTCGAAGGTCAGGGTTGGCGAGAGCACCCTCGAGCTGACTGCTGTCGAGCAGACGGAGGCGCAGAAGGCCTTGGAGAAGAAGATGCGGGCCATCACGATTACGGAATTGGTGCTCGGCGACACGCCTGTCGATGGGGCCGCGGCGACCTTGCGGGATCACGCCAAGAAAGCCGACCCGGACAAGAGAGGCGTCAATATTGTGGTCGTGCAGCCCTCCGGTGATGGGGCGGCAAGACCCACCCCTTGCCTGAGCCTTGAGCTGCGCAACATATCGCTGTCTGACGCACTTTGGTACTCCTGCGAAGCGGCCGGCTTGTCGATGCGGATTGACGACAATGCCGTCGTCATATCCCTTGATCCAAACAAATAGGAATGCGAGCCAACAGGTGTAGGCGTCGTTTGTCAGCGCGGCTGACCTGCGACATTCGCAAAAAGGCAGGCGGAATCCCTTAGGTGAGGGCGGGCTTCTCGCTGGACCGCAGCA
>JBAXUW010000345.1:0-2897 GCA_037129495.1 Planctomycetota bacterium | reverse complement strand
TCCGGGCCGACTACACCCGGTTTCCCTGGGCGAACGACCCCATCGGCCTCCGCGCTTGGCAACGCGGGCGAACCGGCTTTCCGATTGTCGACGCTGGCATGCAACAACTCTGGGCCACTGGCTGGATGCACAACCGGGTGCGGATGATCGTGGCGAGTTTCTTGGTCAAGGATTTGCGGGTGAGTTGGCTGGAGGGCGCGCGGTGGTTTTGGGACACGCTCGTTGATGCCGACCTCGCTGCCAATACGCTCGGCTGGCAGTGGGCCGCAGGCTGCGGCGCTGATGCGGCCCCCTATTTCCGAATCTTTAATCCCACCAGCCAGGCAGAGAAGTTTGATCCGGAGCAAATCTACGTGCGGCAGTGGGCGGGACTCGGCCGCGATTATCCCGAGCCGATCGTCGATCACGCCGAGGCGCGGAAGCTGGCGCTTGCGGCGCTCAAGGTCGTGTCGGCCGGAAGGCAGACAACGTAGGCCGGCCGCCATACCGGGCCTACTTCTTCAGCTTCTTCTCGAGGTCGGCGATTGCGCCACGCACCTTGTCGACGATCTTCTTCTTTGAGGCCTCCTCAGACACCTTGTCGGCAGCCTTGTCGGCTTCTTTCAGCAGCGAGAGTGACTTCTTAAGGTCGCCATTGCCACTCGTGGCCAGCGCTACGGCCAGGAATGCGTAGGCCCTGCTCTCCGCCCGTTCGACGCTCTTGGCAGCGGCCTCGGCGTCGGCGAGGAGCTTTGTGGCATCGGCCTTTTTGCCCGTCTGAGCCTGCACGCCAGCCGCTGCCGCCAAGGCCTCAGCCTTGGCGCGGGGCTCGTCGAGGTTTTTGGCCGCTGCAAGCAGTTTTTCGGTCACGTCGCTGGCCGCATCAGCCAAATTGCTGCGGGTATATCCGAGGGCGACTGCGGCCAAGGCGTCGGCGCGAAACCGTTCCTCAACACCACCGGCCACGTCGGCAGCCTTCTTGAGCGTCGCCTTGGCGTCGTTTGAGTCGGTGTTGGTTTTGTAGGCTGCTCCGGCATCCGCCAACAGTTTGGCCTTGCGGACCGGATCGTCGAACTTATCGATCAGACCGCTAGCCAAAGTCAAAGCCTCACGAGCCGGCTTCCGTTCGCCAATCTCCGCAAGGAAGGTCCCCACCTCAACCAGCCGCGGGGCAAAGGAGTTCGCATCACCCTCGCCTCTTAAGCCGTCGAGCGCCTTCGCGGCGGTCTCCTTCGCGCCGGCCTCGTCGTTGGCCGCGAATTGCGACTTGGCCACCTTCAAGAGGGCAGTTGCCCGGCGATCGGGCGCGGGCTCCTTCTCCGCCTTTTCCAACCGCTGATTGAGTGTGAGCGCAGGCTTCTTCTTCGTTCCGCAACCGGCCGTGGTAGACAGAAACGCTGTCAGAGCGATGGCGACGAGGACGATCAGACGGCATGAATGAGGCTGGCGCATGGCAGGTAACTCCGAAAGGCCTTGGATTAAAATTTCAGGCGAGCCCGCGACAGCCGCGAATAGGTCTCCGCCATCAGGTCGTCCTCGATGGCCTCATCGGCCGCCTCGTAGGTCGCGGAAAACCGCAGGTAGGCGCCGCAGTCGTCCCAGGGCACCGTCGAGATCGACAGGTCGTGGATCAGGAATTGGCCGGCATCCTGCGCCGTCGCAAAAACGCGGTCGCCGGCTCCCTTTGGGCTCTTCGTGTAGAGAAAGTAGGTGCCGCCCGGCATGCTGCAGTCGAAGCCGATCGCGCGGAGAACGCCGACGAGTTTCTCCAGCCGCCGCCGATACTTCTCCCGCACCGCCCGCGGAATCGACGGGTCGGCCAGCGCCGCCGCCCCGGCCTTTTGGATCGCCATAAACTGGCCTGAATCGCAGTTGTCTTTGACATCGGCGAAGGCCCGCACGAGCTTTTCGTGGCCACATACCCAGCCGAGTCGCCAGCCGATCATGTGGAAGCCCTTCGACATCGAGTGCACCTCGACGCCCACCTCCTTGGCGCCGTCGACCGCCAGAAACGACAAGGGTGCATCGTCGTAGGAGAGCATGATGTGGGCGGCGTCTTGCACCACAAGAATGCGGTTCTTGTGGGCGAAGTCTACGACCCGCTCGTAGAACTCCCGCGTGGCCGTCTTGCCGGTCGGGCTGTTGGGATAGCAGAGCACGAGCAGTTTGGTGCGGTCGAGCACGTCGGCCGGGATCCCGTCAAGGTCAGGGAAGAAGTCGTTCTCGGGCACCAAGGGGAGCCTGTGAACGACGCCGCCGAACCAGCGGGTGGCTGTGCCCGCCACCGGGTAGCCAGGCACCGTCATAAGTGTGACGTCGCCTGGATCGATGAAGGCCGCGGGCAGCATCGCATAGGCCGTCTTTGAGCCGATGCAGTGGTTGATCTCCGTAACGGGATCGAGGCTGACGCCAAATTCCCGCTGCATAAACTTCGCCGCCGCCTCCTTGTAGACCGCGATGCCATTATCGGCGTAGCCACGGTTTTCCGGCCGGTCGACCTCCCACCGCATCACCGCCCGGACGCTCTCGGGGGCCATCTCGTCGTTTTCGCCAATCCCAAAGTCGAGCATCCGCCGGTTGGGATGATCGGCGATCGCCTGCCGCTTCGCCCGCTTGATCAGTTCGAACTTATAGATCTCTGTGCCCTTGCCGTATCCCGCCCCGCCGATGCGTTGGGCAAAACGGTCTTGAAACCAGGGATCGGCGGCTATTTCGGCGGCGGATATCGGGGTGGTGGCCATGGTGCTTGGGGTGAGGCCGCCTGGCGAGGCGACGGGGATGGGAAGCCAGTGACTTAAGAAACCTGTGCACCTAAATCACGCGCGAATCACACGCGGCCAGTATAGGAAAGGTCGGCGGGAGAGCGACCCCGCAGAGGCGTTCACTCAAAGGGGGGGTGGGCCTGAGTCGGATTGGGT
>JBAXUW010000344.1:0-2902 GCA_037129495.1 Planctomycetota bacterium | reverse complement strand
CGAGAATTGGCTTCAATTGCATATGAGCGATGTATCCCAACGCCTGGCCAATCTCACGCCAGACAAATTGCGGCTCCTCGAGCAGCGGTTGGGCACGAATAGTCAGGTTGCCGAGCCGATTGCGATTGTCGGCATGTCCTGCCGTTTTTCTGGTGCCGCGAATGTGGATGACTATTGGCGAGTCATTTCAGAGGGCATTGACGCCACTGGCGAGATTCCAGCCAGTCGCTGGAATGTAGACGCTTTCTTCGATCCGACCGGCGAACAGGTCGGAAAGATGTCGGTGCGAAACGCGGGGATGGTGGCCGACGTCGACAAATTCGACGCCGCGTTCTTTGGAATCTCCCCACGCGAAGCTAGCCGCATGGATCCGCAACAGCGGCTCTTGCTCGAAGTCGCCTGGGAGGCGCTGGAGGTCGCCGGACTAGCGCCCGATCGCGTCTCCGGTTCCACGACGGGAGTCTTCATCGGGATCGGGGGTACGGACTATTCCAAGATCCATACGCAGGACGAAAATTACTTCCGCTACATTGACGCTCACGTGGGAACGGGCAACGCGCTGAGCATCGCCGCCAATCGCGTGTCGTATGTGCTTGACCTGCGTGGCCCCAGCGTGGCGTTGGATTCGGCCTGCTCATCGAGCACATTTGGTATTCACACGGCGGTGCAAAGCCTGCGCAATCGCGAATGTGATGCGGCGCTGGCGGGCGGAGTCAATCTGATTCTCTCTCCCGAAACGACCATTGCGTTTTCCAAAGCGCACATGCTGTCGCCCGATGGCCGGTGTCGCCCGTTCGACGCGGCCGCCAACGGCTATGTGCGAGGCGAAGGGTGCGCGCTCTTGGTCCTCAAGCGGCTGACCGACGCAACCCGAGATGGGGATCAAGTGCTGGCGATCATCCGCGCGAGTGCCGTCAACCAAGACGGCCGCACGTCGGGCATCACGGCCCCGAACGGACGTTCGCAACAGGCTGTCATTCGCGCAGCACTTGCGCAGGCAAGGTGGACGCCTGATCAAGTGAGCTATCTGGAAGCGCACGGCACCGCAACGCCGCTGGGCGACCCGATCGAGTTGGAGGCGCTCTCGCAGGTCTTTCGTCGCAGCGGGCCTGACGACCCCCCGTGCTACGTCAGTTCGGTGAAGGGCAATATTGGCCACACCGAGACGGTGTCGGGCGTCGCGGGAATCATCAAGGTCGTGCTGATGATGCGGCATGGGCTGGTGCCGGCCCAACTTCATTTCCAAACGCTCAACCCTCACGTTTCGCTCGACGGCTCGCGTCTGGCGGTCCCCGCCCAGCCAGTCGCTTGGCAGAGGAACGGCCAGCCACGCGCTGCCGGCGTCAGTTCATTTGGATTCGGCGGAACGAACACGCACATTCTGATCGAGGAGGCGCACAGCCAGGCCCCGCGGGCAGAGTTCACGGATCGGCCGCGCCATCTGTTGGCGCTATCGGCAAAGTCCGAGGCGGCACTGTCGCGGCTGGTGGGAAGCTACGTGAAGCGACTCGACGAACACGCTGATGCGGCGGTTGCCGATGTTTGCTACTCCGCCAACACAGGACGCTGCCACTTTCATCATCGGCTGGCAATTGTCGCCACGGACGCCAAGGAGTTGCGAAACCAACTCGCGGCTGTTGCCCAGGGCCAACATCCCAAGGGAGTCCGGAAACGGCAGTCTAAGGCGGCTGCCTCGTTACGGACGGCCTTTCTCTTCACCGGCCAGGGCTCGCAATATGTCGGCATGGGCCGCTCATTGTACGAAACGCAGCCGACCTACCGCCGCGCGATCGCGCAATGTGATGAGATTCTGCGGCCGCTCTTGCCGAAGACTCTGTTGTCGGTCATCTATCCGGACAATGGGGGCGAGTCACCGCTTGACGAAACGGCGTACACGCAGCCCGCGCTCTTTGCCCACGAATATGCGTTGGCGACGCTGTGGCGCTCGTGGGGCATCGAGCCGGCCGTCGTGCTCGGACACAGCGTCGGCGAATATGTCGCCGCGTGCGTAGCGGGGGTCTTCAGTCTCGAAGACGGACTGAGGCTTATCGCTTGCCGCGCGAGGGTGATGCAGCAGTTGCCGCGAAACGGCCGAATGGCCGTTGTCTTCGCCGATGCCGCGAAAGTGCGGCAGGCACTGCCGGAAGTCGTTTCAATCGCTGCGATCAACGGGCCGGACAACACTGTGATATCGGGCCATCAAGACGCGATTGACGCAGTGATCGAACAACTCGCTTTGGAAGGGATTCGCTCGCAGGCATTGTCGGTGTCGCATGCGTTTCATTCTCATTTAATGGAGCCAATGCTCGACGAGTTTGAAGCGTTCGCGGCAACCTTACGGTTCAATGCGCCGAAAATCCCGCTGATCTCAAATCTGACGGGTGCCGTGATTGATGGGGCCCCAGACGCGGCGTACTGGCGACGGCATGTTCGCAACCCGGTTCGGTTTGCGGAGGGGATCGCGGCGATCGGCGCAATGGACATGCAGGCCGTTCTCGAAATCGGCCCGACCGCGAGCTTGACGGGAATGGCACGTCGCTGCCTTCCCGACTCTCAAGCCGCTTGGCTGCCTTCTCTACGAAAGGGGCACGACGATTGGGAGGTAATGCTGTCGAGCCTGGCCGAACTGTACACCCTTGGCGCCAAGGTCGATTGGATGGGCTTCGATCGGGATTGGCCGCGACGCAAGGTGATCCTGCCAACATATCCCTTCGAGAAGACGCGGCACTGGTTTGACGCGGTTGATCCGATTCGCCGCTCGGGGTCGGGCGCACAGGGGCCGTCGATTCATCCGCTCCTTGGCGCTCGGGTGCGGGCCGCACTCAACAGCACCATCTTTGAAGTACGGCTCAACAGCCAGTCGC
Organism: Planctomycetota bacterium; assembly: GCA_037129495.1. Classification (GTDB taxonomy): domain Bacteria; phylum Planctomycetota; class Planctomycetia; order Pirellulales; family UBA1268; genus CAMCQY01. The sequence continues at coordinate 38 of JBAXUW010000344.1, read as the reverse complement.
CGGAGTACCTCGTCGATCACCAGGTGCAGGGGGCGCCG
>JBAXUW010000343.1:0-2913 GCA_037129495.1 Planctomycetota bacterium | reverse complement strand
AGACTTTCCCTGTGACGCTCGCCGAGGCCCGCAAGCGGATCTGCACCAGTGCCGTCACGACTACAGACACCATGCAGCAGATGGTGTTTCAGCCGGCCAGCGGGTATTCGAGGGTATGGGTGCGGGGGTAGGTGCGGAACCAGTTTCGCACGATGTTTCCGGGCCACTTCGAGCGCCGGACCAAAGATGACCCTCCGGTTTGGTTCAATTCACCATCCGGACTACCCCCTCACAACCGGGAGGCTTTCCATGACCAACCCCGCCAAGAACCGCCTACACGACTACGAGGCTGGCTGGCTCACGCTGCTGGTCGAGATGGGCGTGGCCACGAAAGAGCAGGCGAACGAGGCCATGTGCCGAGTAGCTCAGGCGGCCATCGACGAGATGAATGAGCGGCGGGAGAGGCGGCGGGCGCGGAGGGGGAGAAAAGAACCGTGACATCCGCTACTGTGGGGGTCCGTATTTCGGGGCCGCGTTCAGCCACTCACACTCTCACATTGCCGTCGCCATGAAAGCTGCCAAAGGATTGATTGACTGGATCAAGACGGGAATCAACGAGGTCACGTCCGCTATTGATGCGGAACGGGAGGCTCGGATTAATGCCCATACCGCTCGCGTGGAAGCAGAAGTGGGACGCGTCAAACAGGGATTTGTGTTTGAGGATGCGGTTAAGAAATTCGAGATAAGCACCGGTGATCGTCCGGTCGTTGCTGAGCGCGTCTATAGAAGGTTTCTGGCCCGCACGTGGACAGATTTGAGCCTGACAGACCGTGAGGCAGAGCTTCTCAACTGGGCTGCTGGCTGCCTTGGAATCCCGGCCGGCAAGGTAAGCCAACTCAACCAAGAGGCAGCTGCCGATGCCTTCCGACAAGTCTTGGCTGCCGCCCTCGTTGACAACCAGATCAATGACGCAGAGGCCGGGCACCTCGCCCAGATTGCCGCACGTTGTGGTTGCACCGTACCAACCATGATGGCTACCTTCTTTCAACAGGAAGGCGAGGCACTCATCCGGTCCGCGTTTACCCAATACACAAGCGACGGAAAACTTGAACGCGACGAATGGAAGCAGTTTCTACAAACCGTCGAGCAGCTCGGTGTGCCGCGTGACAAGATGCTGCACGCCATTCGACTGCCCGCGAGGCAACTTATTGAGCACGTGCTGGCAGACGCTCGCAGTGATGAAGAGATTTCCGAACGTGAGGAGAAGGTGCTCGCATCTCTGCTCAGCAACTTGATCGATGACACAGCCTTCACGTCATACGTCCGTGACCAGATAGCCGAGACGAAGTGGAAAGCCGATATCGCGAAAGGAAGGCTCCCCAGCATTGATGCGCCGCTGGAGGCAGCCTTACGAGCGGGTGAAATCACGCACTACTCTGGGCCGGTTCGTTACGTTCGAACCCGAGAACTCTCCAGTGGCACGAAGACGGAGGAACTCGACGGGCTGGCAGTCATCACCGACACGCGATTCATACTCAGCGCGACAGACAAGTCATTCCAGATATCCCACCGAAAGATTCTTGGTCATAAACTCTCGCCGGCAGGCCTAGAAATTCGATCAGACGGCAAGGGAACCGGCACTTACTCCTTCCCAGTAGACCACGACAAGGCGGTCGCCATCTGGCGAGTAGCTATCGGCCGTGCGAACCAGACCATCGTTGAAACGGGAACCAATAATACGCGGCACATTTCACGGGAGGTGCGGCAGCGGGTCTGGCAGCGATACGGTGGCCGCTGCGCCGAATGTGGTGCCGGTGAATACTTGGAGTTCGACCACATCGTTCCCGTCGCAAAGGGTGGCAGCAATTCGGACTCGAACGTTCAGCTTCTGTGCCGAAAGTGCAACTTGAAGAAGAGCGACAACATCTGACGCGATACTCGTCTGCCAATAAACACAAGCATGACAAGACAGCGATGGGCGTAGCGGCTGACGGGGCGGCGACCACCGTAGGCTTGCATCTTGTGACGCCTAAATCCCAGCCGATTTCCGGGCATATTGAGTAAGCGCAAAAATCGCCATCAGCCGTCCGCGCTCGCCCTCCCGTAGCCGCTGACATCTGTCACGGCTTCTTCTCCTTCCCTCAACTGCGCTACCCGTACGCGCCCATGGAACCACCCCATGCAAATCCACGTCCAACTGATCCCCATTTCCAGCCACGACCAACTGCCATCCACTCCCGATCCGCCCGAGAACATCTTCCATTTCACGACCGGCCTGAAGCTCAAGCAGATCATCAACTCGGGCTGCATCAGGCCCACGTCTGCCAAGATCGAGCCGCACGAGAGACCCGTCGCATGGTTCAGCACCCAAGACCAGTGGGAGCCGACCGCCACGAAGGTCCCCACTCCCGGCATGCAGGGCCAGATCGAGACGGCCAAAGCCCAAGGCGGCTTGGTCAGAATCACGGTGCCGGGAACATGCGCACCGTACGTCTTCCAGCAGCTCCCTCTGATCGCCGGCACCAAGCCCAGCGTCTGCATCGGGCTCCTTATCGCCGGCCTCGAACTCGGCAGTTATCCCGACACGTGGAGATTCACACCCACGCCCGTCCCGACTGCACTCTTTCGCGAGGTGGAATTCTACGACTTCGCCAACGACAGGTGGCTAGCCATTGATCTGGCCGAGCTCGCCTGCCGGAACTGACCCTCACATCCCACCTTCCCCATGGAAACCTCTTCCCCATGACCACCACGCTCATTCTCTGCGCCCTGCTTGCCTCCGGGCTGGCACTGGCGCTTTCCCGTGAGCACCGCATTCGCCGGGCGTTTCAAGCTCTGGCCAATAGGGTGCTCACCAAACTCCACGAACGCTCTCGGGCTGGATTTATTTCCCACCCCCAACACCACCCACGCCCACACCATTCCCGGAGGCGATCATGACTGCGTTTCTCTGGCTGGCCTTCACGTCCAGCT
>JBAXUW010000342.1:0-2942 GCA_037129495.1 Planctomycetota bacterium | reverse complement strand
CTGTCGAGCTCACGGCGCTGGTAATGGCTGGACTGGCGCGGCGGGTAACTGGCCCGGCGGATTGACGGGCCGGGGATTGAGTTCGCTATCGAGGTCGTTGGTGACGATCGCAGCCGGCGCATCGGCCTCCGGCGGAAACTGTTCGAGCTGCAACAGGCTGGCAATTGTCACGGCGCCGGTCCAGCGTTCGGCCTGCGACTCGACAAATGCCAGTTCCGTTTCGGTGAGAATCCGCTGGGCCTGCAGGAGGCTCAAGAACGTCACCTCACCACGGGCGTAGAGCGTCTGCGTCAGCTGCACCGTTTCGCGGGCCTTCGGCAGGATGTATTGCGCATACCACTCCGTCAGCCGCTGCGAGGTGCGGTAGGCGGCGATCACCTGTGCGGTTTGGTTTGCGAGGTCGATCTCGATCGTGCGGAGGTTCGCCCGCGAGGTGGCGATGTCGGCGCGGGCAGAGCGAATGTTGCCCTGATTGCGGTCGAAGAGTGGCACGGCCATCATCACTTGGGCCAGGCCCTGATCCTGTGCCGGACCGACCTGTCGCTGGTAGCCGCCCATCAAGTTGACGTTCGGAATCGGCTGAACTACCGCCCGCTCCAGCGCCCACTGTGATCGGGCGATTTCAGCCTCCGCGGCGCGGGGCCGAGCATTGGCCCGCACGACCGCCTCCTGCAGCATTTTTAAGTCGAAGTTGGGCAGCTTTCGAAACAGATCGCCCTCGACGGTGCCGACATCAGCCCGCGGGAGGCCGATCGCCGTGGCGACCTGCCGCCGCCCGGTCTCAATGAAGACCGAGGCGTTGAGGAGGCGGACCTCGGCCCGATCCCGCTCGATGCTCCAGAAGAGAACGTCAGCTTTCGTGCCTTCGCCCGCCTCGGCGAGCTGCCGACCGATTTCGTACGACCGCTTCGCGATGTCCATCAGCAGTTGATAGATCTCCATGCGCCGCTGTGAAACAAGCAGCGAGTAGAAGCTCTGCCGCACCTCAGAAATAACGTCAAACCGGGTGCGGATCAGGTCGTATTCCACCCTCTGTACCTCGCGGAGGGCCCCCTGCTGCGAGAGCCGCAGTTTGCCAGCGGTGACGAGGTCTTGAGCGACTGTGCCGCTCCACTGGCTTTCCGGTCCCGCAGCCTGCGGCGAGAAGCCGGCGACAACCGGATTGGGATAGAGCCTAGCCTGCACCGCCTTGCCGCGGGCCGCCTCGACCGCGGCCTGGGCAGCGCGGAGTTTCGGATGGCTTTCGAGGGAGAGTCGCACAAACTCCTCGAGCGTCTTCGGCGTGGGCCCGTGGGCCGCGTCTCGTGTGGGGTCGTCGAGCAGTGGCACAACCGCGTTTTCGGGGAGGCTGCCTAGGGATACTCCAGGCTCGGGCAGACGCAGGCCGTCTGGCGTTTTTGCCCAGTCGGCCCCGTGGCTAGCACGCAGTGACAGAAGCTCACCAGACACGACCGCGGCGATTGTCACGAGAGCGGCGAGCCCGCCGCCGCGCAGGGCGGCCTGGGGGCTTTTGGCTGAAACTCGTGTGGGATGGTATGGGTTCATGATTTGACTGCCAGGCAGTCCGCCGTTTTAACAATTCGGCAGACTCACCCTGACCGCTTCAACTGGAACCACACACCTTTTCAGGATCTTCGGAAGACTCCGCCAATCAGCCAGAACAATAGGTACGTTGGGTTACTTGAGTCGTTCCCGAGAGGCCCTGAAAGATACCGTCGCTCATGTCGATCCTCCGTGCGGAGCAGCTTTACAAGACCTTTCGCGGCAGCGTCGCCGGGGCGGCGAGCGTGGCCCACGACGGGGAGCGTGTTGCTCGAAGGGGTCGACCTGGCGACGCTCGATGACGATGCGCTGGCCCGTGTGCGGCGGCGGCGATTGAGGCTCTGAAGACGGTCGGCTTGGTGAATCGGGCGGGGCATCGTCCGGATGAACTCTCCGGCGGCGAGCAGCAGCGTGGGGCGATTGCCCGCGCGCTTGTCGCCGCGCCGGCGATTGTGCTGGCCAACGAGCCCACCGGCGCTCTCGATTCAGTGAACTCGGGACGTGTCATTGAGTTCCTTAAGGCTCTGGTGGCGGAGCGCCAGCAGACGGTGATCCTCGTCACCCACGACCATGGCATCGCCGCCGCGGCCACGCGGAGGATCCGCATGTGCGACGGCGTTATCGAGGCCGACACCGCCGCTTGCTCAGGGGCCGATGGGACTGAGACGGGGCGGTCATGACGATGAGCAGGCTCCTTCGCAAGCAGTGGCGAAAGCGGCCAGGCCGGGCGCTGGCCACGGCGGCCAGCGTGGCGGTGGCAGTGGCAGTCGGCGTCGATGCCGCGGCGCTGGTGGCGACAGGCCTGCTGACGCTCTCCGCAGGCATCCCCTGCGAGGCGGCCGATGAAATCATCCTTGATGCCGGCTTGGCTGCGGGCCTCGGCAAGCAGTTGGGTGACGAAGTGATCCTGTTTGCCCGACGGGGCGTGCGGCGGATGCAGGTGGTCGGGATCGCAGAAAGTCAGTCGATGAAATGGTTTACCGAGGGGGGCGGCGTGGTGGTGAGGATTGAGCCGCTGAAAGATATGTCAAATGCCTTCGGGCTCGTCGACCGGGTTCGCATGGTGCTTGCGGCAGGCGCGTCGCGACCGGCCGTACTGGCAGCGATTTCAAAACGGCTGCCGGCCGAACTGGCCGCGGAAGTGCCAGCCGGCCGCGCGGGCATGGCCGAAGACGTGCTCCACTCGGCCAACCTCGGTCTCGATTTTGTCACGGGCCTCACCGTGGCCATGGCTGGGTTCATCGTGGGCAATGCCATGCTCATGAATGTGACGGAGCGGCGGCGGTCATTCGCCTTGCTCCGCGTGCTGGGGGCCACCGTTCGACAGGTAGAGCGATTCGTAATAGTGGAGGCGGCGCTGCTCGGCCTGGTGGGGGCGATCGCGGGCGCGGCGCTTGGGC
>JBAXUW010000341.1:0-2964 GCA_037129495.1 Planctomycetota bacterium | reverse complement strand
TGGCTGGTGGCTGGTGGCTGGTGGCTGGTGGCTGGTGGCTGGTGGCTGGTGGCTGTGATCTAGGGGTGATGAGCTCTCCCGGCAGCGGCCTCACCGCCCGTCGGGAGATAGTACCAATGACCACTGGGTCACTGCACAGAGTCTCCGTCGAGAGTGTAGATTGCGAGGTGCCGGCCATCCGGTCCCCGCAGTTCATCGACGCGAAACGTGCCTGTCACGGCCACGGGCCGGATGGAGAAAGCAGCCGACTTTCCGGGCACCATCCGGACAACAATACAGTCGTGGAGCGCGGCCCCAGGCCCGAAGCAGCATTCCTGATTATCGCGAACCAGCACAAACTGTGTCAGGCCGGTCTGCTGGAAACTCGGCAGCAGGTAGCCGCGGATCCGTACCCGGGTGCCCTCCAGGGCGGTCACCTGTTGTGGCAGGAGGTCGCGGGAGAAGGGATCCCCCTTCTGCATGGCCAATTGAATGTCATCAAATGAGATCTCACGCAGGGCCGTCGGTCGAGTGAGAGCCGGTGGGACTGGAGTCGGCCGCGGCGGGGTGGGGGCCGGTGCTCCAGCGGTCGGCGCGACGGTCTGCGGCGGCGCAGTCGGCGATCCACATCCCGCCAGGATGACGATCAGCAACCCGTGGGCAGAAGTATGCCTAACGCTCAAACGCGTCCTCAAGATGGTAGATCACGCCACCATCGAGGCCTGGCGCGCTCATAGGACGGATGACAAATCGGCCGGCAATCTTGGTGAGTCGACCTGAGAAACTGATCCCCTGCGAAGCCCGCAACTGCACGAGCACGCGGTCGGTGATTTTGGGACTCCCGCCGAAGCAGCAGTCGCCCTGATCCCGCACGAGCAGAAACTGTGTGATGCCTTGCTGCTGCTTCCCGGGATACATGTAGCCCTTGAGCAGCACGCTGCGGCCATTGATATTCTGGGCGGTCTCGGGCACGGCGTTTGTCGGATCGCCAGCGAGCGGTTGGAGCAAGCTGTAGTTGATCCGCTCAAAGCCCTCTGGCAGTTCGGCAACATAGGCCCGCGAGAGCGTGACCAACCCGCCGACGAGCGTCACTGCCGACACGACGATCGCTCCGATCGCGAGGGGCCGGCCGATAAACTCGTCGGGCCGCTGCGTGATCGTGCGGAAAGCGACCACGCCAAGCACCAGTCCCACGGTGGGCACAATTACCAGCCACCAGTCGAGAAACGCGAGCGGCGATAGTGCGGCCGCCACCGCGGCGGCGATCGCCGTGGTAGCAACCGCACGGTAGCGACCGGCGTCGTCGCTGCCTTCCGTGCGATCGGCGACATCTGGCGATCCTGTGTCGAAGAGACCTACTGGCATGGGGAATTGCCTCTAGCGTGCGGATGGACCGGCATCGGCTGCCCGCAGCTTCGCCCAGGCCCAGAAGCCGAGCAAGAGGGCAAGCAAGAGGGCGATGACTGCGATGGCCCACGTCACCGTCTGTGAACCGCCAGCTGCCGCTGGGACGGAGGGAGTCGAGGCTGCGGCTGCGGGCTGGACGCCCGTGGTCTTGGACGGATCGATGCCAGGGGCGTCGTCGGTGGCCTCCTCGTCGGCGAGGACCGCTGGAATTCGGGCCGCAATCGTTGCCTCGTCTGTCGGTGTTGGCTGTGGTTGCGACAGGGCCGCGCCGCGGGAGGAGGGATCCATTGGGAGGGCTGTGTCTGGATTGCCCGGGTCGCCGTCGTTGTCTTGGTGTACGGGAGCGCTTGCGGCCGCCGCCGGGCCGCCTGCCTTGGGACCGACAGCGCCGGCAAACGCGGCCAGCGTCGCGGCGCGACGGACTGCCTCAGGGTCGATCTTTTCAAGCTTGGCAATGGCGGCAGCGGCCTCGGGCAGCGGGCAGGCCCGCAGATAGTTCACGATTGGTTCGCGGACGAAGATATTGTCAGCTTCTGCCTTTTCAAAGAGCTCCACGAGCCGGTCGATGGCCGACCAATCCTGCCAGCGGGCGAGATCAGCAATCACGAGATCGGCGAGTTTGGGCTCCTCCAGCAGGAGCCGTAGTGATTGGAGCACACGCTCCTTCGGTACGCTGGCAGACTCTTCCCCCAGAAACCGTAGTGCCATCACGGAGGCATAGGTCTCGGTGAACGGAATGTCGCGGCCGCGACGCTTGAGAAAAAGTTCATCAATGAGGTCGAGACCGTCGGGCCCGCGGAGCGTCACGTAGCAGGCGATCAGGGCATCCAGACCGCTGCGAATCTCGGCCTTTTCGGGCCCCAGATCCTGGTTGGCGAGAATTCTGCCGATGCGGTCGGCGTCGGCCTTCGTGCCGCAGGCGCCGAGCATCGTGGCATAGAGTCGCCGTCGGTTGGCCTGCACCTTGGGATCCTCAATCCATCCAAGCAGTCGCGTCGGATCCATTCGATCGGCGAGCCCGCGGACATCGGCATAGGGAGCCACGGCGAATTCGTCGTAGGCATCACGGGCGAGGGTTTCGTCCTGATCTTCCAGATGCTGTTGGAAGAATGCCAGCCGATCGGGCCCTTTCTCGGGGAGCGCCGAAAGCTTCCGGATGTAGGCGACGGCCCGCTCACTGACGGGGATCGGGCTGGACCAGACCAGTTTCGGCGGTTCGATGCCCATCAGTAAGAAGAGCGTGCCCGCTGGCTTCGCCTCAAGGATGATCGTCTCGATTGGGACTCCATCGACTCCGGCATGCCCGGCCTCCGCGATTAGGTCGGCCCCCTTGAGCACCTCGACCACGGCAAACTTTCCTTTGGGCAGCGGCCCTTCAGCACGGGGCGAAAGGGAACCCGCTGCCGGCGGCTCGACGAGCCGAACGATCGCTGCCACCTGACTCTGCGCGATTTCTTGGGCAAAGGTCAGCGACACCGCTGAACAGAACGGGCAGGCAACAGCCTGGGGCACCCGCCCCACGAGGAGCGCGAAGAGGATCCCGAACCCAACCCCCACGACGAGCACGCCCTGCCGAAG
>JBAXUW010000340.1:0-2964 GCA_037129495.1 Planctomycetota bacterium | reverse complement strand
CTGCATCCGCAGGTTGAACTGCATCCGCAGGTGATGGAACGCCTCGAGCGGGAGCTCGGCGTGATCAATACACTCGGCTTCGCCAGCTACTTCCTGATCGTCTGGGACTTCGTCCGCTATGCCCGCGAGCAGGGCATTCCTGCGGCGGCCAGAGGCTCGGGCGTGGGATCGCTCGTCGCCTATTCGCTCTATCTTTCGCATGTCTGCCCGCTGGAATACGACCTGCTCTTCGAGCGGTTTCTCGACATCAACCGTCGGGAGGCACCCGATATCGACATTGACTTCTGCAAAGAACGTCGCAGCGATGTCATCGACTACGTCAAGAAGAAATACGGCGCGGCCAACGTCGCGCAGATCGGCACGTTTGGCACGCTGGCGGCTCGCGCCGCCATCCGTGATGTGGGCCGCGCGTTGGGAATGCCGATCTCCCGCGTCGATCAGATCGTGGCCCTCGTGCCCGACCAGTTGGGAATCTCGCTTGCGGAGGCGGCAGCCCCGGGCTCGCAGCTTGCAGCCGCCTGCGAGGCCGACGGCGAGATCAAGGAGCTTGTCGATCTGGCAGGTCGGATCGAGGGCCTCGCCCGTAACGTCGGCACGCATGCCGCCGCCGTCGTGATTGCTGATCGGCCACTCGTGGAATACGTGCCGCTGCAGCGAGTGACTGGCAAGGAGGAAGTGATCACCCAGTGGGCCATGGGCGACGTCGAGCGGGCCGGGCTCATGAAGATGGACTTCCTCGGCCTGCGGTATCTGACGGTTGTCGCCAAGACACTCGAGATCATCACCGCCACGCGGGGTACAACGCCCGATCCACTGGCCTTCCCGCTGGACGACCAGCCGACGTTCGATCTGCTTTGCCGCGGCGAGACCAAGGGCATCTTCCAGCTCGAAAGTGGCGGCATCCGCGATCTGCTCCAGCGGATGAAACCCGACCATTTTCTCGACATCGTCGCCGTCAATGCGCTCTACCGTCCGGGACCGCTCGAGGGCGGGATGGTGGATGACTACGTCGCCGTGAAGCACCGTCGCAAGCGGGCGGAGTATCTCCACCCCGTTATGAAGGAGGTGCTCGAGGAGACACACGGCGTGATGGTTTACCAGGAGCAAGTGATGCGGATCCTGGAGCGGCTCGGCGGCATCGAACTCTCGAGCGCCTACACCTGCATCAAGGCGATTAGCAAGAAGAAACATGAGACGATTGCGGCGTTTCGCGAACAGTTTGTCAGCGGGTCGCAGGCCAAGGGGATGCTGAGGTCGCAAGCTAATGAAGTATTTGGGCTGATTGAAAAGTTTGCCGGCTACGGCTTTAACAAGAGCCATTCCACCGCCTACGCACTGCTCGCCTGGCAGACGGCCTATTTGAAGACGCACTACCCAGTGGAATTCATGGCGGCACTGCTTTCCGGCGACATCACCGGCCGAAACTTTAAGAAGAAAGACGCTCTCGTCGAGCACATCGAAGACTGCCGCCGGATGGAGATCGATGTGCTGCCGCCAGATGTCAACGCCTCAGGGCCCGACTTCACCGTGGCCGACGGCAAGATCCACTTCGGACTCGCGGCCATCAAGGGCTGCGGTGGCCAGGCATCGGAAGCGATCCGGGCCGAGCGACAGCGGGGCGGCCAATTCAAGGATCTCTACGATTTCTGTAGCCGTCTCGACCCATCGGTGGTCAATAAGACCGCCGTCGAAAGCCTAGCGAAGTCGGGCTCCCTCGACTCACTCGGCGGCCATCGTGGCGCGATTGGGGCGGGCATCGAGCGGGCACTCGCCGCTGGAGCCTCGCGGCTGGCCGATCGGAAGAGCGGACAGAAAAACCTTTTTGACGCTCTCGACGAACCGACGCCAGCGGCCGCCGCGCCGTCGACGGCATTGCCCGATGTGCCGCCGCTTTCTGACCTGGAAATGCGGTCCGCTGAAAAAGAGGTGCTGGGCTACTACGTGCACAGCCATCCCTTGGCCGAATACCAAGACATTCTTTCGGCCGTCTGCACCCATAGCATCGGCGATCTCGGCGCCGCCAAGCCAAAGAGTGATGTCGTGATCGGGGGGCTCGTGGGGGCCCTCAAACTCTCAAATGTGAAGCAGGCCCGGCCGGGCTCGACGCACACGCGCTATGGAATGTTTGATCTGGAAGACATGGACGGCCTCGTCCGTACGATCTGCTGGCCGGAAGACTACGCCCGACTCGGGGAACTTCTGCAGCCCGACGCCGTGGTGGTGGTGGCGGGCTCGATCGACCGCCGGGCCGGGAGCGAGGAGACCAACCTGATCGTCAATGACCTCGTGCCGATCGCAGATATCTGGGGAAAGCCCGCCCGTAGCCTGACCATCAAGCTCACCGAGACAGAACATTCCACCGCCACGCTCGACCGACTCGCGGAGATTGTTCGCCGCCACCCAGGGCAGGTGCCCCTGCGGCTGGTGCTGGAACTGGCCGATGGCCGCCGCGTGCTGATGGAGACCGACCGCAGTCAATTGGCTTGGACGCCAACATTCCATCGGGAAGTGGTCGATCTACTCGGGCCGGGTTGCCTGCGGGCCCCGATCGGACTTGCCGCTAAAAAGCGGGATTCGGAGCCGAACCGCCGCGGTCCGCCGGGTCGGTCGCCCGCCGGAGTAGGATGACCTTAAGGACTGGGAGAAATGGCGTGGGCGGCGAGAGAGCGCCCGCCACAGCAGAAAAATCCAACCTTTCCGCCTGCGCAGGCCGAACTAAACACCGGGAGTGTCCGTCGGTTCGCTCTAAATCTCTTGCAAGGTGACTCATGGCTGTATCACTCACCCGCCTGCTTTCCGCACCCACGTTGATCGTGGTCTGGAAGCGTTGCCTGCAGACTACCGCCGGGGCCCGGGCAATGCTGGCCGTGGCCCTGCTCGCCCTGACCTGCGGCTCGGCCCTCGGACAAATGCAAGGTGGACAGCAAGGTGGACAGCAAGGTGGCATGCAAGGTGGACAGCAAG
>JBAXUW010000034.1:0-20431 GCA_037129495.1 Planctomycetota bacterium | reverse complement strand
GTGGCGGCTACGGCGGCGGCGGCGGCGGCGGTGGTGGTGGCGGCGGACGCCGTTACTAAGCCCCGAACGCTGGTCATGTTCGATCATGAACAAGTTGGGCCGGAGAGCGTCACCGTGGCGCTCTCCGGCCTTCACTTTTTTACAGTGACAGAAGTCGCGTTGCCAAACCAGTGGCAGTGGCGTAGGATCCATCGCTGTGAGGGGATAGATGGATTCGATTTCAAAGGGGGATTGTATGAACTCTTTCCAAGGCCACCGCATCCGCACCCAGCAGCCGATCCTGCCGCTGGACGCACTGAGATTTCTACTCAGCGACGCTTTCGAACCTGGTCAGGAGCCAACTCTGATAAAGGTCCTTCAGGGAGACCGTCGCATCGAACTTGATGACGATGAAATTGCCTCTGTGATCGCTGATTCTAAAAACGAGGGCATGGGTGCCGCCATGACGTTCGACCGTCTACTCCTTGCGGGTCAGGGAGCGGAGTCTCAATCGTTCTCAAAAAATCGCCCAAAATAAGGGATTTTGGCGGCTGCCCCTGGCCGTCTATAATCTGGTTACGTTCCCCAGCGGCGGTTGGGGAGAAAACAGCCCGGCGGCGACCTCGCAGTGGTTGCGACGGCTGGGATTTCTTTTGCGAAAGGAGGTGGTTGAGTGACTCAAACCGACTGTACCGGAGGGCTGCGCCGATAGCGGCGGGTCGACGGGCTTGCCGTTGATGCGGCCCACCAAATGTTTCTCTGGCTGCCGTCCCTTCGGGGACGGCAGCTTTTTTTATGGCCAATAAGCTGGTGCACCGTAGGCTCTCAGCGCTTTTCTAAACACCGATTTATCGTTGTTTCACCCGTTTGACCGATTTTAGTGCCGATCAATCTTTAGGAAGTGTGTCGCCGCAGCCTGTGACGAAAGACTTCTTCGATAGTCACGCCGTCCTCCATCACCGCTACCCCGACAAAAACTTTAACGTTGCATTACCGGTCGGCGACTTGCTGTGTGGCACCATGGCCAAGGCGACCGAAGCCGACTGGCAGGCTATGAGGCTGGAAGGCATCGCCTGATCAGGATCTGGTCGGCGGTGTGGTCGGCCATTCCCGCCAGCTGCCGGTGGACCGCCACTTTAGGCGGAAGCACGCTCGACCGTGGCCAATCGCTCACGCAGTTCCACGACTTCCACTTCGAGCCGTGCGACCCGGGCGGCCAGCGGTTCGGAAGCCACTCCACCGTCGGCCCGGCTGGCGTCGCTGCTGATTGGCTCGGCATCCACGGTGACTAAAGCTTTGGCGACGGCGGCTACCTGCGATCGCACCTTCTCGAGCTTCTCGGTCGGCAATAGGCCATGCGTGAGCATCCGGCCCCGGCCGGGCGGCGAGAGCCAGATGACAAGCCCCCGGGAGGCAAGTGTATCGAGATGCTTGCGGAGGGCGTCGAGATCAGGAAATAAATCCATGCGGCTGGCACGGCCGCGAAGATCCCCCTCGCTCTGTTCGCCCCGCAGGAGTAATTCTCCCATGATCGCCAGTTCCTCCTTGCCCACGCCAAACCACTCGTAGGCCAGATGCCGGTAGCGGGGAATCTTGCCGCTGCCAAACACTTCTGCAATTGCGCCCGCCTGCCGCAGGCTGACCAGCGCCCGGGTCACACTCTCCTCATCGAGCGTCATGGCCGGATCGCGGTTGCTCTTCTGGTTGGAGCCGGTGACGACCGCATTGAGCGAGAGTGGATACTGATCGGGCGTCGTCTTGCCCTTCTCAATGAGCACGCCGAGCACCCGCCGCTCGTGCGCATCAAGCGGTCGAAGTGGCTTCTTCTGAGCTTCCGTCATGCCGGCAGTGTTTTCACCCATACTGATTATTTCTCGGTGTGGTGACACCCAGCCGGGCTGAAGAGGGCGCTGGACTCGTCGCCCCGGGCGGCAACGTAGGCGATGAGGTCGAGCACTTCGTCCCGCGTGAGTTTGTCGAGCATGCCCTTTGGCATGATTGACACAGGAGAAGTCGTGCGTTCGTCGATCGCGCTCTTTTTGATCCGGACAGGATCCGCCTTTGCCAGCGGATTTTCTACGATGGCCACCTCGGTCGGCGTCTCCTCAACAACGAGGCCGGTGATCGATCGGCCATCGTCGGTCAGCACGGTTGTGGAACGGTATTTTTCCTCAATCCGAAGCGACGGCTCGAGGATGTGCCGAGTGATCTCAAGCGGCGTCATGTCGGCATTGAGCTTCGCCAGCTCAGGGCCAAAGGCATTCCCCGCGTCGCCCATTTTGTGGCAGGAGAGACAACTCGTCGTGCGGAAGAGTTCGCGACCATGCACAAACGAGCGGCCCTTCTCCAGGCTCTTCACGCCCCCTTCCAAGTCGGCGAGCGCCCATTCTGTCCGTGGCCGGCGGTCCTTGAGGAGGTCGTCTTTGATCGGGAGCGGATGCGCCGCCAGATAGGTGGCTGGATCGGCGAGATAGCCCTCCAGATCGTCGACGACATACATCGCCCCAAACATCCGCATCCAGTGGCCCGGATAGGTGCAGACATAAGGGTAAACACCCGGTTCGGTCGGCACGTTGAACGTTATCTTTTGCGAGGCCTGAGGTTGCATGAGCCCACTGGCGACGAGGATCTCGGACGATTTCGGGACGAAACCCTGCTTTGCAAACGCGGGATTCTGCGCCTCTTTCTCGGCCTGTTCGCCAATCGACTGCATCTGGCCGGGCTTTGTGATCACGAAGTTGTGCGGCATGGCGTCGGCATTCTCCAAGACAAAGAGCACTGGCTTGCCGGCCTGCACCGCAATCGTCTCCTTGTCGTAGGCCATCCGCTCATACACCGTGCCGATGCGGACCACTCGCACGCCCAGATCGGCCAGCTGCGCTCGGCGAGACTTTCCCTCGGCCGCTGGTAGGAGCGTGGTGAGGTTTTCGGCAAACTGCCAGGCCGCTAGGCCAGAGTCGCTGGCCCGGTCGTCGGCAGAAGCTTCTTTCATCGATGCAAGCAGCGTGTCGAGCAGCGGCGCAGCCTCCTCGGTGGGCCACTGAGCCACGGGAATCAACGCCAGCGCCCGGATGGCGGCAGGGCGATCGCTGCCTTCCATCACGAACGGTGCGATCTTCTTAAAGGTCTCTGATTCGCGGCCGCGGACTCCCGCGAGGGCCGGGAACGCCGCCCGGCGAACGGCGGCTGCGAGCCGGTCGGTCTCGCTGTCGAGTGGAAACTCTACCGCAAGAGATGGGGCAGGCTGCTTCTCCAGCTTGAAGACCTCGGCCCGTCCACTGTCGAGTAACTTAAGCGTAAACGACTTAAGCCGTTCTCCCATCGCACCTTCCCGGTTGTGAATGACGATCCGCTCGATCCGTTGGTCACTCCCGAGATCGACTTCCCACCACGGATTCTCAGTACCGTCCGTGGAATGTGTCTGGCCCCCCTTTTCAAAATCGGGATTCGTATTGCCGTCGATCGCCCGGGCAGCATCACCACCGAAGGCAGTATTTATCTGAGTCGCTTTCCCCTTGCGGGCAACGTTATTGCCACCGGCAAACACCTCGACCTCCGCGAGCGTGAGCGTCTTCTGTTTGCCGGGGAGCTCGATCCGCACGAAGCGACCGAGCGTGCCGGGCACCTTATTTTCCGCGCCCGTTAGGCCGCTGAGAAGTGGCAAGATTCGCTCATAGAGGCTTGTCCGAGCGGCGGGATCGCTGACCAGCGGCAGGGCTTCGGCCAGGTCAATGAGCCGGCGGGGATCGGCAGTGGCGAGCGTCCAGACCTTGGCGGTGGGGTCGCCACCGACCGCTTGCGCGTCGATGTTCATAAGCCCCACGTAGCCAATCCGTCGCATCACCGGCCGCTTCGCACTGGTGGCCAGTCGCTCCATGTCGCCACGGAGTTCGACGAGCTCCTGCTTCGGTCGGCCGAGCAACACGCGGATCAGTTCAAACACCGTGTTTGAATCGACTTCTCCCTCCTTGCGGTCAAGCGCGGCGAGGGCATCAGCCACCACCTTCACGACCGTCGACTTGTCAGTGGCCGCGATCGCCTCGATCGTCTCCATGCGCAGCTTCTCGTCGATTCCTCCGCGGAGCAAGAGTTCGCGGTAGACCGGCGTTGACCGCGGCTCAATCAGCAATTCGTCGTTGCTGAGCGAACGGTAGAGATATTTTCGGCCGGCGTCCGTGGCAAAGGCGATAGTCTCTTTGGCGTCGCGGGCCTGTTTAAACTCCGGCTCCAGCACGCGGGCCGCTTCCTTCTTCACGTAATCCATGAAGCGGTCGCTGGGAAACTCACCCGCGATCGCCAGGGCTTCAATGGCCGCTGGTTGCCGCAAGAACGTCGCTGTTCGCAGCGACTCAAGTCTGACCCGAGGGCTCTCGTCGGCCGCACCTCGCCGCACGAGGTCGAGGGCATTCGGCACGCGGTCGAAGATCGCCGCCAAGACCCGCATCCCAGCCGTGCGGGAGCGGGGATTCTTCGCAGTCAACACCTGCTCCAGCAGCGCCGGCTCAACTTGGTCAAACTGTCTCAGCATCCAAAAGGCCTCGACTCGGAGCTGCTCATATTCCGGCGCACTAGAATTGAGCTTCGCCAGCCATGCCTTCACAGCCGGCACCACTTCGGCCTCCGGTCGGCCGGAGAGTTCCAGCCGCACGCGGTAGCGGAGACGGTCGGTGGGATCTGCCAGGAGCGGCACGAGGTCGGCCACACTGCGGCCTGCGATTGGCGTCGGCTGAGCCAGCGGCTTGCCGTCCATCACGATGCGGTAGACGCGGCCGTGGATGCGGTCGCGGCTGGGGTCGCGGAGGTTGTGCTGCATGTGGCCGATGATTGGGTTTTGCCAGTCGGTGAAATAGATCGCGCCATCGGGGCCCATTTCGAGATCGGCCGGTCGGAAGTTGACGTCGCTCGACGACACAATCGGCTCCACCTCGATCGCCTCTGGGTAGGCGTCGGCCGCCGGATTCTGCCCTGGCTTGAAGACATATTGCAGGATCCCCTGGAAGCCAATCACGTTGCCCACGAGCAGGTTGCCCTGGAGCGCAGCGGGGAAGTGCGGGCTGGAAAGCACCTCAATCCCTGGGCAGGGACGGGTCCGCTGCTTGTAGACGCTCGGGGCTTCCGAGTGCTTGTCGAGGCCGTCGAGCCGAGTGGAGAAGACGCTGCCCCAGTAGGGCACGGCGCCGGTGCCGTCGACGACGATATCGTCGCCCCAAGCGTCGAAGGCATGACCGTGGGGATTGGCAAACGCATATGAAGTGTAGAGGCCAAATCGGCCGGTGCGAGGCTCATACCGGAAGACCGCGCCATTAACGACGCGGACCGGCGGTCCCCACGGTGTTTCCGGCTGCGAATGCTGAAACGTGCCCTCTTGGAAGTAGAGGGCGCCGGCAGGATCGAGAATGAAGCTATTGGCCTGATGATGGGTGTCGGCAGTGTCGAGGCCGCGGATGATCCGCTGCTTGATGTCATATTTATCGTCACCGTTGGTGTCTTCGAGATAGAGCACGTCTGGCCCCTGCGACACGATCACGCCCTTCCCCGAAAACTCAAACCCAATGGGGTTGTGGAGGTCGTCGGCAAACGTCTTCACGTTGTCGGTCTTGCCGTCGCCGTTGTTGTCTTCGAGGATCAGGATCTTATCGTTCATCTTTTCGTCGGGTCGCCAGTGCGGATAGCTCGGCCAGACCGCCACCCAGAGCCGTCCCTTTGCGTCAAAGCTCATCGCCACCGGATTGATGAGTTCTGAAAACATCCCTTCGTCGGCCACGAGTTCGACCTTCATGCCGGGGTGGACAGTCATCTTCTCGAGGGACTCTTGGCCGGAGAGAAACTCGTGCTTTCCACCCTCAAGCTTGCCCGGCTTGTTGGTCGTGACGTTGATCAGCACCGGCAGGCCGACGTCTTCGACCGCGGGGAGCGGGGCCCGAGGATCCGCGAGCGTGGCGGCCGTGGCCCAGATCCGCCGATCGCGGTTGGCGGTCTTGACGTCGAGATAATCGAGTTCCCGCTGGCCGACCTCATAGTTGGTCTGGCCGTCGATAAACTTCAGCCACGCCCGGCCGCCGAACGTGGAGTAGCCGTCGGTGACCCGGTAGCGGTTAAACCAGTGGTAATTCTTATCGGCCACCGCCTGCTGCAGGCGGGCGAGCGACTTGGGATCGCGGGCGGGATGCGCGCCAAAGAGTGATTCGTCGATCAGCCGGGAGATCTCGCGGTCGCCCCGTTCATTAGGATGAATGCCGTCGCTGGTGAGCGGTTCGGCAATCTTGGCGTAGGCCTCCTGAGTCGGCGTGAAGAGATCGACGCACTGCACTTCGTTTGCCTGGCAGACCTCTTCCAAGGCCTCGGTATAGAGGGCGAGGTTGACGTTGTGGGTCTTGCCATCGGTCCAATGGGGACGGGCGAGGTCCTCGTGGGCGATCGGTGAGAGCATCACGAGTTTGGGGGTCTCGACGTCGTTGTATTTCTGGGCGAGCGTGTGCTTGATAAACGCGGCAACGTTTTTCTTGAAGGCGTCGAGGCCAGCGGGGCCGGCATGGGCTTCGTTTGAGCCGAAAAAGGCAAAGATGACGTCGGCTTTTGTGCCGGTGCGTTCGAACCGGTTTTCGCGAACGTTTGCCTTGTCCTTGATGTCGTCGGGCTTCGGGATCGGTGCGGCCCCGGCGAGCCACTGGTCGGGTGTGCCAAAGTCAGCGCTGCGTAGCCGCTTCGAGAGTTCGATCTCGTCCCCCTCGAATCCGAGGTTACGGATCACGAGTTGGTGGTTGGGAAACCGGCTCTGCAGCAGCACCTCAAGCCAGCCGGTGTGCTGCATGGCATCGGCCACACCGCCACCGATAATGCAGATGTGGTCGCCTTCTTGGAGGTCGAGTCGGGCGGCCTTGGCGGGCTGGGATGCGCTGAAGACCAGCACAGCGAGGGCCACCGCGAATCGCGATCCGCGAGCTACTCGCACGGAGAAAAACATGAAATCGTCTCCAGAAGAAGGCGGATCACGCCTGGGCGGGGAAGAAATCCTTCAGGCCAGCAGGTCGCTGATCACCTTCGCGTGCTCCACGCCGGTGAGCCGCTGGTCGAGACCGAGGTGGCGATACGTGAACCGCTCGTGGTCAAAGCCGAGCAACTGGAGCGCGGTGGCGTGAAAGTCGCGAACATGCACCGGATCCTTCACGATATTGTAGGAGAAGTCGTCGGTCTCGCCATAGATCTGGCCCGGCCGAGAACCACCGCCGGCCATCCACATCGTGAAGCACCGCGGATGGTGGTCGCGGCCATAGTTTTCCTTTGAGAGCCCGCCCTGTGAATAGACCGTGCGGCCAAATTCCCCTCCCCAAATAATGAGCGTCTCGTCGAGCAGGCCGCGGGCCTTCAGATCCTGGATCAGCCCGGCGCAGGGCTGGTCGATGTCTTTGCAGCCGCTCGTGAGCCGGCCCACGACGTTGGCATGGGTGTCCCAGTGGTTGAGATAGAGCTGTACAAACCGCACGCCGCGCTCGACCATCCGTCGGGCCATGAGAACAGAGTTGGCAAACGAGCCCGGGTTCTTCACCTGCTCGCCGTAGAGGGCGAGCGTGCTTGCCGATTCACCGGCGAGGTTCGTCAATTCCGGCACGCTCGACTGCATGCGAAAGGCCATCTCGTATTGCGAAATACGGGTCTGCGTCTCGGGGTCGCCGATCTGCGCGAGTGTCTTCTGATTGAGGGCCTGCAAGCCGTCGAGCGTCTGGCGGCGGACCTCCGCCGATACGCCCGACGGGTTGTTAATGTAGAGGATTGGGTCGCCGGCGCTGCGAAACGTCACGCCGGCGTATTCCCCCGGGAGATAGCCGCTCGACCAGAGCCGAGCGCCGATGGCCTGCGCCTGCTCCGGCTTGGACGACTTTGCGACGAGCACAACGAACGTCGGCAGATCCTTGTTGAGTGAACCGAGCCCGTAGCTTGCCCAGGAGCCGAGGCACGGCCGGCCCGAAATCTGGTTGCCAGTCTGCATGTAGGTGATCGCAGGCTCGTGGTTGATCGCGTCGGTGTGCATGCTGCGAATAAAGCACATCTCGTCGACCATCTTTGCAGTATGGGGGAGTAATTCGCTCACCCACATGCCGCTCTGCCCATGTTGGGCAAACTTAAACTTCGACGGCGCAATCGGAAATCGCGACTGCCCAGACGTCATCGTGGTCAGTCGCTGGCCGTTGCGAATGCTTTCGGGAAGGTCTTTGTCGTACCACTCGTCCATCTTCGGCTTGTAGTCGTAGAGATCCTGCTGCGGCGGGCCGCCCACCATGTGGAGATAGATCACGTGCTTCGCCCGGGGGGCAAAATACGGCCCGATCGCGCCTGCCACTCGCTCGATGCTGGCCGCGGAGGCGGCTGAGGCATTGGCCAGCGCCCGGCCTTCGTGAACGAGTGACGCCAGGGCCGCGCCACCAAGCAGGTGGCTGCCTTGCCCAAAAAACCTGCGGCGGGTGAGGTTCAGACCGAGTTCATCGAGCGGCGAACGAATGGGCGGATTCATGGGCGGGTTCCTTCGTCTCCTTGCAGAGCACTTCGTCTACTTGCAGAGCACTTCATCCAGGTTCAGCAATTCGTTGGTCAGCATCGTCCAGCTCGCCAGTTGCACCGGGTCGGCGGCCCGGGGCTTGGAGTCGCCAATCGCGATCAGTTGCTTCGCGTCGTCGGGATGCGCCTGATACCAGTCACCCAGACCGGCCAGCGACTGCTTTACGATTGCCAGTTCATCGGCCGCGAGCGGCCGGGCGAGCAGCCGGCGGGCGAGGAAGTCGAGCCGCTTGTCCTCGGAATCACCCCCCAGCTCCAGCGTGCGATCGGCCAGGGCCCGGGCCGCCTCCACAAACTGTGGATCATTCAGCGTGACAAGCGCCTGCAGCGGCGTGTTGGTCCGCTCCCGCTTGACGCAGCAATTCTCCCGCGACGGCGCGTTGAAGATGTCCATAGACGAGGGGGGCGCCGACCGCTTCCAAAACCAATACATGCTGCGGCGATAGAGACCCTCACCCTTATCATTCTCATACTTCCTGGTATTGCTATCGGGCACGGCCACGGCCTCCCAGACGCCCTCGGGCTGGTAGGGCTTCACGCTGGGGCCACCGATCTGCTTCACGAGCAAGCCGCTGGCGGCGAGGGCGTAGTCGCGGACCATTTCGGCGTCCATCCGAAACCGCGGGCCCCGCGAGAGCAGCCGGTTGCCGTTGTCCTTTACGAGCTTCTCGGGTGTCGCCACCGCGGCTTGGCGATACGCGGCGCTCGTTACCATCAGCCGAAAGAGTTGCTTCACGTCCCAGTTGCTTTCGCGGAACTCAATCGCCAGCCAGTCGAGGAGTTCGGGATGGCTCGGGAGTTCGCCTGTCGTGCCGAAGTCGCCGCTGGAGCGGACCAGCCCCGTGCCAAACACCTCCTGCCAAAACCGGTTGACTGTCACACGGCTTGTGAGCGGATGGTCTTGCAGCAGGAGCCATTGGGCGAGCCCCAGCCGATTCCGCGGCAGGGCCTCCGGAAATTCCGGCAGCATGCCGGGCGTTTCCGGTTTCACCTCGTCCTTCCGCTTGTCGTATTCGCCACGGTCGAGGATGAACGCCTTCGCCATCTCATTTTTTTCATGCATGACATGGGCGATCGTGCCCCGCTGGCGGATCTCTGTCTGCTCAGATTCAAGCTTTGAGACTGCGGCCGTAGCGGCCTTGAACGGCTCGTCAAAGCTTGCGAGCCACCAGCCATAGAGACCGTCGGCCGCCTTCACCCGCTCTTCGGCCGGCAGCTTCACGACATCGGCCAGCGACTGTGCCTGCGACAGGCCCTCGACCTCGCCGGCCGAGAGGCTCCGCCCCCAGAGCGACAGGCCCGTGAGGCCCACGCCGTGGGCAGTGGCCCCCTTCGGCCGCCCACCGATCGACAGCGGCACCTCCGTGCGAATCGTGTTCTTCTTGAACGTATTCGTTTCGACCTTCGGCTTCTGCGGCTGGCCGTCGTAGAAGAGCTTCACGCCTTCGGCCTTGCCTGAGCCATCGTAGGTCACCGACACGAGCGTCCACACGTCGGGCTTGAGCTGATCGGTCGCCACAACCTTGATCGCGTCGTTGGGGTAGGCGTGGATCATATGCATGGCGATCCGCCGCCCCTGCACATAGACATCCCAGCCGCGGCTGTTGTTTTCCTCATCCATTCTCGCGATCACGGCATAGGAGGAGTCATTCGCTGGCACGCGGAGCCAGAATGTCGCGCTGAAGGACTGGTCGTGTTCAAAGTCGCCGACGCTGGCGAGCTCCGCCGCCTTGCCGTCGAGCAGCAGTGCCGGTAATCCGCTGGGGCCCGCCTGCCAGGCAGTGTTTTCGGCGAGAGGCAGATCACTCTCCTTGCCGGCAATCTTGCCGCGGGTTGCCGTGCCCGCGCCTTCAACAAGCGGCAACTGCAGCAGCGGCGTGTCTTGCGGGAAGAGTTTGGCCAAGCTGTCGGGCGTGGCTGTAGCAATCCAGGCGTCGAATTCCGGCCGGGCGGTTTTCTTACGGTCTTCGACCACCGCCTTCGCCAGCGGAACCAGTTTCTCAAGCTCCACAAACCGCGTCAGCTCCTCCGGCTTCGGCACCGGGAGGATCGGCGGGGTATTGTGAATGTTGCCATCCCGCACGGCCTGTGTTGTGTTGTTGAAAAACGCGGTGAGTTCGTAAAACTCTTTCTGCGAGAGCGGATCAAACTTGTGGTCGTGGCAGACGGCGCAGCCGGTCGTGAGCCCCAGCCAGACGGCGGAGGTTGTCTCAGTGCGGTCGCGGGCATAGAGGACCGCATATTCCTCGTCGATGATGCCCCCCTCGTTGGTCGTCATGTTGCAGCGGTTAAATCCGCTGGCGATCCGGTTGTCGAGGATCTGCTCGGGGGTCGGGTTGGGCCCGTGGTCGCTCACAAGGTCGCCCGCCAACTGGAGGATCGTGAACTGATCAAACGGCATGTTGCGATTGAAGGCATTGACGACCCACTGCCGGTAAGTCCACATCTCGCGGAAGTTATCGAAGTGGATGCCGTGGGTGTCTGCATAGCGGGCGTAGTCGAGCCAGTGGCGACCGCGATGTTCGCCCCACTCAAGGCTGCCGAGCATCGAGTCGACGAGTCGCTCGTAGGCGTCGGGGTGTGGATCGGCGGCAAAAGACTCGACGACGGCAGGCTCCGGCGGGAGGCCGGTGAGATCCAGTGCGAGGCGGCGAGCGAGCGTGCGGCGGTCGGCCTCGGCGGCGGGCGCAAGACCCTCGGCGTCAAGGCGAGCGAGAATGAACCGGTCGATTGGGTTTCGCGGCCAGCCCTCGTTCTTCACCGCCGGCAGTTCCGGCCGCGTGGGCGGAATAAACGACCAGTGCGGCTGGTATTCACCGCCCTCGGCGATCCACTGCTTGAGCGTCTCTTTCTGTTGGGCCGTGAGCGTCTTCTTGAGGCTCGGCGGCGGCATCACCTCCTCGGCATCGTCGGAGAAAATTCGGTCGAGGAGAACACTCGAATCGGGATCGCCCGGGGCAATTGCCCCCGACTCAACGGCGGTGTCTCGCTTATCGAGCCGCAGGTCGGCCTTCCGGGAAGCACTGTCGGCCCCGTGGCAGGAGAAGCAGTTCTCCACCAGGATCGGCCGGATATCACGATTAAAGGAGAGCGGCTCGGCAGCGGCGCGAGAGCCGGCTGCGCCGGAGACTGCCGCCACGAGGGCGACGAGCATAAAAAGCGCTGACCAACGGGTGGAGCGACGCATAACGATCTCCTGGCTGCTGACAGACCGCGACGGCATGTGACCGCTGCGGCGTTAGGATCCGCCAGCGAAGCCGTCCTTCATTATAGCATGCAATTGGACCCAGACAAAGCTGCTTTTGCGCTGTTCTTGCCGCCTGCGATGCTCGATTCTCGAACCAAACTGTAACGAATAGTTGCCCTCACCGTAGACTTCCACTCGAGAAGAACATTTCCTGACAGGAGGGCTTTGCCGTGCGTTGCCAAGGCGTTCGATTCCCGTGGGTGGTGGTCGGTGCCGCACTTGTTCTGGAAACACTTTTCCTGGGAGGTGCCTGGATGACGATCGAGACAGCCCGCGGTGACGAACCCCCCGCCGGACCGCGGGCCGCCGCCTGGAAGGCCGTGGATCAGGCGCTCGCCGAGGGCAAGCCCAAGACGGCAGTCGAGGCCTTGGCTGGCGTCGAGCAGGCCGCGGTGGCCGACCGGGCCTGGGCCGAGGCCGCGCGAGCCATCGCGATGCGAATCCTGGCCGAGACCGGCGACCGGCCGGCCGACGATCCCGAGCGGCTGATCCTGCTCGCCGGTGCGATTGAAAAATCACCGCCGCAAACCCGCGGCGTGCTGGAGGCGATTCGGGCCAACTGGACCTGGGGTTTCTTTCAGAATAACCGCTGGCGGTTTCAGCAGCGGACCACCGGCGGCGCAGATGCCGCCGATCTCAAGAGCATCGCCGCGTGGGATCTCCCTACGATCGTGGGCGAAATCAACAACCGATTTGCCGCGGCCGTCGGTGCACCCGGCAGCCCCGAACGAAAGGCGCTGCAGATGCTGCCGGTGGCGGAGTGGTCGGCGATCATCCAGCCCGGAAAAATGCCCGACGCCTACCGGCCGACGGTCTGGGATGTGGTCGCCCGTGATGCGATCGATTTTGCGGCGTCTGGCGAACGCGGCCTGATCGCTCCGGAAGATGCCTTCGAACTCGACTCTGCCGGGCCATCTCTCGGCACACTCAAAGAGTTCCTCGCCTGGCGACCGGAAGACGACAAGGCGATCACCGACGTCGACTCGCCCTTGCTTGAGACCGCGAAGCTCTATCGGGCGGTGCTCGAGTTTCATCGGGGCGATGCCGATCGCTCCGCCCTGCTCTCAGCCGACCTCGACCGGATCCTGTGGGCAAGCGGTGTGGCCGTATCGGCTGGTGACCCTGAGTCGCTGCACGACAGAAAGGAAGACGCGCTCGAGGGCTTCATCGATCGGGCGGGCGATCACGAGCTGGCGGCGCTGGGCCAGTTTCAGCTGGCGAGCCTGCTGCAACAGGGCGATGGGAAGAACGACGCCGATCTGGTCGCGGCCCGTGCGCTCGCTTTGAAGGGTCTGGAGACTCATCCACAGAGCCCGGGCGGCATCCTCTGCCGAAACCTCGTCACACAGATCGAGGCCAAGGATCTCTCGATCCAGGCGGAGCGGTCGTGGGCCGCGCCGTGGCCGGCAGTAAGAGTCAGCTATAAGAACCTTTCGAAGGTGCATCTCCGCCTCGCCAAGGCCGACTGGCCAAGTAGGCTCAAGGCGGGCAAGCCGCAGGCGGCCTGGCTCGATGACAACGATCGCAAGGCGATTCTTGCTCTGCCGACGATCAAGAATGTGGCCGTCGATCTTCCCGCCACCGCTGACTATCACCAGCGGCACGAAGACATTTCTGCGACCGTGCTCGACGCGGCGGCGCTTGAGCCCGGGCCCTACTGGCTGCTGGCCAGCCACAAGGCCGACTTTGGCGAGGCTGACAATGTCGTACAGGTCACTCTCGTCTGGGTGACCCGTCTGGCAATTGTGTCGGAGCAGTCGCGGCAGCTCTCTGGCAACGCTGCAGCGGCTGGCCGCCGGCCGGGTGAGGGTGCCCTGGCGGGCCATGTTGTCGACATCGCCACAGGAGCACCGGTGGCCAGCGCGACGGTGAAGGCTTTCATTCGCCAGCAGCAGGGCAATCATCCGCAGCCGTTTACCGAAGCCGCCACCGCCACGACCGACAACGACGGCCGCTATTCTCTCTTCCTTGAGTCAGGGCGGGAGTTTGTCCTGCAGGCCACTGCCATGCTCGACGGCAAACGGCACGAGGCCGCGACCGACTCGACCAGTTTCTGGCCAAATATCCAGCCCGACTCGCGGTCGACAATGCTGGTCGTCACCGACCGCGGCATCCACCGGCCCGGCCAGATCGTCTTCTACAAGGGCATCGCCTCAGCGAGCGATTTTGCCAAGGCGGATTACCGGGCAATTGCGGCGCGGGAAATCGACGTGGTCTTCCGCGATGCCAACGGCCGCGAGGTGGCGAAGGCCCGCCACACGACCACCGCCAACGGATCGTTCAACGGCAATTTCCCGATCGCTTCGGGGGCGTTGCCGGGCCAGTGGTCGATCGTCGCGCAGGCCCCCGGGCCCAATGGCTTTTCCGGGGGCGTCGGCGTCCGCGTCGAAGAATACAAGCGGCCGAAGTTTCTCGTGAAACTGGCGGCGCCTGCCAAGTCGGCTCCGCTGGGCGGCGAGGTGACGCTCTCGGGCACGGCCACGACCTACACCGGCGTGGCGGTGGCCGGCGCCAAGGTTCGCTTTCATGTGGAGCGGACGGTCCGCTGGCCGCTCTGGTGTCGCTGGTTTTTCCCGGGGCTGCCCTTCGATGGCGGCGGGCAGCGGATCGCGCGGGGCACGGTTGTCACCGATGCAGGCGGCAGATTCACCGTGGTGTTTCCGGCGAAGCCCGACCGCAGCGTGCCGAAGGAGTCGCTGCCGGTCTTCACCTACCTGCTGGTGGCCGACGTCACCGATACCAGCGGCGAGACCCGCAGCGCCGAGCGGAGCGTCAGCGCCGGCTATACCGACGTCGAGGCGGCGATTTCGACCGCGGCCTGGCAGGCGACCGGAGCCGATGGCAAACCCGCCGCAGTCGCGATCACGGTCGCCACGACCACGCTCGACGGCGAGCCCCAGCCAGCCTCGGGCACGCTGACCGTGTCGAAGCTCGTGCAGCCGGCAGAGGTGAGCCGTGGTGACTTTTTTGGTGCCCACCCACGGCCCATGCCGCGCCGGGGCCGCGGCCGTCGCGACGGCGGGCCGACAGCCGTGAGACCACTGCGGCCCGATCCCGCTGCACCCGAGACCTGGGCCGTGGGAGATGTGGCATTCACCGAAAAGTTCACGACAGAAAAGACCACCGGAAAAATCATCGCGACAGCGAGCCTGCCGGCTGGCATTTACAAGGCGGTCTTTGCGATTCCGGCGGCCGGTGACGTGCCGGCCGTCAAGGCAGAGCAGGTGATCGAGGTCATCGACCCGCAAGCCGACCGCTACGGGCTGAAGCGGCCATTCGTGCTGCAGTCGCAGCAGCAGTCCGTCGAGCCGGGAAGTGACTATACCGCGATCATCGGCACGGGCTACGACACCGGTAGAGCGGTCGTTGAGATTTCGCAGTCGGGAAAGATCCTCCAGCGATTCTGGACGGAGGCGGGCCGGACGCAGTGGCCCGTGGCGGTGAAGGTCGGTGACGAGCACCGCGGCGGGTTCACCGTCCGCACCTGGATGGTCCGCGATGGCCGACTGCACACTCTGGCGCAAACTGTCGACGTTCCCTGGACCAACAAAAAACTCGCCATCGCCTGGGAGCGGTTCACGCGGCGGCTGGAGCCGGGGGCGAAGGAGGTCTGGCGGGCGAAGATTTCCGCAGTGCTGCCCGTCCCTGCTGGGGAACCGGCCGCAGCGGAGATGGTGGCCACGCTCTACGACCAGTCGCTCGATGCGCTCGCGCAACACCAGTGGCCGGGTGATGGACTCATGAGCCTCTTCCGCCGCGAATCGAGCGGGGTGAATCTGGCATTCACCAACAGTGGCCAATCGCTGCAGCAGATCAGCGGCGGGTTTGCCGCTGACTACGCCGCGGTTCCGGAGATGACCTACCGCGTGCTCCGCGATCCGTTTGGGTCGCCGCACATGATGGGCATGGGCGGTGGCGGCATGAGGGGTGGCATGGGTCTGCGAATAAATCGCAATCTGCAGTTGGCTGATCAGGCGGCGATGCCGATGGCCGCGGCTTTCGCCGACGGCTTGCCCATGAACGCAGTCGAGCAGCAGAAACGGCTTAGGTCGGGGGCCGACCGTGAAGAGAAGGCGGGCAAGGAGCAGGACAAACCGGCTCGCGGGCCCGCCGGGCCAGCGGCTGCGTTGTCTGGGGCCGACGCCCCGCCCCCGCCCCGGAAAAATCTGGTCGAGACGGCGTTCTTTCTGCCCTCGATTGTGTCTGACAAAGACGGCAACCTCACGATCGAGTTTACGCTCCCCGACACGCTCACCACCTGGCAGTTCAAGGGGCTGGCCCACGACGCCGCGCTCCGCTCGGGCGTCATTCTGGATCAGTGCGTGTCGGCCAAAGACCTGATGGTGGAGCCCGTCATGCCACGGTTTCTCCGTGAGGGCGATGTCGTGCAGATTCCGGTGAAGGTGAGCAACAGGTCGACCGGCCGGCTCACCGGCAGCGTGCGGTTTGCCCTCTTTGATGCGCGGACGGATGAACCGCGCGACACGCTCCTGGAAGGCCCGCGGGAGCTCCCCTTCGACCTGGCCGCCGGCGAGTCGAAGCCCGCCGTCTTTACCGTGAAGGTGGCCGATGGCACCGACGCCCTCCGCTATCTCGCCACCGGCTCGGCCGGCAAGGCTGCAGATGGCGAGGAGGCATTTCTGGCAGTGCTGCCCCGGCGGGTGCTCGTTACCGAGACGGTGCCGGTGACAATCCGCGGACCGGCCACCCGCAAGGTGACGCTCAATCGGCTCGTGAAGAGCGGCGGCACCGACATCCAGAGCCAGTTGCTCGTCGTGCAGGCAGCGTCGAATCCGGCCTGGTATGCCGTGCTCGCGCTGCCGTCGATCATGGAACAGACCGACGAGAGCACTGAGACGCTCTTCACGCGGCTCTATGCCAACAGCCTGGCAAGACACCTCGCCACGAGCGATCCACGAATCCAGAAGGTCTTCGAGCAGTGGAAGGGAACCGACGCCCTCACAAGCCCCTTGGAAAAGAACACGGATCTCGTGAAGACGCTGCTCGCAGAAACGCCCTGGGTTCGCGACGCTGTCGGCGAGACCGAGGCCCGGGCCCGGATCGCGTTGCTCTTCGACAGAACGCGGGCCGACAACCAACAGCAGGCGGCGCTGAATCGACTGCAGAGTCTCCGCAACGGCGACGGCGGCTGGCCCTGGTTTCCCGGCGGCCAGACCTGCGACTCTGTCACGCTTGGCATCCTGGCCGGCTTCGGCCGGCTCCGCGCGGCGGGCGTGAAGCTCGATATCCAGCCGAGCTTGGCGACGATTCCCTGGCTCGACGGCCGACTCGTCGAGGAGAAGAGGCGGGCTGAAAAGCTCTGGGGCAACAACCCAGACGACATCGTGCTGACGCCGATCGGTGTCTATGCCCTCTACGCAAGAAGCTTCTTTACAGCCGATGATGCGCCGCAGGGTGAGGCTGCCGAGGCGATCCAGTGGGCACTCTCCGTCGGGAAGAAGAGCTGGATGAAGCTCGATGCCCGGCTCACGCAGGGCCACCTTGCGATAGCGCTAAAGCGGGCGGGCGAACGCCAGACGGCCCTCTCGATCATCGACAGCCTGAAGCAGCGGGCGGTCGACGCCGATCTGAAAGTGGGCGCGGAGAAGGAATCCTGGCAGGGGATGTGGTGGCGGGATCCGCATCCGGGCTGGTGGAGCTGGAGCTACGCCCCGATCGCCACGCAGGCAATCATGATCGAGGCCTTCGACGAGGTGGCAAATGATAAGGATGCGGTCGAGGCCCTGAAGGTCTGGCTCCTTTCGCAGAAGCGGACGAGCCAGTGGCCCGGCAGCCGAGCCACGGCAGATGCAGTCGGCGCGCTGCTCGGCCGAGGTGACGACCTGCTTGCATCGCAGGAATTGGTGACCGTCGACATCGGCGGCGAACGGGTCGATCCGGCCAGGGCTCCAGACGGCGGGCTGCGGGCTGAGGCCGGCACCGGCTTCTTCGAGGAGCGGCTCGTGCGGCGGGAGATTCTGCCAGCGAAGGGTGAGATCGTCGTCACCAAGAAAGACAAAGGTCTGGCCTTTGGCGGCGTCCACTGGCAGTATCTCGACGACATCTCGAGCGTGCCGGCGGCCGGCCGCGACGAGCTTTCGATTGAGAAGCAGCTTTTTGTCAAGCGGCAAACGAAGGCGGGGCCGGTGCTCGAGCCGGCTGCGAAGGCTGTCGGGACGGCCGTCGAAGTCGGCGACGAACTGGTCGTGCGGCTGGTTGTGAAGAGCGACCGCGACTATGAGTTTCTGGAGCTCGCCGACCACCGGCCGAGCCTGACGGAGCCGGTGGACGTGCTCTCTGGCTGGCGGTGGGCTGACGGTGCCGGCTGGTATGTGGCCGTCCGCGACGCTTCGACGCAGCTCTTCTTCGAGCGGCTGCCGCGGGGCACGCATGTCTTTGAATATTCGCTGCGGGCAGCCCATCGCGGCACGGCATCGAGCGGCTTCGCGACGATTCAGAGCCGCTACGCGCCTGAGTTCTCGGCCCATTCGGCGAGCATCCCCGTCGAGGTGAAGTAGGCGTGGTATTCTTTCGGCATGGAAAACGAAGAGCTAAAGGAGGTCTCCCTCACGAACGAACTGGCCCGGGAGCGGAACCGCGAGGCGGCTGACCGGACGCTCTTGGCCTGGATTCGCACGAGCCTGGCCATGATCAGCCTCGGCTTCGGCATCGAACGGCTGGGGCAGGCCGCGCTGTCGTTCAACGGCAAGGTGACCGGCTACTCGCCGCTGAAAACCCAGATCTTTGGAGCATCGCTGATCGTCTTGGGAATGGCGGCCACGCTGGCTGGTATGTGGGAGCACAGGCAAATGCTCGCGGCGATTGCCCGCGATGGCTATCGCTATGCCGACCGGCCGCCGATCGCCCGGTATATGGGCTGGGCGCTGGTGGCGGTGGGCGGCGCGGCCCTCATCGCGATGCTGGGAATCTGAGCTATGATCCCAACCCCGTCTTCCAGATCCCGGGAACGTGCTCCTGCCCTGTCTGGTGCTCTCAGCGTCCGTCAGGCAGCTCTCTTTGTCGCGGTCATCACCTGCGTGGCCTTTCTGAATTCATTCTGGGGCCGGTTCGTCTTCGATGACATCCACGAGATCGAACGGAATCCGTCGATGGAGCGGCTGCTCCCTCCCTGGAACGCGATGTTTGTGGGCAACAAGCTGCCGGCCCGGCCGCTCCCCTACCTCACGTTTGCGATCGACCATGCCATCTGGGGCAAAAAGCCGTTTGGTTACCACGGCGTGAACCTGCTGGTTCACGTGATCGCGGCCCTGGCACTCTTCCATCTCCTGCGGCTGACGCTCGGCTCGCCGCGGCTCCGGGGCCGCTGGGGCGACCGCGCGGTGCCGCTGGCGATGGTGATCGCCATGATCTGGGCCGTTCATCCGCTCCAAACGCAGGCCGTGACCTACATCTACCAGCGAATCGAGTCGATGACCGGCATGTTCTGCCTCGTTTCCCTCGCCTGCTTCGCCCAGGCGGCGGCGACGGCGGCCCGCTCACCGGGCAGCGACTGGCCTCGATCCTGGCTCGCCGGCAGTGTCGCTGCGGCCGCAGCCGCCATGGCTTCCAAGGAAAGCGCTGTCTCGCTGCCGCTCTTGATCCTCGCCTACGACTGGTTTTTCGGGCCCCTGCCAGCCGGAGCGAGCTGGTTCGCGGCCGTCCGGCGGCGGGGGGCATTCTACCTGCCGCTCTTTGCCACCTGGGGGATCATTGCCCTTCAGCTCATGCTTCAGGCCTCGCAGTATCAGGAATTCGATCAGGAAACGCTCACGCCCTTCGCCTACGCCCTCACCCAGGCCGGCGTGATCCTTCACTATCTGCGGCTGGCCTTCTGGCCCGTAGGCCAATGCTTCGATTCGAGCGGCTGGCCGGCAGCAAAGTCGGTGGGGCAGGTGCTCCCGGCCCTGACGACGATTCTTGTCCTGCTGGCGATCACGGCGCTGGGAGCGGTGTGGCGGCGGCCGTGGGCGGCGCTCGGCGTGCTCTTTTTCCTAGCGCTCGCTCCCACATCGAGCTTCATGCCGATCGAGTCGGTGGCCAATGAACACCGGATGTATCTCGCCCTGGCGGCCGTCGTGGCCGGGGCCGTGTGCGGAGCGATCACCCTGACGGCCTGGATCGCCGCCCGCTGGCCGGGAATCGTGCTCCGCGATCCGCGGCTGCCCTTGGGCATCGCGGGAGGCGTGATCCTGCTGTTGATCGTCGCCACGCAATTCCGCAACCAGGTCTACGGGGACGTCACCAGGTTCTGGCTAGACGTGCTGCGACAGGACGACAGCAACCAGCGGGCCAACTGGTCGCTGGCCGGGGTCTGCGACGCCAACGGTCAGACTGAGATAGCACTGATCCTGGCAGAAAAAGCCTTGACGCGCCGGCCCGCGGCCCCCGTGTTTCGCAGCCTTGCCGAGTTTCACACGAAGGCTGGCGAATATGCCACGGCCATCCGCATGCTGCGCCGCGGGCTTGAGGTGCAGCGGGCCGCCTTGGGGCCCGACCACGAAGCGGTGCTCGGCATCAAAGCAGATCTGGCCGCGGTCCTGCGGCTCGCCGGCGAGCCGCAGGACCGCGAGCCTGAGAAAGCGGATTGATCTGCCGGAAGACCATCGCGCTCATGCGACGGGTGCTCGGGCCGGACGATCCCGCAACGCCGCC
>JBAXUW010000339.1:0-2985 GCA_037129495.1 Planctomycetota bacterium | reverse complement strand
TCCGGTTGGCCGCAACGTCCGATCTCGATGCTCAAGAGTGGTCCGGCAGCCGGGAGATCGTGGCGGAAGTGCCATTGACCGGGCTATCCTTTGCCGGATGTCGAAGGGCTGCCACCAGCTGATCCGCGACGGCGCGAAGCTTGTCGCGAGCGTGGGCGATATCCTGGAGGAGTTCGGGCCGCTCTTCGAGACGGCCACCGCGGCCGACGGGCGGTCGGTTGCCAGCGCCGCGGAGCTCCAGCTCGGCGACATCGAGCGGCAGATGCTGGCCGCCTGCGATTCCCTGGCCGGAGGGGCCTCGAAGCCGGTGACCATCGACGACGTCGTCGACTCAAGCGGCCTCGCCGCGTCGCAGGTGCTCGCTACGGTCGGTGTCCTCGAAATGCGGCGACTGATCCGGCGTCTCCCCGGCAACCAGATTGTGAGGAATTGATTCGCCTGACGCTTTCGCCCGGCTAACGGCACGTCGTTTGCAATCTCCTTCGTGCGAAACCTTCTCCCGTCGACACCGTTGAACGATGGTCGGGGCAGGTTTTCAGCAGCAAGGAGCTCGCCATGAGCAACACACCGAAGAACCCGGGCCAGGGCGGATCGCTGATCAATAATGCGCCGAGTGGAGCAAAACGCGGCGTGGCCAACGTCGCTTCCAGCCGGCGTCGCACGCAGCGAGACCGCCGCCACGCTTCCTCTGCCGGCGCCTTGGCCTGGATGGAGCAGCTCGAAGCACGGTCGATGATGTCGGTCAACCCGGTCGGCGCTCCGCCGGCTCCCCTGCTGCCAGCCGAGTCGTTCGACGGGATCGGCAACAACGTCGCCCACCCCACCTGGGGAAGCACCGGCCAGGACCTCCTGCGGCTCTCGCCGGCCGCCTACGGCGACGGCATCTCGACCCCCTCCGGGGCGGATCGACCAAGCGCCCGCCTGGTGAGCAACCTGCTCTCAGCCAGTCCTGAAGGTGGCATCACCAACGACCGCGACTTCACGGCGTTTGTCTATGCGTGGGGCCAGTTCCTCGACCACGACCTCGGCCTCACCGACACGGCCACGCCGCGCGAGCGGCTGCCGATCGCCGTGCCGGCTGGTGATCCGTCGTTCGATCCCACCGGCACCGGTACCAAGACGATCTCGATGTCGCGGTCGGCCTACGATCCCGCCACCGGCACCGCCACCAGCAACCCACGGCAGCAGACCAATTCGATCACGGCCTTCATCGACGGGTCGCAGGTCTACGGCTCCGACGCCACCCGGGCGGCGGCACTCCGTGAATTCGTGGGCGGCCGGATGCGCACAAGTGCGGGCAACCTGTTGCCGTTCAATACGACAGGGCTTGCCAATGCCAACGATGCCCATGTCGTGGCCGACAACCAGCTTTTCCTCGCGGGCGACGTGCGGGCCAACGAAAATCCCGAACTGGTCGCCCTGCAGACACTCTTCGTTCGCGAGCACAACCGGATCGCGGCGGAGGCGGCGGCGAAGAATCCCACGTGGACCGACGAGCAGCTGTATCAGCATGCCAGACGGATGGTGATCTCCGAGATTCAGGAGATCACCTACAACGAGTTCCTGCCGGCGATCCTCGGGGCCAACACACCCGCCGCGAACGCGCTGCAGAGCTATCGCGGCTACCGCGCCGACGTGAACCCGGGCATCGCCACCGAATTTTCCACGGCGGCGTTCCGGCTCGGCCACAGCATGCTCGGCGAGGACATCCAGTTCTTCGACAACGATGGCAACCCCGTTCGTGACGAAGTGCGGCTCAAGGATGTGTTCTTCGATCCGCGGAGCGTCTCGGAGGTGGGCATCGATCCTTTGCTCAAGTATCTGGCCAGCGACCGGGCCCAGGAGATCGACACGAAGGTGATCGACGACGTTCGGAACTTTCTGTTCGGCGCCCCCGGGCAGGGCGGCTTCGACCTGGCCTCGCTCAACATCCAGCGCGGCCGGGATCACGGCCTGGCCGACTACAACACCGTCCGGGTCGCTTATGGACTGCCGAAGGTGACCAGCTTCGCCCAGATCACTTCCGACACCGCCGTGCAGGCTTCGCTGCAGCAGGCCTACGGCAGCGTCGACAAGCTCGATCTCTGGGTGGCCGGACTCGCGGAGAAGCACCTGCCGGGGTCGAGTCTCGGCGAGACGTTCACCCGTATCATGGTCGACCAGTTCTCGCGGCTCCGCGACGGCGACCGCTACTGGTATCAGAACGCGCTGCCGGCGAAAGCCATCCGTGACGTGCAGAACAACTCGCTGGTGGACGTCATCCGTCGCAACACGCAGTTGACGAACCTGCAGCCCGACGTCTTCTTCTTCCGCACGTCGATCGGCGGCAACGTCTTCGCCGACGGCAACCGCGACGGTGTGCGGCAGTCGCCGGAGGGTGGCGTGGCGGGCACGATGGTCACGCTCGTGACCATGGCTGGTGCCACCTTGGCCACGACGCGATCCGACGCTCGGGGTGACTATTCCTTCCGTGGCATCGATCTCGGCAGCTTCCGCGTCGTGGTGACGCCACCCGCGCGTGCTGGCCAAACGGGAGACGGCGTGAAGAGCCGGGTGGTCGCAATCACCCGCGGCATGGATGTGCGGGACGTGAACGTCGGCCTGCCGCCGAAGCCGAGTGCTCCCCCCACCAAGCAGCGGCCGGCGCCACAGCCACCAGCGCGGTCACCACTGGCCGCCGCCTTCGCGGGCATCGCCGCCAGCCAACCGACCGCCCAGTCGCCAACAAAGCCCCGTAGGTAGGACGGTCTCCTTCTCCTCGCGGGACGCGAAGCGTAGCCTCTGTTTCATGGACACAGCGCTTTTCAACAGTTCCGAAACCATCCGGGTCCGACTGCTGCAGCTGCGGGACTCCCTTTGACTGGGAGGGACGCAAGGCATCAGCGACAAAGCTCGAAGACGCGATGGGGCAGGCCGACTTCTGGAACAATACCAGCAAGGCACAGGCCACCGTCGCTCAGCTGAAAACGCTCAACACGCTGCTCA
>JBAXUW010000338.1:0-3013 GCA_037129495.1 Planctomycetota bacterium | reverse complement strand
GTGGTGAATCGCACCACGCCACCTCCCACCGGCGGATCCAATTCCACTTCCAGCTCACCGAGAAACTGCCGCCGCGCGGTGCGGAAGAGAGCGAAATCCGTGCGCGGAGCGAGCGCCGCGGAAGTCTCCAGCCAACCACCGCAGACGCAACCGCCGCCCCCTTCCGGTGCCTGCAGCAAACCATCGGCCGGGATGGCGCTCAGCCAGCAATCGGGCCGAACCGTGGGCCAGCGCGTTTCCGCGCCGCGGGCGATGTCCCAGAACGCAATCGTCGTAAAGCGATAGAACAAGGCATGGCACGAGGCACTGGTGGTGCCGCAATGTCCTTCGTTCCAAGCGATCGGCAAGCGCTCGCCGCTATCCACCTGAATCACTCGCGGCGAGTAGAACAGCCGGTCACCCACGACGACCGGATACGAGGTCTGTATGCCGTGCCCATAGCCGGCCCACGGATCATCGGACTTCCAGGCGTCGGCACCGCTGGCCGCCTCGAATCCTCTCAAGTGAAAGTAACCTTTCGGACCACCGCCGACCGTGGCCGGCGTACTGCCATGAAAGATCAATTTGCCGCGGCTGAACACCATGCCGCACATTACCTGAGCCCAGGGGAATTCTCCTTCGCCAAAGGAACGCTCCCAGACTTTATCGCCGGTTGCCAGATCGATCGCCACGAGCCAAGGTTGTTTCCATAGCTCCGCGCCGTTCAGCTTGCGTTTGTCGGCGGCGACAACCTCTGGCTGCCGCGTTTCCAGAAAATAGGCGCGACCATCCCCCACGGCGATGGTGGTATTCACAATCGCACCACCGCGATACGTCCAACGGCGTTCAAAGGATTGCTTGTCGTATGCAAAGAGAGCGCTACTGCAGATCTTTTCCCAATCGTTATGTTCGTACCAGGCACCCCCGCCCCACGAGTTTGTGAAGGCAGTGCCGGGAGTCGTGGAGGTGCCCAACAGCAGGTTTTCCGTGGTGGCAATGTAGCTCCAGTCCTGAAGTTTGCGATCGGGCGGCAGCGCCACGTCGAGCGTTCGCACGACGCGACCGCTCTCCAGATCGATGACCCAGCAGCGATCCTTGAATGCCAGAAAGACGTGCTTGCCGTCGGTACAGTAGTTCGAAGCATCGCGAACGAGGTTGTATCGCCCCAGGCTCGGGATCTCTAAAGTCCACAACACCGTACCACTGGCGCTGTCAACGCAAATGATGTTGCCGTGACCTTGAAGCAGGAGCCGTCCGTTGGCCGCCAATGGCGCGGGCTTGCGGACCATGCGATCTGCCTGATACCGCCCGCCGGGTCGCCCTAGCCACTGCGTGGTCATCTGCGAGAACGTGGTGGCGCCTTGCAATGTGTCATCACTGCATGCGGTGTTGGCAGAATCCGCATACTGATGGGTCCACGGTTGCGCACCGGGCAGTCCGCCTGTCAGCCGCAGCGTGGCCCATTGGCTCTCGTTGTCTTGAGTGACTTCAATCGTGAGCCGAGGCATTTCCGCTGACGCACGTTGCACCGGTGCGAGCCAGTCCTGCAAGGCTGCTGAGCCCAGCGCGGTTTTCTCTCCGATGGCCCGGCCGATGACCGCGACTCCGCGGATCGGATCCAATAAGCGTTCAATCTCAACTGCACTGCCGGTGCCTGTTCCGCCGGCGAGTGCATCCGTCGCGACGACTAACCGAAAGCTATGGCTCGGCAGCGGAAGCTGACTCAAGCTCTCGACCGCAATCGCCGCGACGCGAGTGCCATACGCACCCGTCGGTAGAATTGCTTGCCGCGCCGCTTCGATGCGTTTTGTACTCGTGTCAACGATCAATACCCGGGCTCCCGTGGCTTGCGCTAATCGCCAGCCCAATGCTCCCCGATCCGCGGCACCGAGGACAACGCACAAGCCGCGATCGAGTTTCGTGGACTTAAGAATCTGCTGCAACGTCCGATCAATGTCGGGGGCCGCAGCCCGTTCGTGAGGCTGGCCCTGTGGACACTTCGGAATGTTGTAGTTCAAGTAAGAGTCGCAAGTGAACTCGGAGGATTCGCGCTCGATGCCGTCGCTTACGGTGCGAATGCGATAGGGGTAAACGCGCCGCGGAACCAGACCGTTCACAACCACGCAATGCTCGGTTCGCAATGTTTCGTCGCGGATAACGCGCCGCTTGGGGGCCGGGCCGAATTCGAGAATCGACGGGCTGGGGTGTTCGGTCTCCCAAGTGACTTCCGCGGTGTTTGGATAGAGAAAGCGCAGCGCGGGCCCCGTGCGCAACTCTGCCGGTTCAGGCTTGGGCCCGTCCGGCACTGCCGCGACGGGCGGAGTCGTGTCGGCGGCCTCCACCAGCGGAACAGGCTTTCCCGATGGCCGGTAGCAGGTCAGCTCTCCCGAATCAGTGCTGGCAATCAAGGCGTCATCGACGACGACCAGTGAGTACACCCGGCCGTTGGTAGGACTCTCCCAAATCACTTTGCCACTTTCAGGGTCGAGCGCGATGACTCGATCGTCACCGCCGACGAACACCGCGTCGCTGGCAGCCACAACACAATGGGTCTCGCCAAGCGGTGCCGTCCACAACGATTCTCCCGTGGCGCGCCGCACCGCTTGCACTTTGTCGGGAGACTGCAAATACAGTATGCCTTCCCGGTAAGCGGCCGATGCAACACCGAGGACGTATCGAACGCTCTCCGGCCCGCTCGCTCCGCTCAGAGGAGCATCGAGCAGGGCCGCCTTCCCTTGATAAGCGAAGCCGCCCGACAGGATCCGATCTTCAATGGGGAAGAAAAGCGCGAAGCACCCGCCGGTGGCTGCCCAGGTGTGCCCAAGCGGTGCCGCTTCTCGCCGGGTGAACATCTGCCCCGCCGTGTTGCCGCGAGGACAATAAAGGAGTCGGTCGGTCACCGAAAGTGGCCCATCGAAGTGCCCTTCGCGAGTCGAGCGCCGCACGTAGCGACCCGGTCCCGTCGGTTGGCCCGTCTGCGCGTCCACGCCACACAGATACGATTCGTTCCAGGGCAATAGCGATTGGCCGAAGT
>JBAXUW010000337.1:0-3015 GCA_037129495.1 Planctomycetota bacterium | reverse complement strand
GGGCTGGTCGGCACGGGCACGATCGCGATCGACGCCGGCGTCTTCACCGATGCCGTCGGTAATCCCAATCGCGCCGGCACCCTGGCCGCAGCGCTGCGGATCGACATGGTCGTGCCGACGATCGGGATCACCGCTGATAAGTCCGCGCTCAAGGCTGGTGAATCGGCCCTCATCACGTTTACGCTCAGCGAGGCTCCGGTGAGCTTCACGGCGGCGATGGTGACGGTGACTGGCGGCACGCTCTCGATCTTCGCGGGCTCAGGCACGAGCTACACCGCGAAGTTCACGCCCACAGCCGGCTTCACCGGCGCGGGCACGGTGATGGTGGCGGCCGGGAAGTTCCTCGACACCGCCGGCAACGCCAACCTGTCGGGCGTGCTGACTCCCGCCTTTTCGATCGACACGAAGCTGCCGACAGTGGCGATCGCCACCAGCCGAACGATCCTGAAGGCCGGCGACACCGCAGTGCTCACGTTTACGCTCAGCGAATCGGCTGCTGATTTCACAGTCGATGATGTGACGGTGGCCGGCGGCACGCTCTCCGACTTCGCGGGCTCGGGCACGGGCTACACAGCAACGTTCACCCCCAACGCTGGCTTCACCGGACTCGGCACGGTGACCGTGGCGGCCGGAAAATTCACCGACGCGGTGGGCAACGCCAGCGTGCTGGGTAGGCTCTTGTCGTCGATGACTCTCGACACGAATCCTCCCACGGTGGCCGTCACCAGCAGCCTGCAGACGCTGAAGGCGGGCACGACGTCACTGATCACCTTCAAGCTCAGTGAGGCCTCCAAGGACTTCACGGTGGCGGATGTCACCGTGACAGGCGGCACGCTCTCGAACTTCGCCGGCACGGCCGCGAGCTACACCGCGACATTCACGCCAACGGCCGGGCTGGTCGGCACGGGCACGATCGCGATCGACGCCGGCGTCTTCACCGATGCCGCCGGCAATCCGAATCGCACCGGCTCCCTGGCCGGGGGCTTCACGCTCGTCGCGTAGCCCGCTCTCTGTCTGAGAGCCGTGCTGCCTGCTACCGCTGTGACTGGATGACCTGCACCGCGGTGGCTCAAGAGCCGGCTCGACCACGATGGCGGATAGGCGGGAACTTTACGGAGAACAGGCAGTCATGCCCCACCTGAGCCTGAGCGTGGAAAAAGTAATCCGGATACTTTTGCCACTTGCAAAACATCCGTTGTGTCTGGGTGCTGCGCACTCGCGTCCACCTCGTGCGGTCGAACAGCCTGTTTTGTCCGCAGCCTGCTCTCTTCAAGCGTGGACGATCGCTGTGGTGCTCGCTGGCGGGGCATGGGCGGGGTGGGAGAGCCGCGGCGCCGAGGCTGACGTCTACGACGTTGTCATCTACGGTGGAACGAGCGGTGCCGTGACCGCCGCCGTGCAGGCCGCGGAAATGGGGGCCAGTGTGATCGTCGTCGCGCCCGACCGGCATCTGGGGGGCCTTTCCAGCGGCGGCCTCGGCTACACCGACAGCGGCAAAACTGCCTCGATCGGCGGCCTGTCGCGGGAGTTTTATCGGCGGGTGCACAGGCACTATGCCGCCGCCACCGCCTGGACATGGCAGCGGCGGGATGACTTGTCCGCAAAGGGGCAGGGGGTCGGCAAGGGCGAGGACGGTCAGCAGACGATGTGGCTCTTCGAGCCGCATGTCGCCGAGAAGATCTTCGATGACTGGCTCGACGAGGCGCGGGTGACGGTCGTTCGCGAGGCGTTTCTCGACCGCGAGCAGGGGGTGGCCATAGAGAAGACCGGCGCGGGATCGCCGCGGATCGTATCGATCACCACGCTGCCCACGGCTGTAGGGCCTGGCGGCGCTGGGCCAGCCCGCCCGGCCCAGACATTCCGCGGCAGGGTCTTCATTGACGCGACCTACGAGGGCGATCTGATGGCCGCCGCGGGTGTCGCCTATCACGTAGGCCGTGAGGCCAACGCCACCTATGACGAGGAATACAATGGCAATCAGGTTGGCGTCCTCCATCACAGCCACTTCTTCAAGACACCGGTCGATCCCTACCGCGTGCCCGGCGATCCACAAAGCGGCCTGCTGCCGCGGATCTCGGCTGACCCGCCGGGCACTCGTGGCGTGGGCGATCGGCGTGTGCAGGCCTACTGCTTCCGGATGTGTCTCACGGATGTGCCCGACAACCGCGTGCCCTTCCGGAAGCCGCCTGGCTACGACGCCGGGGAGTACGAACTGCTCGCACGGGCGTTTGCCGCCGGCTGGCGGGACGCATTCGGCAAGTTCGACCGTATCCCCAACGGCAAGACCGATACCAACAACCACGGGCCGTTCAGCACCGACAACATCGGCATGAACTACGACTATCCCGAGGCCTCGTATGAGCGGCGGCGGGAGATCGTCCGTGAGCATGAGACCTATCAGCAGGGTCTGATGTGGTTTCTCTGCCACGATGAACGGGTGCCGCGTGAGATCCGCGACCGGATGAACACCTGGGGGCTGCCGAAGGACGAGTTCACGGACAATGGCCACTGGCCGCATCAGCTCTACGTGCGCGAGG
The DNA here is from genome assembly GCA_037129495.1 of Planctomycetota bacterium. GTDB lineage: Bacteria > Planctomycetota > Planctomycetia > Pirellulales > UBA1268 > CAMCQY01. The sequence continues at coordinate 478 of JBAXUW010000337.1, read as the reverse complement.
CCCGCCGCATGATCGGCGTGGAGGTGATGACCGAGCACGAGACGCTGCTGAAGCGATCGGTTGCCCGTCCCGTGGGCATGGGATCGTATACGCTGGATTCCCACAACGTGCGGCGCTATGTGATCCCGGCGGAGGATGGCAGGCCCGCAACCGTGCAAAACGAAGGTGATCTGGGGGTGAAGGCTCCGGGGCCTTACGCCATCGGCCTCGGTTGCCTGCTTCCCAAGCGTGAGCAGTGCACCAATCTGCTCGTGCCGGTGTGCGTGTCGTCGAGCCATATCGCCTACGGGAGCATCCGTATGGAACCGGTATTCATGATTCTCGGCCAGAGTGCCGCGACGGCCGGTGTGATGGCGGCCCGCGCCGGCGTGGCGGTGCAGGACGTGCCGTACGAGCAACTCAGGGGGCAACTTCTCGCCGATGGTCAGGTGCTGGAGACGGCGGCACGGTAGGCCGCCGAGGCCATGCGCGTTGCACC
>JBAXUW010000336.1:0-3017 GCA_037129495.1 Planctomycetota bacterium | reverse complement strand
ACGCCTCACCAAGCGGACAGGGGCGATCCCTTGGCAGGTCTACCCTGGTGATAGAAACTGGTTCCATTCATGGGGGCAGGTCAATCGAGGAGGAATCGGCGAATCGGCTGCCCGATCTGCGGTCGTGGCGGGGCGATGGCATCATCGCTTCGTTCACCGATCGCCGCGTGGCCCGCGCGATCGTGGCGTCTGGGCTGCCTGCGGTGGCTGTCGGAGCCTCGTCGTATGGCGAAGCGGTCGCGGGGATGCCCTGCGTGTGCAGCGATGACACGATCATCGCGACCCTGGCGGCGGAGCATCTCCTCGAGCGGGGCCTGCGGGCTTTCGGGTATTACGGCACAGTCGCCGCCGATACCACCCACTGGTCGGAGGCACGGGGCAAAGCCTTCGCGTCCCGCGCGGCCGAGGCTGGATGCCACTGTGACGTGCTGCGGGCGAGCCGCTCATCCCGGCATTGGAGCCACGTGCAGGCGGAGCTGTGTTCTTGGATCGCGGGCTTGCCGAAGCCGGTTGGGATCATGGCATGCGACGACATCCGCGCGCGACACGTGCTGGAGGCGTGTCGCACCCTCGGCTGCCGGGTTCCGCACGACGTCGCCGTGGTCGGGGTGGATAACGACGAGCTTGTCTGCGACCTCGCCATGCCGTCCCTCACGAGCATCGCCCAGGCGACCCGGAGCATCGGGCACGAGGCGGCGCGGATCCTCGACCGCATGATTCGCGGAGCGGCCGGCACGTCCGCCGCACCGGCGAGGCATGCCGCCACCGGGCGGATCGCCATTCCGCCCGTCGGAGTCGTGCCGCGAGGGTCGACTGACACGCTCGCAGTAGCTGATCCGGTAATCGCAAACGTGATCCGGCTTATTCGCGATCAGGATCTCCGCGATATGCAGGTCGCCGAAATCGTGGCGGCGTCGGGCCTGCCGCGATGGAAACTGGAGAGCCGCTTCAAGCGATGCGTCGGCCACTCCATCCACGAGGACATCAAGCGGACGCGGCTCTCCGCGGCCCTCTTGCTTCTGCGCACGACCGACCTGCCTCTCAAGGCGATCGCCCCGCGGGCCGGGTTTCATTCCGTGCCCTACATGATCACCACGTTCAAGCGTCGCTTCGGCGTCACGCCCGCCGGCCTCCGCGACCGCGAGCAGGCCGCCGTCGTGCGGATGACCTCCCCCCGTTTTCCGAGTCATGGCGCATGATGAGGATCGTGGCGGCCAGGACGACGGCCGCGCCGATGGCCGTGAGCGCGTCGAGCCGCTCACCGAGAAGCAGCATCGCGATCACGACGCCGAACACCGGCACGAGATAGGTCGATGCCAGCACCACGGTCACCGGCAGCTTGTGCAGCACGTGGAAGAGCATGAGCATCGAGAGCCCGTAGACGAAGAGCGTGAGAAACCCGAAGGCGAGCCAGCCGGCGGCTTCGAGCCGGAAGAGGCTCTGAAAACAGCCGGGCTCGCGCCAGAGCAGAAACGGGAGGCTGCCGACCGTGGCGGTCACGTAGCTATAGATGAGGACATCGCGATCCGAAAACCTCTCCATCAGCCCCTTGCAATAGACGTTGTAGAACGACGCGCCGAGGCAGCCGCCGAGGAAGAGGAGGTTGCCGAGCAGGTAGCTGTGGCCGACCAGCGAGAGATTGCCGAGATCCTTGGCCGACATCAGCAGCACACCCGCCAGGCCGATCGCGAGGCAGGCCACCCGCAGCCGCGTCACCCGTTCGCCGAGCAAGAGCGATGCGAGCACGGCCGTGATCACGGGGATCAAAAGGTAGAGGATCGCGCAGCTCGAGGCCTGCCCGACGACCGAGCCCCAGGTCATGCCGAGCTGGGCGACAAGCTGGCCGCCTACGCCCGCGATGGCGAACTGCAGCCAGTCGCGTGCCGTGGGCCTCGCCGCCGCGGGCTCCTCCGGCCACCGCCACCAGAGCAGCGGCAGGAGCAGCGGCGTAATCAAGAAGAACGGCAGGAACGCGATCGCGAACGGCCCGAGCACGTCGGCCGGGATGTATTTCACCGCGGTCGGCTGCGCCGCCCAGATGAGGTTCGCGAGCACGAGCAACGCGACGCTGGTCGTGGACGAAGCCGTGGCACCGGTCATGGCGCTGCCTTGGCCACCACTGGTTCGAGCCGCAGGATGCCGCCGTCGCGGACCACGCCGAGCTTCGCGTCGACCGCGGCATCGACCGGATCGGGGCCGGTCTGGCCGAGGCGGCGGCGGATCTCCTTCCGCAGCCACCAGTAGCCCGAGTTCCATGAATAGAGAATGTTGCCGTGCGGCTGGCCGTTGACCGTGCTGATCGATTCGTTGAACGCGGGCACCTGCGCGATCTCGCGGCCGATCCGCTCGGCAAGCAGAGCGTTGATCTCGGCGGGGTCGGCCCCGTGCACCTCCGCGAGCAGGTAGTTGGCGGCGTCGTTCAAAAACCACGAGCCGCCGTAGCAATAGACGCCGCTGTGGCCGGGAAGGAGCGCGCCGTCGGCCGTGGAGATCACCCGGAGGCCGTAGGGAGACTTCACCTTTTCGCTCGTCCGGAAGTGCGAGAGCACCTGCTCGTCGGTGAGGATCTTCTTGCCGAAGACGGCATACGTGAGCGTGGCGCCGTAGAGCGTGTCTTGGCCGAGCGTGTCGCGCTTCTTGCGGCTGGTGGGCATGAAGCCGAGGTCGGTGTTGAAGAGCGCCCGGTAGGCGGCGATCGCCCGGTCGATCTCCTCTTCTGTCACGCCGAGGCCCAGCTCCTTCGCCGCGAGTAGGGCCCCGCAGTGGAAGCCCTGGTTGCTGGCCGGCGAATCGTCGTCGTCGTAGGGGAGCACGTCGTGGTAGGTCTTCCAGCCTTTGGCATTGGGCGCCCCCGGCAGCGGCGGCGGCACGAAGAGGGCGTCTTTCTCGTGCGTGCGGATGAATTCGTAGGCCCGCTTCACAAGCTGGTCGTTGACGGTGCCGCCCGCCCGTTTCATCAGCACGGCCCAGATCAGGTAATACTGGGCGTTGTCCTCGTAATCCATCCGCGTCCAGAA
>JBAXUW010000335.1:0-3070 GCA_037129495.1 Planctomycetota bacterium | reverse complement strand
TCTTCAGTGGGCTAAGGACGCTCTTTAGCCACGCCCCTCACCACCACCAGCCCATCAATCGAAGGGGCGTCGCTTGGTCCGCGGAGCGGCCGGCTGGGGAGCAGCGTCGCCAGGGCGGTCGTCCGCGGCGGCTAACCCACCGTTGGGCGCCGGCTCCAGCGGCAGATCTCCCTGCTCCTGTCGCTCTCGCCACGGCTTCTCCGCCTCGTAGCTGGCCAGTTCTCCCTGTAATTGCTGCTTTATGTCGGGCGTGCTCTCGTCCGACTCGACCGCCTGCTTACTGTATTTCCTCGCCTCCGCGAAGTCTCCCGCTTCCGCATAGCCGGCCGCGAGCGTGCTGATGATGTGGGGCTGCTTCCACTTGGTCTCCTCACACGCCTTGCGGGCCAGTTCGAGCGCCCGTTTGCCATCTCGGATCGCATCGTCTGGCGAGGTGGCCAGCAGCCAAGCGAGATTATTGAGCACACCGGCGTCGTCCGGTTCAAGCGCTAGCGCCTGCTCGAGATCAGCCAGCGCCGCCTTGTGGTCACCGATCGAGATCTCAGCATCGCTGCGACCCCGCCAGCCCGAAAAAGACTTTTCATCAAGCTCGATCGACCGCGTAAACCGTTTGATCGCCTGCCGCGGCTGCTTGGCCGCCAAGTAGAGCGTGGCAAGTTGCCCCACAAGCCCCGCGTCGTCGGGCTGCTGGGCAACGAGCCGGCGAAAGTCTTCGATGGCAGCCGGGTAGTCACGATTCTCGGCGGCGATGATGCCACGCAATTCAAGCGCGGCTGGATAGTCGGGGCGTTTGTCGAGCACCCGCTTGATGTCAGCCGCCGCCCGCACAGAATCTCCGGCTTGCTGGTGGATGCGGGCCCGCAGCACCAGCGGCACCGCATCGTCGGCCGCGACGCGGATCGCCTTATCGAGGTCGGCGATCGCCTCGGGCCGATCGCCTTGCAAAGCCCGGATCCGCGCCCGCTGAAGAAGCGCGCTCGATGACTCGGGGTCGATCTTCAAAGCGCGGTCAAATGCCTCTTGAGCCGCCTCCATCTTATCTTCCATCATCAGCGAGAGGCCAAGCACCTCCTGCAGCGATGCATCTTCCGGATCGGTCTCGATGGCGGCCGCGATATCGGTACGGGCCTTTTCAAATTCTTCGTTCACCAGATGGAAGAGCCCGCGGGTCCGACGGATATCTTTGTCGCGGGGGGCAAGTTCAACCGCCTTGTCGTAGTGGAGGGCACGCTGTTCGCGATCGTCTTCATCGGCAGTGTTGCCGAGCACGACATGGGCCTGCGCCGTCTGGAGCTTATCGTCGGGCAAGAGTTCGATCGCCTTCTCGGCCGCCGTGTTGGCCCGTTCCCGGTTGCCACCGGGTAGGCTTTCGAGCTGCGCGATCATCAAATGTGCATCGCCGAGCTTAGGATCGCGATCTACCACCTCATTTAAATCGCGCATCGCGAACGATCGCAGCCGCGGCCACTGCGGATCGGGCGTTTCGGTTTCATAGATCGCCCCGACGATCCGGCTGGCCCGATACATGAGCGTGTCGGTGTAGAGATCTTCAGCAAATTGCTGCTGCTCAGGAGCGAGCCCCTTTTGAATCGCCCGCTTGCAGAGGTCGAGCACATTGGCGTAGTCATCGATGCTCTGGGCAGAAAGCTTGGCGTCGACGGCGGCATCCAGATCGTCTTGCCCCAGAGAAGCCGCGTCGGCAGCAGGCTCTGCGGCGGCCGCTACCGTTGGCAGCATGACAGGCATGACCAGCATGACCAGCATGACGCACGCGATCCACGGACGGCGGCTCAGCGCCAGGCTCAACACTGTCTTCATCGGATACGCTTCCTTTGGGCCTAGGCCACTGCTCAAGGGCCGTGATCCCGCCGGGGGCTCGACGGGCCCCCACAGTATGCGGTAAGGAGCCGTTTCAACGCCACGCCTGTGTTTTCGGGCCCACAGCCCGGTTACAGCGGTGCCGGCAAATCCCGTCTGGCAAACACCACCGCTCCAATAGCATAGGCCAGAATGCCGAGGCCGAGGAGCACACTGTCGTACGCAGTCAACAGCCGCCATGCTTCGGCCGAATTTCCGACCAATCGCTGCGGTTCATAAGCATTCAAAAACGAGAGGTATCCGGCCCACCAGAGCGGCTGACTGAGCCGGCCCACCAGTTTAGCCAGGATCGAAAACACGTAGAATCCACAGAGGATTCCGATCGTTCGCCAGCGGTAGCTATCGGCGGCAGACACCGCAGCCGTGATGCCGGCCACGCAGACCATCAGGCCAAAGACGTTGGCGGCCGCCGGCAGAAACCGCAACGGATCGACCTTCCCGGCCCAAGGACCCAAGGCAATCGCCGTCCAGACGGCCGCGAAGAGCACTCCGCAGAGCAGGGCGGCGGCGGCGGTGGTCGCGAGCGCCTGTGTGACAAACACCGCCACGCGTCGGACGGGCGCGGCGAGCACCATCTCCATCGTGCCGCGTTCGAGTTGGCCAGATACAGCATCGCTGCCGCGGGTAATTCCCCAGACCGTAGCGGCCAGTACGACCACCGGATCGACAAAGGCCAGGGCCACTCGGCCGGCATGCGTGGCCACTTCTGTAAACGGCACGCCCGAGAGCCGCTGCCAATCCTTCGGGATCGCCCGCAGGAGCACGTCCTGAAAAGCGGGCATCGGAATCTGGGCTGAGAGCCAAATATAGAGACAGGGAAAGCCTGTCCAAAGGGCAACCAGCGACAGGACGAGCACGCGCTGATCGCCCCACGTCTTCTTCCAGATAGCGGTATTCCACATGCCGGCATTGTAGCAGCCGGCATGGAGCAGCCAGGGGGAAGAGGCGATTTTTTTACAGCTTCCGTTCCTACGTGGAGGCGAGTTTTCCAACTTGCCGAAGAAAACAAAGAGGACAAGTTGGAATCCCACGAAAGGCGAAAGACTGCGTCGCAAGGATGCGACGCTAAGACGAGCCGGCGGAGGCCGGCCAAGACAAAATGGCCTGGAGGGCCATGTTTGTCGTGCAGAGGACAAGTTAGAAAACTTATCCCACGAAAGACAGAAAGACTGCGTCGCAAGGATGCGACGCT
>JBAXUW010000334.1:0-3099 GCA_037129495.1 Planctomycetota bacterium | reverse complement strand
CGGCTACCGGAGGGACCGATCACGATGGCGAAGCTCCTCCCTTCGTTTGAGACACTGGCCGCGACGGCCGCCGAACTCACCGGCTACGTCGGCTACCCCGGCAGCGATTGCGCCAACGGCGGCGTGCTTCGGGTCCGCGATGGCCGCCGGATGATGGAGCGGCTGCCGTCGCACCACGCCCTTGTCATGGTGGGCGACCACCTGGCCGATCTGCGGATGATCGGCCCTGTCTTCAGCCTGCTGGTCGAGGATCCCTGCGGCTAGCACAAACCCCTTCGGAAAGCTCACTCCATGCTGCACAAGCAACTCAATGTGGCCCTCATCGGCACCAAGTTCATGGGCAAGGCCCACAGCCATGCCTGGAGTTCGGCTGCCAAATTCTTCAACCTGCCGGCTGAGCCGGTGCTCAAAGTTGCGGTCGGCCGTGACCAGCGCTCACTCGACGAGTTCGCCACCCGCTGGGGCTGGCAGGAAACGGCTACCGACTGGCGGCAGGTGGTCGCTCGCCCCGACATCGACATCGTCGATATCGCGACCCCCACCGCGCTGCACTGCGAGATAGCGGTGGCGGCAGCCGCCGCCGGCAAGCACATCTTCTGCGAGAAGCCCCTCGCCCTCAATGTCGAGCAGGCGGTTGAGATGGCGGCCGCGGTGCGGACCGCTGGCGTGACGAGTTACTTAAACCACAACTACCGCCGCGTGCCAGCCGTGATGTTTGCCAAGCATCTGATCGATACGGGACGACTCGGCCGAATCTTCCACTGGCGCGGGGCCTATCTGCAGAGCTGGATCATCGACCCGGAGTTTCCGCTGACGTGGCACCTCCAGGCGGAGCATGCAGGGGCAGGGCCGCTCTGGGATCTGGGGAGCCATTCCGTTGATCTCGCCCAGTTTTTGGTCGGCGAAATCGAATCTGTGCAGGCGCTCACGACGACATTTATCAAGGAGCGGCCGCTGCCTGGTGCCGAGGCAGGCACCTTCAGGGCGGGAACCCGCGATCAGAACTCGGCCCCGCGCGGGCAGGTGACGGTGGAGGATGCCGCGATCATGGCCACGACATTCGCCGACGGGGGGCTTGGATCGTTTGAGTTTACACGGTTTGCTACGGGGCGAAAAAACGCCAACTTGTTTGAGATCTACGGCGACAAGGGGGCGATCACGTTTGATCTGGAGCGGCTCAACGAACTGGCGTTTCTCGACGCGACGCTCCCCGCGGCGGAGCAGGGTTTTCGGACGGTGCTCGTCACCGAGGCCGAGCATCCGTATCTTGCTGCGTGGTGGCCGCCGGGGCACGTGATCGGCTACGAGCACACGTTTACGCATGCTGTCGCCGACTTCATAAAAGCGGTCAGCACGCAGACGCCGATTCACCCCGATTTCGACAACGGCGTCGAGACGCTCCGGGTCCTGGAGGCGGCCCGTCGATCGGCGGAAAGCGGCCGCCGCGAAACCCTGCGGTAGACGAGCCGCTTCTGCAGCACGTGGGATAAGCTTTCTATCTTGTCTTTTTCTTAGGCACGTCTGAAAACCTTGCCGTCGCGACGCACAGCCAGGCTCACTCCGGCTCGGGCTCAATCGAGGCCGACATCGCGCCCTTCGACCGGGCTAGGAGTTGGTCGGCACCGAAGGCGTGGATTTGATCCCGCTTGAGTTCGGCATGTTCCATCGTCGTGGTCAGCACGATGACCCGGCCCTGAAGATCGACCGCCTTCGCCAGCTGAAAGCCCTTCTCTGGCGGATGGCCGAAGAGTTTCTGGAGCATGGCGATCACATACTGGTAGGTGTGGTCGTCGTCGTTCCAGAGGACGACGTGATAACGCGGCTGCTGCTTGGGGCGGGCGTCGGTCTTCTCAGTCTTTGCAGGGGCGGGGGTAGCCTCCGCGGGTTCTACGACTGGCTCTGCCACGGGGACGGCGGCGGACATGGGGTGGTCACACTCCAGCGGGTTTGCGGCCCTGGCCTTGAGCCGCAGGAAACAGCCTGACAGGAACCGGTCGGCAGTATAAGGTGTGACCCTCCCCGGGACACTTTTTTTAGCCCGCGGACTTCCCAGGAGATAACCGCCGTGCTCGACCGCCGATTTGTCGCCGACAACGTGGATCTGGTCACCACCAACTGCCGCCAGCGGGGCTCATCCGCCGACGTGGCCAGATTTGCCGAACTCGACCGGCTCCGGCGGCAGCTGCAGGCCGACATCGACCGGCTCAACCACGAGGCCGGGCAGGTGAGCAAGTCGATCGCCCAGGCGGCCGATGCTACCGCACGCGAGGCCCGCAAGGCCGATGGCCGGCGGCTCCGCGAAGAGGTCTCCGCCTTCGACGCCAAGCTCACCGAGATCGTGGCCGAGTCAGACGTGATCCTGCGGGCGATCCCCAACCTCACGCATCCCTCGGCTCCGGTCGGCGGCGAGGATGCCGCTGTCGAGGTCCGCCTGGGCCGGACCCCGATCGCCGACTTCGAATTCAAGCCACTCGACCATGTTGAGCTCGGCAGCCGCCTCAAACTCTTCGACTTCGAGGCGGGGGCAAAGGTCGCCGGCCACGGCTTTTACTTTCTCACCAACGACGGCGTGCTGTTGGAGCTGGCGCTGCAGCGCTATGCCGTTGAACTGATGATGCGCGAGAATTTCACCGTGATGACCACGCCCGATCTCGCGCGGGACTCGATTCTCGAAGGCACCGGCTTCATGCCTCGTGGCCCCGAGACACAGATCTATTCGATCACTGGCAGCGACCTGTCGCTCGTCGCCACGGCCGAGATCACGCTCGGCGGCGCGATGCACGAACGGATCTTCGAGGCTGATGAACTGCCGCTCAAGCTCTGCGGCATTAGCCACTGCTTCCGCACGGAGGCCGGCGCCCACGGCCGGGCCACCCGCGGTCTCTACCGCGTGCACCAATTCACGAAGGTGGAGATGTTTGCCTACACGCTCCCTGAGCAGAGCGAAGACATGCACAACTATCTGCTTGATCTCGAATGCGAACTCTTCGACGGCCTCGGCATTCCCTACCGCGTCATCGATACCGCCAGCGGCGACCTGGGCGGCCCCGCCTACCGGAAGTTTGACCTCGAGGCCTGGATGCCAGGCCGCGGTGAAAA
>JBAXUW010000333.1:0-3114 GCA_037129495.1 Planctomycetota bacterium | reverse complement strand
TGGCCGATCTCAAGCTGTTCGCCGGCATCGGCCTGATGGGCGGCGCAATGATGCGGGACTTCGCGATCGTCGCGACCGCTTTCGAGGTGCAGGTGGACGAGGCCAAGCGAGCCGGCCTGATCGGCGCGGTATCGCTGCTGCTCGGCACGCTGATTCCCTTCGTTGTCGGCGCTTCCGTCGCCTGGTCGATGGGCTACACAGACGCGGTGGCGATGACCACCATCGGCGCCGGCGCGGTAACCTACATCGTCGGCCCCGTGACCGGCGCCGCCATCGGTGCCAGTTCCGATCTGATGGCGCTGTCCATCGCCACCGGTCTTATCAAAGCCATCATGGTGATGGTGTTCACGCCTGCTGCCGCACGCTTCCTGGGCCTCGATAATCCCCGTGCGGCAATGGTCTTCGGCGGCCTCGCGGGCACCGTCAGTGGCGTGTCGGCAGGCCTTGCCGCCACCGACCGTCGCCTCGTGCCATACGGCGCCCTGGTTGCCACCTTCCACACCGGCCTGGGCTGCCTCATGGGCCCTTCGGTCCTGTACCTCGCAACCAAGGCCCTCGTCGGCTGAGTCGACTCCACTCTCTGTCACACCAGGCGATTCGATGAACGCTCCCTGTTCGACCGGTGACTGGGATACCCGTCGCCACGGGCGGCTGCAGCGACTCGAGCGAGCCGCCGCTCTCGGGCTCGCACGCCGTGTCGAACCGGGGCGCGTCGGCGAGTTGCTCGAAGCGGTGATCGAACCGGGCGACCGGGTCTGCCTCGAAGGCAACAACCAGAAACAGGCCGACTTCCTCGCCGATACCCTGGCCGAGTGCAGCCCAGAGCGGCTGCACGACCTGCACATGGTGCAGTCGGTGCTGGCACTACCGAGCCATGTCGATCTCTTCGAGCGGGGCATCGCCCGTACGCTGGACTTCTCCTTCTCAGGGCCACAGGCCGGACGTCTGGCCCGATTGGTCAAGGACCGCCGGATCGAGATCGGCGCAATCCACACCTACCTGGAACTATTCGGGCGTTACTTCGTGGATCTGACCCCGAAGGTCTGCCTCATCGCCGCCCATGCCGCCGACGCCGCTGGCAACCTCTACACCGGCCCCAACACTGAGGACACGCCAGCCATCGTCGAGGCGACGGCGTTCAAGGGCGGCATCGTGATCGCCCAGGTGAATGCCCTGGTCGCCAGCCTGCCTCGGGTGGACATTCCTGCCGACTGGGTCGATTTCTTGGTGGTCGCACCACGCCCTCACTCCATCGAGCCGCTGTTCACCCGTGACCCGGCACAAATCACCGACGTGCAGGTGCTCATGGCGATGATGGCCATACAGGGCATCTACGCCGAATACGGTGTCACGCGTCTCAACCACGGCATCGGCTTCGATACAGCCGCGATCGAGCTGCTGCTGCCAACCTACGCGACCGAACTGGGACTGAAGGGCAAGATTTGCACCCACTGGGCACTCAATCCCCACCCGACGCTGATCCCGGCGATCGAGTCGGGCTGCGTGGAGTCCATCCATTGCTTTGGCTCCGAAGTGGGCATGGAAAACTACGTCGCCGCCCGTTCCGACATTTTCTTCACCGGGGCCGACGGCAGCATGCGGTCCAATCGGGCGTTCAGCCAGACGGCCGGCCTGTATGCCTGCGACATGTTCATCGGCTCCACGCTGCAGATCGACCTGGATGGCAATAGCTCGACCGCCACGCTGGACCGCATCACTGGATTCGGTGGAGCCCCCAACATGGGTTCCGATCCCCACGGGCGTCGCCATGCATCCCCCGCGTGGCTGAAGGCCGGACGTGAGGCCGGCGGGCCGAACGCGGTGCGGGGCCGCAAGCTCGTCGTGCAGATGGTCGAGACATTCCGCAAGCACATGACGCCAGTCTTCGTCGAGGAACTGGATGCCTGGAAACTCCAGGAAAACATGGGGATGGAGTTGCCACCGATCATGATTTACGGAGACGACGTCACCCACATCGTGACGGAGGAGGGCATCGCCAACCTGTTGCTGTGCCGGACGCCGCAAGAGCGGGAACAGGCGATCCGCGGGATCGCCGGCTTCACGCCGGTGGGCATGGCTCGTGATCGGCAGATGGTCGAGCAGCTGCGCCGGCGTGGCGTGATCCGCCGTCCCGAAGATCTCGGTATCGATCCCCGTCGTGCGAGCCGCGACCTGCTCTCCGCCCGTTCCATCAAAGATCTCGTGCGTTGGTCGGGCGGCCTCTATACCCCGCCGGTCCGCTTCCGCAACTGGTGAGCACCCATGGAAATTCTCGAATTCCGTTTCACGTCCCAGCCTGCCAGGCAGGGCGTCGATGCGAAACTCTGCGGCGTGGTCGGCTCCGGCAATCTCGAGATCCTGATCCAGCCGGGCGACGACGCCAGAGCCTGCCTCGTAGCCGTGAAAACGTCGGCCCGCGGCTTCGGCCAGATATGGGAGGCCGTCATCGCCGAATTCGCCAACCGCCACGCGGTCGGCGGCACCCGCATCGCCATCAACGACATGGGGGCTACGCCGGCGGTCGTCACGCTGCGGCTGGGACAGGCTCTTTGCGAATACAGCGGGGGTGTTCCATGAAAGAGTCACCCGCCACCCGCCTGCCGCGACGCTTGAGGTACTTCGAAGCCACCGCTCGCAACCGGGTGGCCGCGGTGATGGACGCCGGCACCTTTCGGGAATTCCTTCCGCCTGAGCAGTCCCAACCCAGCCCGCACCTAGCGGTGCTCGACATCCCGGGCAGTTTCGACGACGGCGTGATCGTCGGCGCAGCGACCCTCGGCGACCGGCCAGTTCTGGTGATCGCCCAAGAGGGGCTTTTCATGGGCGGCGCGGTGGGAGAGATCCACGGCGCGAAGATCGTCGGCCTCTTGCAGCGAGCAGTCCGGGAGAAGCCGGCGGCTGTGATATTCATGGCCGATTCCGGCGGCGTGCGGCTGCACGAAGCCAACGCCGGGCTGATCGCAATCTCCGAGATCATGCGGGCCGTACTCGACGCCCGCGCGGCCGGGGTGCCGGTGATCGCCTTGGTGGGTGGCAGCTGCGGTGCCTTCGGCGGCATGGGGATCGTGGGGCGGCTGTGCTCCGCAGTCGTAATGTCCGAGGAGGGACGGCTGG
>JBAXUW010000332.1:0-3118 GCA_037129495.1 Planctomycetota bacterium | reverse complement strand
CCCTTGGTTGTGACACCACCAGATTCTCTCTCTGGGAGTGGTGCCCGTTGAAGGGGGGCAGGTCAAACCCAGAGCATGGCGGAATTGTAGCCGAGCCACGCCGGAAAAAGGGGAAGCAGCTCTTTGCTTATCCGGGTGGTTCAGTTGACGCGTCCGGGGCCAGAGCCCATGCTTCGGCCGGTCGAGCGCACGCCTATCTCAGCCTCGCGAGGGAGCGAACCGATGAATGATCTTGATCACCAACAGCGACTCTTCGTGGCGGCCATGGCCGATAAGCTCCGGCTCGGCGGCATTGGCCGCCGGCAGTTTCTTCGCGCTGCCACCAGCGCGGGCTTCGGCTTCGCCTCGGCGAGGTATCTCGCGGGCCACTCCCCGACTCGATCGCAGCTCCATGCCGCGGAGCCGGCGATCGCCGAGAGCGGCATGACGAACGAGCAGCGGCAGTTCCTCGTCGACGCAGGGAAGCGGTTCAAGGGAACCCGGATCAAAGTCGTCTCGGAGAACACGCCACCGGGACTGTCGATCGGCAGGATGATCCGCGAGGAGTTCACGCCGCTCACCGGCATCGAGGTCGACTGGCCGATGGTGCCGCTCGACCAGGTGCTGGCCAAAACCGTGCAGGACACGATCGCCGGCGCCGACGGCACCAAGGGACACTACGACATCTTCTATTGGGATCAGGCCTGGCTCGCGCGATTCGCAAACGAGAGCATCGGCGTCGAGGAACTGCTCGACCGCAAGGAGTTGGCCTATCCCGGCTACGACTTCGGCGACTTCCTCCCGCAACTGGTGGAGGCAACCGCCAGTCACGATGGCCGGATCATCGGAGTGCCATTCGACATCCCGATCTTCATCATGATGTACCGTAAGGACATCCTCGATGAACTCAGGCTCGCGGTGCCGAAGACGATGCGCGAGTATCTCGAGACGGTCCGGGCGATCGACGAGGCCAAACGCGGCCAGGGCATCCACGGCACTGTCGGCCAGTGGAAGACCGGACACTTCTCCCTGCAGTGCGATGCCTCGGCGTGGACGTGGGCGCACGGTGGCCACCACTTTAGCGCGCAGAATCGCCCCGACTACGTCACGGAGGGCAACGCGAAGGGCCTGCGCTACATGCTGGAGTTGGGCAAGCACATGAGCCCGAATGTCCGCGACTGGGACTGGGACGGGCAGGCCACTGCGCTCACCCAGGGCCGGGCCGGGATCGTCATCTCCTGGAGCGAGTTCTTCCCGGCCTGCGACGATCCCGACAGAAGCCGGGTTGTCGGACTGGTGGAGGCGGCCGACTGTCCGCTGGAGGATGCGAAGCTGACCCCCGACCAGTGCGGCTTCCACGAGACGCCGGGGATCAGCCGGCAGGGAGGATCGTGCCTCGCGCTCAGCAAACACGCCCCGAACGCCGACGCGGCCTGGGTCTTCATGCAGTGGGCGACCAGTGCCGACGTCACCGCCCGTGCCAACGCCGACGGCGCCGACACACCCATTCGCCGCAGCAACTACACCGACCCTCGCGTGCTGGCCAAGAAGCGGCCGGTGCGGGGAACGACCCGCCACTTCGACGTGACGCGACGGGCGATTGAAAACCGCATGGGTACATCGCCTCACCTGCCTGCCTGGGTGACACTCGCCTCGGAGGTCAACGCCGCCGAACTCGGCCGGATGACGACCGGGAAGCAGGGCGTGGAAGAAACCCTCGAGGCGATCCAGAAAAAGACCGTGGCGTTTCTGGCCAAGCAGTAACCGCGACCCGGGCGTCACGACTACTGCACCAATCCCCTCGTGGCGGCAAGTTTCCAACTTGTCCGATAGTTGAAGTCCCGAGCCGCACTTCTTTTCTGTTAGTATGACGCCGATCCAATTTTTCCTCGCAAAGGAGTCGACCACCATGGTGCATTCGCAGATCATCGCCCGCGGCCTTCTGTCCCTCTTGATCGCCTTCACCTGCGGCAGCGCGGCTCTTGCCCAGTCGGCCACGGCCGTCACGCCGGCCCAGGAAGCCGCCATCGAAGCAGGCATCAAGGATCTCTCCTCGCAGTGGTCGACCGCGTACCTGAAAAACGACACGTCGATCCTCGAGCGGATCTGGGCGCCTGACTTCGTCTACGTAGAGCCGTCGGGCCACCGCTTCACCAAGGCGGAGGGGATCGCCGCGCTCAAGGCAGGCGGCGAGCGACACACCGTCTCCGAGGCCAGCTCAATCGACGTGCGGGTGTATGGTGGCGGCACAGTGGCGGTTGACATTGGCGACTACAAAGAGGCCGGCAAAGACAAGGACGGCAAGCCCTTCGAGCGCGCGTCGCGGTTCACGAACGTCTGGGTGCTCAAAGACGGTGCCTGGCGGTGCGTCAGCGGCCATGCGTCGGCCATCCCCACGCGGTAGCGATGGTCGATGCGACCTTGAAACCCGTCGGCGCAGAACTGTCACACCTCGCTGCAATCGACTCGTTTCGCGGACTCGCGATTCTGCTGATCATCGCCGGGCATGTCATTGGCCTGTAGCGACTGCATGTCGATACGTTGCCGGAAAAGGTGCTGGTGAACCTCATCAAAGGCGGAACGTCCCCTTCATCCTGAGCGGCAGCGAGAGAGTGTTTTTTGTTTCTGAAACCCACGCCACCGATTCCACGGCGACCGGATGGATGGCGAAGAGGAGGCCGCTCAGCCAGGCACCCGGAATTCGCATGCGGGCCAGCAGGGCCCAGAGCAGCAGGCTGCCGATCAGGTGCAGCACGATCGTGGTGACGTGGTAGCCGGTCGGTTGGAGGCCGAAAAAGGGCCACTGCGCCCACAACGCGGTATAGGAGAGAGGGAAGAAATCGGCGCCGTCGGGGTTGTACCAGAGCTTGGTGAGGCCCTTCAGCGAGGTCGACTGCACCGTGCGGTTGGCGGTGACCAGTTGGTCATCGTCCCAGAGCCAGTCGCCATGGTAGGTGGGTGCATCGATCCACAGGCCCGCCAGCACGATGATCGCGGCCTGCAGGAGAAGGTCGCGGCAGTGCCTGCTTCCGCGGATTCGCGCCGCGTTCGCTGCCAATTCTGGGATTGCTTGGAGAGAGTGATGGCGGTGTGGTGGATCCCAGAGATAGGGCAGTAGCCTCGGTTGTCCTGTGCGCCG
>JBAXUW010000331.1:0-3174 GCA_037129495.1 Planctomycetota bacterium | reverse complement strand
AATCCGGGAGGTGTCGTGGGAGCGAGGCTTTTGGTTCGCGTCACCACAGCCTCCCATGGCGTGGTCGTCGCTCGCCTGCCCGCCCGTCGCGGCATCGCGCTGCTTCCCGACGTTCCCGACCGCCAGAGCCGTGACGGCCGGCCGCAGCGGGTGGTTCGGCGCAAACACTCCGTGATAGCGATGCCGGTGCCTCCGCGTGCGCATTGAGAAACCCCTACTGCGACGCCTGTTCGCGACTCGCTCGGGATTCAAATCCCGTTCGTGAACTGGAGTGTTGCGAACCCATTTGTCGAATCGACAACCAGCATGGTTCCTCTCTCGGAATTGGTCGATTCAAGCATCTATGTGGTGCCAACCGTGAATCTGTTTTCACTCGGTTTCATGATGCTCGGTTTGAGCGCGATGGTCAGTGCCTTTGATCAGTATCGATCGCGCACCATCGGCGCGGTAATCGGCGTAAATGTGTTGCAGTTGTTGCTCTTCATCCTGGCCAAGTCGACGCCTTCGCTGAGCGCCCTAAAGCCGTTTAGTTTTCTGTCTGCCTATCAACCCGACTGGATTGTACAAGCCGTTCACCGAGTGCCAGCCTCCGCCTGGGCTTGGACCATCGTGGCTGACCAAGCGTCATCGAACAAGCCTGCAAGTTGGTCGGATAGTCTGGGGCCGATGTCGTATGTGTCCATGCTGCTCGGCCTTGGATGCACGTGCTTTCTGGTCGGCTATCTGCGATTTCGAACACGCGATCTACCAGCCCCGCAGTAGATTTTTTGTAGCTTCCGGGGGCGAGAGCACTACGATTTCGCTGTGTTCATCAAGCACCCAGCGGAGGACGTGAGGCATCAACGAAACCGCCAGGTGGCCGGACTCGGAGACACTCTGCGCCGACGCCAACAAAACGCCACTCCAGAGGGAAGGCAGGCGTTGCGAGTGCCGCCTGTTCCGGACCGGGAGACGGGGCACGCAGCTCCCGAGCCGGTCTACGAGCCGCTCATCAACTCGAAAATGGTTGCGGAAGTGCCATTGGCCGGACCATCCTTCGCTCCGTGTCGAAACGGAGTTACGATTGGGTCATGGACACGATGCTGGAAATCGCGAAACGCGTGGATGACTTCATGATGGATCGGTCACCCATCCACGACACGATGCGAAGGCTTGCCCGGACCTTCGGAGACCTTGGGATTCCGTTCGCGATTGCCGGGGCCATGGCCGCGAATGCGCATGGTCACCGCAGAACGACGGCCGACGTGGATATCCTGGTGCGACGAGAGGACCTGATCCGGTTCAAGGATCGATGGATTAGTCACGGATGGCAGGACCTTTTCGAAGGATCAAAGGGTTTTCGAGACACGTTGAACGGAGTCAAAATCGACGTCCTGATCGTGGGTGATTACCCGGGCGATGGCAGACCCAAGCCGGTGTCGTTTCCGGCTCCGGAATCAGTGCGGGAACTTCGCGACGAGAGTCTGCCGTACGTCACTCTTGCGTCATTGCTCGAACTCAAGATCGCCAGCGGGATGACGGCCGCCCATCGACTTCAGGACCTGGCAGATGCAATCCAGTTGATCCGCGTAAACTCTCTGCCCCGGAGCTACTCGGAACAACTCAATCCGTTCGTTCGAGCCAAGTTTGACGAACTATGGCAAGCCGCACAGGTTTCGGAAGACTATTGATACGGATTCCACATGAGCCTCGCGTCGTCTATTCCGCCGGCGGATCGAACAGGCCGCTGAGCTTCGCCTTGCGGATCACCTGGGGTTCGTGTTGGCGCCGCAGGCGTATCCGTTCGAAAATACGACGCCTTCCCGCGCCAAGCTGTCGATATTCGGCGTGAGGAAGCGGCCTTCACTCTGATACCCCACGTCGCCCCAGCCGAGATCGTCGGCGAGGATCAGGAGTATGTTCAGCTTCCGGGCCGCATCGACCTCCCGTCCGCAGGCGAACGGTGCCTGCATCGCGACGGCCAGCGTTAGCAGGCTGTGGATACACCACGTGTTGGACCGCACGATGCGGTCCCGGGTGCGTAGCACCCGCAAAAAACCGGAGGTTTTCAAGTGAACAAAGTGCATGGAGGACTTTGTCCACGGGCAGTGAGTGTGACGACGGCCCTCACAAGGTCTCGCAGCGCGACAGTTGGATGCGTGTTCAATTGTGAAGCTCGGTTGGTCGTTGCGACGCGATCAATGGTTGTGGGCTCCGCCTGCTTCTTGGCAAGAAGATTCTATCCCGAACTCCCAGAACGCTTGCCGCCTCGATCCTAACGCCCGTCCGTCCAGAAACCTCTGCAAAAAATCCGTTCCGTGACTGACGCAATCGTGTCTGTGCCCTGCCCTGGGAACGGGTACGGTGCTGGGCGTGTCCGTCTCGTTCCGCGAGGTGCTCGATGCTCACCAGGCGTTCGGTTCTCACGACGCTTCCCGCTCTGGGATTGGCTCCGTTGCTGTTCGCCGCCGATCTGAAATCCCCGGTCGTGGACACGCACCTGCACTGTTTCGCAGGAAAAAACGACCCGCTGTTTCCGTACCACGAAGACCGCCCGTACCAACCGGCGGAGCCGTCCACCCCTGAGCATCTGTTGGGCCTCGTGGTGGCGGCCGGGGTCGATTACGCGATCGTCGTCCATCCGGAGCCGTATCAAGACGATCACCGGTACCTGGAGCATTGCCTGACGGCGGGCCGCGGAAAGCTGAAAGGCACCTGCCTCTTTTCTGCCGGTCGGCCGCATTCGGCGG
Source organism: Planctomycetota bacterium (assembly GCA_037129495.1). Lineage (GTDB taxonomy): Bacteria > Planctomycetota > Planctomycetia > Pirellulales > UBA1268 > CAMCQY01. Next base: position 445 of record JBAXUW010000331.1, on the reverse strand, counting down.
ACGGGATGCGGGCACTCGTCAGGAGGTGTCCGATCGCGGCGGCCCGGGTCCACGCCTACAACCCGGAGCGCTTGCCGCCGTTCGGGACACCGGCATTGCGCGACCTGTGGAAACTCGCCGGAGATCTTGGACTCGCGATGCAGCTACACTTTGAGCCTCGGTATGCCTCGGGCTTCGAGCCGTATATCCGGGAGTTTCCCTCGGTCCGCATCCTCATCGACCACCTCGGCCGGCCCTTCCAGGGAACTCCGTAGGAACATGCCGTCGTGGTCGGCTGGTCGAAGTTCGACAATGTGGTGATGAAACTGTCGGGCATGCCGGAGAAGGAAAAGTATCCGCACCGCGATCCGGCTGCGGTGGTGAAGCAGCTCGGCGATGCCTTCGGAGCCGAGCGGGAGCGCACGGCGACAATGCTCGCGGGCTTTTCGGAAACGGATCGCAGCCC
>JBAXUW010000330.1:0-3177 GCA_037129495.1 Planctomycetota bacterium | reverse complement strand
GGTGGCATCCGAGCCGCTCCTCGAGTGGTGCCTCGGCATGTTGGCCGAAGACGGATTCCTCCGTCCTTTTCCCGACGAACGGACGTGGCGGTTCGAAGTCCTTCCTGACCTATCCCAGTCGGCGGCTTCGTTGTGGCGCAGCCTGCTCAACAGGTTTCCGGGGCTGTTTCACGAACTGACGCTCCTCAAGCACTACGGTCAGTCCCTGTCGCGGATGTTGACGAGTGATCGCGAGACCGACGCGGGGCGGCTGTCTGAGGAGATGGCCGATCTGCTGGACCAGGCGCGGGCCAGTGCCCCGGCATGGTTACCGTCGAATCTGATCATGCGGCACGGGGTGGCCGAGATGGTGAAGAGCGTGCCTGAGGGGCGCGAACTACAGGTTCTCCAGCTGGATGCAGGTAGGGCCGCGCTCTCGCTGCACGCACTGGCGGAGTTGCCCCGCGGGACGACGCGGTACGTTGTCGCCGACACGTCCCCGGACGTCCTGTCGCACGCCGAAGGACAGCTGCGGGACTACGATGGCGTTGATTGCCAGATGCTGGACTTGAGCCAAGATCCAACCGCACAAGGCTGGGAGCTCGGGCAGTTTGATCTGCTGTTGGGAGTCGATGTCTTTTCTCGCAGCGACTGCCGGCAACGGCTGAAGCATGCGCTGCAACTGCTCGCCCCTGGCGGAGTGCTGCTGTTTTCGGAGCCGGATGCCCGTTCGCGATTGCAATCCCTGCTGTGGATGCTCCTGAATGAATCCAGCGCAAGCGACGATAGCACGCCGGTTGCACCCTGGTTGCCTCCGGAGCGCGCTGGATGGCTGGATGTGCTGACGGAACTGGGGTACGGCGAACCGATCGTGGCCTCGGATACGGATGGTGTGACGGAGTTCGGCCGGGCCGTCTACGTCGCAAGGCGTCCAGCGTTACCGGACAACGTGCCTTGCGGATCGACGGTTGCCGATTCCTCCGCACCTGCCGAGACCCGATCGTGGCTGATCTTGGGTGACCGTGGCGGCGTCGGCCGCGACCTAGCCGAGGCCCTCCGCCGTCGAGGCCACGCCGTGCGACTGGCAGGGGCTGAGGACGTTGGCGATTCCATGACAGACCTTGTCGATCACGAGTGCGACGGCATCGTCCACCTTTTGAGTCTCGACGCGCCGTCCGGTGAGACGGTGTCTCTTGACGCGCTCCGGCAGGCGCAGTCGTTCGTCTGTCACTCCGTACTCCATGTCGTCCAAGCCCTGCAGCGGCGCTCCGGCATGAAGCCACCCCGCCTCTGGCTCGTGACGAGAAACGCACAACCGGCCGGGCAGAGCGAGGCTCCGCTGTCGGTGGCGCAGACCCCTCTCACCGGCTTGGGCCGGGTGCTGGCCAACGAGCATCCGGAATTCCGCTGCCGACTCGTAGACCTTGCTCCGCTGGCCGGCGAAGCCGACATTCCCTCGCTGCTTGGTGAGCTGTTGTCCGATGACGGCGAAGATCAAGTGGCGTTCCGCGGGGAGGCTCGCTATGTCCAGCGGATCGTGCCAATGTCGACCGTGGATGGGCTCAATCGCCACGAACGCGGTCTGCACAGGGACCTGCCGTGTCGTCTGCAGATTGGCAGGCTAGGCGTCATCGATTGTCTGCGACTGCGGCCCCTGGAGCGTCGTGCGCCGGCTCCCTCGGAGGTAGAGATCGAGGTGTGCGCTGTCGGGCTGAACTTCCGTGATGTCATGAAGGTGCTGGGTATCTATCCGGGAGAGGCCGAAGATGCCGACCTTCTGGGAGATGAGTTCGCGGGCGTAGTCGTACGGGTCGGCGACGCGGTGCGGGATCGGGCTGTGGGCGACCGCGTCTTCGGGATGTGGCTCGGCGCGATGGCCACGCATTTGACGGTCCCTTCCGCCGTGGCCCTGCCGCTGCCGCCGGACATCACCATGGAGGATGCCGCAACGATTCCTGTGGCCTACTTCACCGTCTACCACGCCCTGCATGAACTGGCGCGGATGCAGGCCGGCGAACGGATTTTGATCCACTCGGCCGCCGGCGGCGTCGGCCAAGCGGCCGTGCAACTGGCCCTCCATGCTGGCTTGGAAGTGTTCGGAACGGCAGGCACACCGGCGAAACGGCAGTTCCTGCGCGACCTCGGCGTGCAGCACGTGGCCAACTCGCGCGCCCTGGATTTCGCGGACGAGATCATGGCCCTGACCGGAGGACAGGGCGTGGACATCGTCCTCAACTCGCTGGCCGGCGAAGCGCTCATCAGGAGCCTCGACCTGCTGCGCGTCGGCGGCAGGTTCCTGGAACTCGGGAAGCGCGACATCTATGGCGGCAGCACGATCAACCTCCGGCCGTTCCGAAACAGCCTGTCCTACTTCGCAATCGACATGTCCCGTTGTATGTCGCCGGATCGGTCCGGGCCCCTGCTGGCGAAAATCCTTCCGCTGATAGAGCAGGGCATCGTGGTCCCCCTGCCGCACCAGGCATTCCCGTTCGCGGACGCTTCCCACGCCTTCCGCCGCATGGCCCAGGGGAAACACACCGGTAAGATCGTCCTCACCGTCGATCAGACTCCTGTGAATCGTTGCCGTGGGCTCAGCGCTGCCCGCGAAACATTTCGGCCCGATGCCACCTACCTGATCACCGGTGGCCTGCGCGGTCTGGGGCTTTCGTTGGCGGAGCAATGTGCCAGCCATGGTGCTCGGACCTTGGTGTTGACCGGCATCAACGGCCCCACTTCTGACGAATCGCAGGCCGGCCTCGCCCGTCTGCGGGCGCAAGGCGTCACCGTGTGGGCCCGATCCTGCGACGCAGCCAGCGCTTCAGACTTGGAGAGTCTCTTGGTGGAGATCGATCGCACTCTGCCGCCGCTTCGGGGGATCGTTCACGCGGCCACGGTCTACGATGACCGCGTCATTCGCGAGATGGACACAGTGGCGTTCGAGCGGCCCATGCACCCCAAAGCCTACGGGGCCTGGAACCTTCATCTCCAGACGCGAGAGAGATCGCTTGACTTCTTTGTCTTGTTGTCGTCGGTCAGCACGGTCCTCGGGAACGTGGGCCAGGCAAACTACGCGGCCGCCAACGCGTTTTGCGATGGTCTGGCGTTCCATCGCCAGAGCCTTGGCCTGCCCGCGGCGTCCATCCAGTTGGATCGCATCCGCGATGTCGGCCATGCGGCACGCAGCGAGGAACTTGCCCA
>JBAXUW010000033.1:0-20522 GCA_037129495.1 Planctomycetota bacterium | reverse complement strand
GCGACAAAGCCTATTTTTGAACTTTTGCATCCGCTTGAAAACGGTTTCTTGACTCGACCACGTCCCTTGTCATGATGGGGGGTCTGCGGTGTTTGTTTGTTACGGCTCCGGCCGGTGTTTCCCCCACACTGAGCCACGCTGGTGTTTTATGCCCTTCTTTTTCAATCGCCCCGCGGCCAAGTCGAAGCCGAGTCGGAAGTTGACGACGCCGCGGAAGCCAATCACGCAGACGATGGGCATTGAGTCTCTGGAACAACGCATGGCCCTGAGCGTTTCCGCGCCCTCAATCAGACTGGCAGCGGCCAGCGACTCTGGCATCAAGGGTGATGGCATTACCCGGGTGGCCCAGCCTGTATTCACAGGCGTTGCCGCCAAGGGTTCGCTCGTCAGCGTTTGGGACAACGGCGGAGCGCTTATCGGGGTGGCTCAGGCGGGTGTGAGCGGTGCCTGGAGCCTCAAAACTCCTGCCCGCAAAGCTCTGCGGCCGGGTGATCAGATCGTCACGGCCACCGCGACCAACTCGGCGACTCGGGAGGTGAGCGGACCCGGTTCCCTCTGGATAAAGCTGGACACCACAAAACCCCTCGTGGAGAGCATCTCCTATGACGTCAACAATTGCGTCGCAGTCCTCACATTTTCAAAGCCAGTCGTGGGCGTTAGGCTAGCGGGGGTGTTTCTGGTTGGCTACGCCCGCGAACTCCGCCAGAACATTAGCGTTTCCCTCCGCGACCCCGAAGTGAATAAGTTCATTGGCAGAGTGACATTGAACCGGTCGCCCGACATGAAAACCTACACGATAAATCATTATCCGATGAGGTTCGCAGAGCCGGGTAGCTTCCGACTCACCGCCGTAGCCCGCGGGTCGGGCATCAGAGATTTTGCGGGTAATCCGCTGGCCTTCAACGCTACAACTTTTTTTACGATTGATTAGATTTCGCCTAGAAAACCCTGCAAAACAACGGATTGATACGCGCTGAAAAGAATCCTGCGAATTTTGCTTGACTCTTGGAAAAGCCGACTTAACCTACCTAGATTGCCAGAGGGACTGCCTGTGATCATGACCACTCAATCCACCATTCTTCGCCGCGGCTTTACGTTGGTTGAATTGTTGGCCGTGCTGGCCACCATCGGCGGGCTGATCGGCCTGCTCCTGCCGGCTCTGATGCAGACACGTGAGGCAGCCCGCAGGATGCAATGCTCGAATAACCTCAAGCAGATGGGCTTGGCCCTGACCAATTACGAGGTGGCCAAGCAGCGGTTTCCAGCCGGAAACGATCAGATTGGCGATCGCCAGCACGCCTGGTCTTCGTTCATCCTGCCATTCCTGGAGCAGGCAGCGGTATCAAACCGCGTGGACTACGCGAAAAAGTGGGATGACCCGACTGGTAACGCGGCCTTGGCCGAAGTCATCATTCCCACCTACGTCTGCCCAAGTGGCATGAAGAGTTTTGCAGGTAAGCAAGACTACGGTGGCGTCCTCGGAGCAAGCATCAATACCGATGGGACTGATCTGGCGATTGTGAGCCGTGGAAACGATCTGCGCTATCTGAGTTCTGGAGTGCTCTATGCCACCGGTACTGCGGTTTACCCGATGGATACGCTTCCTCGTCAGCAACCACGGCAGCCCGCATCTGCAGCATCCATTACGGATGGGCTTTCCCGCACTCTCTTCGTCACTGAAGCAGTGGATCGGGAACAGGAAGGTAGGGCTGACACTCACCTCTCCGGCGACGCCTGCTGGGCGCACGGTGCCAACTGCTTTTTCTTGAACAACCGGGTGATTAACGTGCCAGACGCAGATGGATTTAAAAGCCTGCATCTTGACGGAGTCTACGGCTTGTTTGGCGACGGGCGGGTCACGTTTATCAGCGACCGCACCGAGCCCACAGTGCTGATTGCCATCTCCACCAAGAGTGGCGGAGAAGTCGAGACCCTCGGGCTTTAAACCGCCGCCACAACACACCACAACCTGCCGCGGGGTCACCCGCCCACAACACTACGGGGCAACCCGTTTTCGGTCGTACGAAGTCCGTGCGGTCGTGATTGATGAGACTTTTACTTCGAAGAAAGGTTTCCATGGTTCGTAAGTTTCGTAAGTTTTTTGTTGCCTCGGCGGTCATCGCCTTGGTCTGTTCAACGACCGCCGCTTTTGCGGGTGGCCGCAGTGGTAGCGGAAAGTCCAGCAAGCAGAATGTCCGGATTAAGAACATCGGCGCTCAACCGGTGCTCGTGAATGCGGCCAATGGTTCTGCGACTGGTGCTGCCGGTGCCAAGACGACGTCCCCCAACGGTGTGTCTCAGTTTCGGCTCAAGCGGGTTGCCAGTCAGGCCTTTGCTGCTGACACTGCGCAGACTGTTTCTGATACCCTCGACTACACCTTCAAGGATCGCGTGACGGTGTATCTTGAGGCTGCGACCGACGGCACCACGGCAACAATGACGTTTGCCAACCCGGGCGTGTTGTTTTAATGACTGGTCTGGTTGGCTCGTAAGCACAGTGATTGTTCTTATGAGCAACCGATGGCATCTTCAAAACGAGATACCGAGCCAGACAAGACGGGCGTGGGCTACGACGCCCGCCGTTTTGTCTGGCTCGCTCGTTTTTCGGGAGCCCGCCAGCAAGTCGGCAAAAGCGGCTGATCGCGTGCTGCTGGTTTGTGCTGGCCGCGGTTCGTGATTAGAACCGACGGATGAGCGTTTTCGAGCAACACCACCAAAGTCTGCCCGGGAGTGACGATCGTGCCCTGCCCCAGACGGCTTGTTGGCAGGATGCCCCCTGGTGGCAGGATGTCCTGGGATCGCTCGCAATCGCCGCTGTCATCGCGGCGCCCTGGCTCTGGCAGCAACTGGTGCTGCTTGAGTGGTTGGGCGTGGCGGCGGGCCTTTTGGCGCTTGCGCATCTTCGCGGCTGGCGGGGCGAGACGCTCGTCTGGGTCACGGCGGCTCTGGCACTCGCCACAGCATTTCACTGGTCGCCCAAGGTGCTCGCAGACTCTGTCAACACCAGCTACGCAATCGGCCTGGCGTTTACGGTGCCGATCGTGTTCTGGGATGCCATGCGACTGTCTCTCCCATTTTGGTTCATCAGCCGCACGGTCACGGATCCCCGCAATGCCTGGCTGCCGGCGGCTCTCGTTGCGGTCGTTTCCGAAGCCTTCGTCACCAGCGTCTTTCCCTGGAAGCTCGGCTACAGCCAACTCGCCTGGCCCGTGCTCATTCAGTCGGTGGATTTGCTCGGTCCGGAGGCGTCGACATTTGTGCTCTATGCGCATGCTGGGGTCATCGTCCTCGCCGTCGAGATGCTCCGCCGTCGCCTGACCGGGGCCGGCGGAACCGCCTGGACGCCGATCGGTGCGACCGCGCTGGTGATTGTGTTGGCCAACCTGGCGTATGGCGGCTGGGCAATGCAGACCTGGTCGGCGCAGATGGAAGCGGCTCCAAAACTGAAAGTAGCGCTCGTGCAGGTCGACCCCAGTCAGGAAGGCTCACTTGAAGACCTGCAGCGTGTCACGGCTGAGGCCTGCCAGCAGCAGGCGGGCGGCTTTGATTTGGTCTGTTGGCCCGAGTGCAGCGGGGGATCCTACGAAGAGGCGCTCGCCTCCTTCGCAGATTCCCAACGGATTTTCGCCCAATCGCGTGAGCCGCAACGCGGTCTGCGGCCGCTGCCTGACCCCGAGTCTCCGCTGCTATTCGGCGGCAAGATCTACCGGGGCTATCCGGAACGACCCCATGAACTCTACCAGTCGGCCATCCTCACTGACGGCGCTGAGCGGATCATCGGCCGCTACCACAAGCGACACCTGATGCCATTTGGCGAATACGTGCCGGGCCACGAGTGGCTGCCGGAGATTCGCCATTACTTTCCGATGGATGATGACCTCGCCGTCGGCTTGGCTGCCAACCCACTTCCGCTTGGTGATACAGCCCGGCTCGGCGTGATGCTCTGCTATGAAGACATGGTGCCGACCGCGGCCTCGTCGCTCGTCGACAATGGCGCCAATGTGCTCATCTCGCTGATCAACGGCTCGTCGTTTAAGGCCACGCTGACACTCCTCCAACATCGACTGCTCTCACAGCTACGGGCCGTGGAAAACAGACGCTGCCTGCTGCGTTGCTCTGCCACCGGCGAGACGTGCGTTATTTCGCCCTTGGGCACGATCCCCGCGCGACTCCCGCTCCATACTCAAGACGTGCTCGTCGCAGAGGTGCCGCTGATCGACGCCCGAACGCTCGCCGGCCGGATCGGACAGGCATTTCCAATCGCTTGCGCCGGCCTGCTCGTGGCCGCGGGACTTTTGCGCTGGCGCGACCGCCAAGCTCCTGTCTGAATTGCGACTGACAGCGACTACGCTGCGATGCGAATCGTCGGAGCCCGGGACTCCAGTCTCGCCCCCACCATCATCCGTGCCACATCCGCCATCCGCGAGCGGGCCGTCCAGCCGAGAGTAGCCGTTGCATGGGAGGTGTCGGCGTGGCCCGACTGGATCTCGCTCGGCCGAGTGAGCGCGGGATCGCGGACGACGTGCTTCCGCCAGTCGAGGCCGAGAGCCGCAAACACCTCACGAACAAAATTCTCGAGGCTCGTGGTCTGACCGGTGGCGATCACGAAATCCTCGAGTGTGTCGATCTGAAGCATGCGGTGCATGGCGACGACATACTCCGGCGCCCAGCCCCAGTCGCGGCGGATCGAAAGATCGCCCAGCTGCAAGACATCCTGCTCGCCCGCCGCCACCCGGCAGGCACCGGCTACAATCTTCTGAGTGACAAACCGCTCCGGCCGCAGCGGGCTCTCGTGGTTAAAGAGAATGCCGGTGCAGGCTTCGATCTTGTAGGCCTGCCGATACTGTGCGATCTGCCAGAATGACGTCGCCTTCGCGATGCCATAGGGGCTGCAGGGCCGCAGCACCGTAGCTTCGGCAGCAGGTTCGTCGGCGGTATTACCAAACATCTCCGAGCTACCGGCACTGTAAAGACGGATCGGCCGGCTGAGCATGCGAATCGCCTCGAGCAGATTTACGGTGCCGATGACAATGCTCTCAAAGGTTTCGACCGGCTGGTTGAAGGAGAGCCCCACCGACGTCTGGCCGGCGAGGTTATAGATTTCGTCTGGCTGGGTCTTGGAAAGCACCTGCATCGTGGAGCGAAAGTCGACCAACGCCATCGACTCAAGGCTCACGCGGTCGCGGATGCCCAGTTGCTTGAGCCCGTCGAAGCGGCTCGTCTGGGCATCGCGGCTGGTGCCTACCACGGTGTAGCCCAGATCGAGCAGGTGGGCGGCTAAGTAGCTGCCGTCCTGGCCGCCAATGCCGCAAATCAGTGCCTTGCGTCCGGGAGCGGGAAGTCGACGTGAAGTGGTCATAATGAAAAGGTTGTTAACAGGTTCTAAACCGTGTCGAAATGTCAAAAATGGGGGTTTAAGCAGCCGGGCGTTCTAAGACCGATCGATACACCCCCAGATACCCACGCGCTGCGTTCTCCCACGAGAATTCAGCCGCTCGAGCACGAACCTGCGCGGCAAACGTCGGCATGGCCGCCACGGTGGCCATGCCCGCCGCAAAGACCGCAGCCATTTGATCTGCCCCGAAGGAATCCCAGTAGAAGCCGAGCGAGCCACCCACTTCCGGTAGGCTCGTGCGTCTGGACATAAAGACCGGCTTGCCGCACTGCATCGCCTCGAGCACTGGAAAGCCGAAGCCTTCGGTGAGCGATGGAAATACGAAAGCGTCACAGTGCTCGTAGAGCCACTGCCGGTCGCCGTCCGACACCTGTCCGGTCATCAGCACTCGGCTCCCCAGATTCCGTGCGGCAATCTCCTGCGCGAGTCTTTCGCCATACGGCGTCTCCCGCTTGCCGGCGATCACGAGCGTGTGTGCGGGCAGTCGCTCGATCAATCCAAAGAGCGTGTGGAAATTTTTATGGGGGAGGCAGTTGCCAATTGAGAGGAGGAACTGGCCCCGAGGTGCCCACGCCGGCGGCGTGACTGAGGCGGGTGGAGGGGCACAAAGACCCGGCGAAACGACATGCACGGGCTTGCCGTCGAGTCGCAGAGAGGCGGCGACGTCGTCTGCGACATAGTGCGAGTCGGTGACGATGGCCGCGGCCCGATCGACTTTTCGCTGCACATCTGCCTGTTTGCGGGCGACAGCTCGCGGCCGGTGGCGATGCCTCTCATCGTGGAGAAAGTTAAGGTCGTGGATCGTGAGCACAACGGGCACCGCCGGATCGAGGGGCAGATACTTACTCGTCTGGTTCGTCACATGCCAGAGGTCATACCGCTGCCGTCCCCGAAACGGGGTGAGGAATGGTCGGTAGAATCCCGCGAACGATTCCTTCCGCCACGGGCTGACGTCAATGTGTTCCACGCCCTCGGCCCGGAAATGATGCACGGTCTCCCCGGGCCGTTGCGGGGGCAGGAAGAAGACCGGGACAAACGGCTGCTCTGCCAGTGCCAGAATGCCCTGGGCCAGATGCCGACAGAACCTCCCGAGGCCGCAGTTGGCATGCCGGAGCTTTTCGAGATCGAGCACGACCCGCGGCAGGGAAGAATGCATAGAGTCCATGGCTGGAAGCCCAGAGCTACGCGGAGTTGATGGGTGGCTTCAGCCACACCACTTCACCCGCAATCCCTCGCTCTATCGGCTTATGCAGCCCGAAATCTCCACGCAACCCGATCCTCTTCTCAACCCTCTGCATGATGGTGAGTGGCGCTGCGCAAGCTGCGTTGTCATCGTGGCAAGCTGTGAAGATGCGTCGGCAAAATCAAGCTTGCCATCCCGACCGGTTATGACGATTTTTCAAGTTGCGGCCCTAGAACTGTCGAGTTTCTCAAGAGGCAGTTGGCGTCGTTTGTGCGGCTGTGCCGCGGCCAGTCGGCCGTCACGATCCAGGAACTTGACTATGCTTGTCAGCCGCCAGCATCGCATCGCGTTTGCCCACTATCCAAAGACGGCCGGCACCTCCCTGCAGCGCTGGTTCATCGAGTCGTTTTCAGACTCCACGTTGCTGTTGCCGAACAACCCGCACCTTGATGTTGCCAGCAGTATGAAGGTGATGCAACCAAATAAGTGGCAGCGGGAAATCACTCGACTCCAGCAGCACTCGCTGCGACTCGTATCGCCCACGCTCGCCGCGCAGTATGGACCCTGGCAGACGTCCTTGCAGGTGATTGGTGTGATGCGGGACCCCTTTGAGATGCTGGTCTCGCTCTTTGAGTTCTGGCAGCGCGTGCCCTTCGCTATCGAACCCACCGACGCCTTCATAGGCTACGCCCGCCACGGCTGTTTCCGCGACTTCCTCGCGGCGGCGGTGATTGGCGGCCGTGTGCCTAACTACAAACAATTCTTCAATGTTGGCGGACCGCTCTGGCACAACACCCGGCTGCTTGACTTTGAGTCACTGAAGCCGGCACTCGATGTCGTCTCCGTCGACTTCGGCGTCCTCAATCCGCGGCCACTCCCAGAACTCAACCGGTCTCTCCGCGGCCAGCGAAACCTCGACTGCTACCGTGACGAGGCGGGTCCGCTGATGGCCGAAGTGCACCGGCACTTCCGCTGGTATTACGAGGAAGGTGTCCACCTCATGATCCGCGGCAAAGAGCCCCTCCGGGCAGCGGCCTGAACGTCAGGAGTGGGCAGTCTGGCTGTTCGTGGCGGAGGCGGCTCAGGCGGGAATCATCGGCGAAAAGCCCACTTGCCCCTCGGAATCACCGTTTTTCGCGGCGGAAAGAGGCGGCCTCGCAGTCGGCCGGATACTTGTCTGGACGCCCCAAGCCCATAGACTCGCCGTCTCTTGGACCGCCAGAAGAATCCCTTCGGACTTCGCTGCGGGACCACGACCACCATCATTCTCGATGGAGCTTCTGCTTTGGCGGCCGACGGCCTCACGATTGGCGATCGTGCCAATGATGGATCGCTGAATGCGCTCGAACTGACGATCACGCATTTCGATAGCGGCCTGAAGTTTCTGGGCACCGCCACAAACAGCCTGATCTCCGGCCTCACAATTACGGCCAACAAGAGCGGCATCGAACTGAACGGTGGCAGCCTTGCCGGTACGACAATCGCCGGCAACATCTTTTCGGCCAGCCGGCTTGGTGGCAACGCCATGGTGCTCGAGAATACCACGGGCCTGACGGTGGGCGGTTCAGCCGCCGGCACCGGCAACACGCTGACTGCAGCCCGGGGCAACGCGTTGTATGCCGCCGGATTCATGACTGGCACGGGATTCTACAAAAACACGCTCACCGCCAGCACCAACGGCGCGTTGCTCAACAGCGTGAAGAACTTTCTCTTCGGCGTTGCCAACAACGCGGCGCTCGGCAACATCGTGCAGTACAACAAGGTGGAGCGACGGCCTCAGGCGACCCGCCGGCCGGCTCCGACCCTGAACCGCTTTCGGTACGAGCGACCCAGCTTCCGGCCCTAGCGTTATAGCCAGCTCTCTTGCCGCTGTGGCACGTTCCCTCCGGCCGCCTCGGCTCTGAAAATCGCGCCGCTGAAAAATGATTGGCCCCGCCCGTTCCGGCTGATCGCCGGTAGCACGAGCGAACTGTCTTCGGCCGTGAAGCTGGCCACGATCAGCCCGTCGCCACTGTAGGACTCGTACACATCATGTTCCACGAACACCGTCGCGCCGAGCGACTTGAGAGCTCGAACACAATCCTCGTGCGTGGTCGCCGAGCCGCTGATCGATTCATGGTGGGTGGAGACCACGGCGAACCGCACCTTGCGAGCCTCGACCGCCCGCCACATCGATTCGATGAATTGCAGTTCCGCCCCCTGCACGTCCATGTGGAGCACCTCAATCGGCTTACCGTTCACGCGGGCGATCACGGCGTCCATGTCGAGGCACCCGAGACTGCCATCTCCTGACGGTGAGGCCGAGCCGCCCACGAACGCCGGGATCAACGTCGCCGTACGGCCGTTCATCGCCAGGTTCCGACGGCCCACCTCCAGATGGTTGGCGTTGGGCTCGACGCAGAGAGCTGTCGACCCCGGCACAGCACCGAGATACCAGTTGGTGTAGTACGCCCAGTATGATCCGAGCTCGACAAACAGCGATCCGGGTCGCACATACTGAAGCAGGTGGTGGAAGAGCCGCTCCTCCTGCGGCTCGTGATGCCCCCGAAGGTCGCGGATCACGTCGGTCATCCAGCCCCCTTGGTAGCCGTCAGCGATCACCCGCGTGCCTTCGTGCATGATCTGGACACGCTCTCCACCCTGCTCGACCACCTCACCAGCACCCGGCACCTTCGGAATTGAATCGGTGTCGCGGCAGCCCACGGTCATCCGCACCCGCTGGCTGAGGTCTGCCGGCAGATGGGCCAAGCCGTCGGCCTTCATGCTCTTGCGGATGATCAGGCCGATCGACGTCGACGCATAGCCAAAGAGACTCAGCCGCAGGTGCCGGTCCTGCGTGTAGGGGGGCAGGTCGATGAAGCGATCGAGTTCTGCTCTGCCTGGAGAGAGATCGAGCGGCTCGACTTCATGCCCTTGTGAGCAGAGCTTTTCGATCACCTGCTCGATGTCCTTCAGCCGGAAGATCACGCAGTTGCCATCTGTTACCGTCTGATCGTTGGAAGACAGATTGAATTCCGTCGTATGGACGGCAATCCCACCGGGCACAAGGCACCGCATCTGTTCCTCAAGGAACCGCAGGCCGAGGTCGGTGCCGCCGCAGTGCTCGAAGGAGCAGGTCGACCAGGTGAAGTCAAAGCCGGTGAGGTCGGCTGGGATCTGGTTCATGTCAACCGGCCGATAGGTGACACGGTCGAGAAAAGCCTGCTCGGGACAGAGCCCGTCTGCATTCAGGGCCGTGAGATTACCTACCCACTGTCCGGTCTGCGCCCAGGCCTGGTTCCGCTCGTCCTCTGCCGGCAGGTCGGTGGCCGTGATCAGGCAGCCGCGGGCCGCGAAAACCGCTGGCAGCTTCTCGGCGCCGACGGCAAACCCCAGGCCCCGGCGGCCCGGCGCGAGCAGTCCCCGTTCTTCAAGCGTCTGGCAGATATAGGCAAGTTCCCAGAGCTTGCGGTGGGCCCGCCACGGCTCCTTGATGACCGCTGCCCAGTGACGAAAACTCGGGCTATCGAGCTGGTCAAACGTGCAGAGACTCGAAATGGTCTGTTTCGGGATCTCATGACCGACGTGCATCGATCGATCTGCCTTCAGAAATTCATCCACCGCGATCCTCGGGGCGATCTTTCCGCCGGAGCGGGATCTTCGACTGACAGGAACCACGGAACCCGTAGCCCAGGCGGTGATCGATCCCAGAAGTACGCTCGCCCTTGACATTGAAGCTCCTTACTTTCTTTGTGTCCGGCCGCCTCGGGCGAACGGTCGCACTGCTATCAATCACCATTCGATCAGGCCGCCGCCGTCTCTCTGTGCCGGGCGTCCACGGATGTCCCGGAAAACACGATCCGCATCAGTTGTTCGGTCGCCTGCTGCCAGGTCGGGGAAGCAAACGCTCCCTCTGGGAGTGCCGCCGGAAAGACACCATCCCGTTCCCAATCCACGATCTGCCCGGCGAGGCCGGCCACGTCTGCAGGGGCGAAATAGACGCACCATGGCCCGCCCACTTCGCGGTGCGCGGGAATGTCAGAGGCAAAGACCCGCATGCCGTGCGACAATGCCTCCACGATCGGGAGGCCATATCCCTCGGCCCGTGACGGAAAGATCAGACCGCGGGAACGGCCGTAGGCATGCAGCAGTTCCGCATCGGACAGGTCGCCGAAGTGCATCAGGTGGGTGCCGTACCGTGGGTGGTTTACCAGCCGCCGAATGACCTCCTCGCCTTTCCAGCCCACGAATCCCGCGACGAGCAGACGGGCATCGGGTACCTGCCGCCACACCTCTTCGAAGACGGCAGGCAGGATGGTCTGATTCTTACGGGGCTCGATGGTGCCCACGGTCAAATAGGGCTGCACGGGTGAGGCTTCGAGAAAATCACTCAGTTCACGTCGCACCGGCACTTGAGTCGCCATCGGCCCCGCCGGCTTCACATCGGCGCCCAACCGGAACGCCTGAACGAGCGGCGCCGCCCGGTCCGGCTCCCGGCCCATCCGCCGCAATTCCTCGCGGGCCTCGACGGCGACGGCCTCGGAGATGGCGGCCACGAAATCAGCCCGCGTGAGCGTGTTGCGCATCCAGCCGTGGTAGATCTTAGAGAGCCGCTTCGGCACGAGTTCCGGATGGGTGTGGGGAATGAAATCGTACTGCACGATCCCGACCCGCGTGCCGGCCTCCCTGGCCCGATCAACCACATGCCAGTACCGAGTCGCCCACGATGAGTCCGCCAAGAGGAGCGTGTCGTCCGGCCCGAACTCGATCGGCACTCCTGGTAACGGTCGGCCCGACAGCCAGCGCCACTGCGGGCGGATCGCCCGGACGATCGTTCTGGGCAAGAGCAGTTTGTGGAGCCGTCGCAGGACCGGATGCGCGGTGCTGGTGGGATGACGCTTGACGACATCGACGATGTCACCGGCGGCGGAAAGACTGAGGGTCAGGAAGTGATCGGCCTCGAAACGCACGGGCACGATCGTCGCACCATGCACCGCCGCGGCCGCGACGCCGTGCCGGGCGATGTTCCGCACCACCCGCGGAATACCGGCGTGACGCGGAGTCGCAAGCGTCTGCGTGCAGTCAATCAACACCCTCGGCGCATGGCTGGGCGGCCCGCTGTGACACGGAACCACAAACGACTCAGCGGTACGGCTCGTGCTCATGCTGCTTTGAGCGTCCTGCCGATGGGGACAACGGTCTGGTCATCCGTCTCGGTTTTCAGGAGCAGACGCGGCCACGCAGACCGATGGTTCTGCCCGGCCGGAGGGTGGATTGCGGCGAGAACCTGCGCCGCGGTCTCGTGCCAAGCGGTGGGTCGGAAGGTCTCCCGAATCATGGCTTCGCGGTCACGAACCCATGCCGGGTCGTCCAGCACCCGCTCCACGAGTGCAACAAGGCCGTGCACATCGTATGGGTCAAAAAATTCGGGCAGGTCGCGGCTGATCTCCGGAATGCTCGTGGCGTTCGACGCCAGGCACATCCGGCCATGACCCAGACTTTCCGCCACGGGCAATCCCCAGCCCTCGTACTTGGAGGGATAGATCGTGGCCTGGCAATTCTTGTAATACCAGTCGAGTTCACAGTCCTCAATGCCGTGCAGCACGTGGATGTGCCGGTTGACGGTCCTGTCCTGACGGATCTCACGCAACAAGTCGGCGACGTAGAGGTGGGGCGTGCCGATACAGACCAGATCAGGGCATTCCGCGCCCCGCTGGCCCGCTAACTGCGTCCAGGCGTCGTACAGCAGCCGGTGATTCTTGCGGACATCGAGCGTGGACACGCAGACGAAGAACGGTCGCGGAGGCGCAAACCGCGGCAGCGGCGCGGACTTCGCTCCGGACGGATCTTCGCACATCACATCGCCGAGCCGTACGACCTTGATCGAGGGTAAGTCAAACCGGCATTCCGCGCAGTAGCGCTCGATCTCTTGCCGTGAGAAGTCGGAGATCGTCAGGACCGTATCGGATTCACGAAGCACGCCACGGACCCATGACGTGATCGCCTTCGTGTGGGACGGCTCGAGCCATTGGGGCTTGATGGTCGGGATGAGGTCGTAGATCATTCGCACCACTTTTACGCCCCGGCTCCGAACTTGAGCGACCGCCTCGGCATGGCCAGCCATGACCCACGTGGCGCCGATCGATACGAATACGTCGCCCGGTGCGGCGAACGATGCCACGTCGACACCGGCAACTGCTCCAGCTACCACCGCGGCTCGCATGGCTGGTGGTAGAGACGAGTGCCCGCCCGATCCCACCGCTCGACGGAGCCGCCGTTTGACCCAGTGCCCGACGCTTTTCCGCAACTGCCGTGCCGCCGCCTTAAACTGTCGCAGCGCCTGCCGCAGTTCCACAGCGTCACTGGCGGATCCAAAGAGAAAGTCCTTCTTGAACAGCTTCAGCTTGCGTCGAGCGGGCCGGGATATGGCCGGCTCAGCCGGCAACGGTTCAGGCTCAGCTTCAGCTGCGATGAATTCAGCGCTGACTCCCTGAGGGCTGAATCCCCGCAGATGGCACCGCACGGCCGGCGGCAATTGGGCGTCGCTCAGCACGGAAAATCTGCCGGCCTTCGCGTTATACCGCACCAAACCCACCGAAGCACCCTGTTCGACGAGACCGTTGAGGATGCCGACGGTGGCCCGCTGGATGCCCGTGAGGTGCGGAAGGCTCCACGCCACGAGGTCGGAGACGTCGTACCAGATCTTCACGGTGATCCCTTTCTGAGTCCAAGAAAAGACTGAATGTGCTGACCAGCAGGCTGGTTCTGACTAGGCCGCTGCCGGGGTCGCCAGATAATGCCCCTGCACGAGCTTGAAACCGTCGGTGATGTTCGCCGGATATGACAGCGGGGCCCTGAGCGACGGCTCCTCACGGCGGTAGTAGTAGCGGTTTAAGCCGTCGAAGAGGCCAAATTCATAGCCGTGCTCAAAGAGCAACCCCTCCCATTCAAACCAGGTCGGTTCGTAGGAATAGATGTCGCAGCCTGGCAGCTTCGCCTTAATCGCCTCCAGCAGGATCACCCGCGGCCGGAAGGCCCGCCACTCGCCACCGAGCAGCACGTCCCGCTCGGCACCCTCGACATCGATTTTAAGGAACTGCACGTCCTGGCCATCCAGCTGGCTGGTGACGTCGGCCAGCGTGATCATCCGGACGGAATAGGTCTTTTTCGCAAGGCCGAAGCCCGCCAAGGCATGAGCGTCCATCGTGTCGCGATAGGTCGAGAGGCCCGAGTCGCCCCATTCGCTGAACTCGACCGCCCCCCGGTCTGGCCCCAGCACGACGTTGAGATTCCAGTCGCGGGGCCGCTGGTTCTCGAACTTCGCGTGAAAGCGAGCCACGGGCTCCACGTTCACACCCGACCATCCCTTGTCGTAGAAGTGCTTCGTGACCGAGTCGACCACGGGGTCGTAGCCGCCCACATCGATATACCGGCCGACCGGCACGTTGTGAAACACGCGGTTGAGGATCACATCCTCAAAGTTCTGGGCATACGAAATCATGGACATCAGCGAAGTCCTTGGGGTGCAGGTGTCTTTGAAACCACGGGTGAGCTTGTCATGAACAAGTCGAACTACGCCGCCTTGTGGATAATCAGTGCGATCGACGTCGACGCGTGGCCGGCGAGATTGAGCCGCAGGTGCTTGATGCGGTCGGGCGGATCGGTGGCCCACTGGTGATAGGGCGGGACATCGATCACTTGGTCGAGCGGATCGCGGCCGGGATTTAAGTCGATTGGCTCGACCCGGTGGCCCGCGTCAACCAGCCGCTGGCAGACCGACTCGATGTCCTGAAGGCGGTAGATCACGCAAGGACCGTCGGCGAGCGTGACGTCATTGCTTGAGAGGTTGAACTCGGTGGTGTGAACGGCCACGCCTCCCGGCCGTAGACAGTCCATCTGCCGCTCTAGAAATCGCAGGCCAAGGTCGAGATTGCCACAGTGCTCAAACGAGCAGGTCGACCACGTGAAGTCATATCCGCCAAGACTGTCGGGTATGTGATTCATATCGACGGGTCGATAGGCGACGTTGTCTCGAAACGTCGTCTCCGGACAGAGCCGAGATTCGTTGAGCGCTGCGAGGTTGCCGACCCACTGGCCCGAGGCCGCCCACGGTTTGTTTCGCTCGTCGTCGCTGGGCAGATCGGTGGCGGTGATCCGACAGCCACGGGCCGCGAAGAACGCTGGCAGCTTTTCGGCACCCACGGCGAAACCGAGGCCTGTACAATCCGGCTGAAGCATGGCCCGTTCGTCGAGCGCCTGGCAGATGAACGCCAGCTCCCAGAGCTTCCGGTGAGCACGCCAGGGCTCGCGGAGCTGCTCAGCCCAGCCGCGAAAGGCGGCCGAGTCGAGCGTCGCATACCGGCACAACTGCGACACGAGCCCCAACCCCTCGGTCGAGGAGGGCTTTTGTGCCGCATGCAGTTGCGGCTGGGTGCGGGCGAACGAGTGCGGCCGGATCATCGGCGGCTCGACGCATATGGGCTGCTTGGGCCTCAACGCCTGACGCAGTTTTCTAAGCAGTGATGCCATTGTGTAGTCTCCGATTTCCCGGTTCCACACCTCCTTGTCAGGCGGCCCGCCGCACCCGGGTGGTCTCTCGCTCGGCAAGCGTCTTTTCCTGGTGCGCTAGCTCAAGGTCGGTTTCGACCATCATGTCAACGAGCTGCTCAAAGCTCGTCTGCGGCTTCCACCCCAGTTGCGTGCGGGCCTTGGTGCTATCGCCAAGCAACAGATCAACTTCAGCCGGCCGGTAATACCGCGGATCGACCTCGACATGATCCTGGTAATCAAGCCCGAGCCGCGAAAACGTTTTTTCGCAGAAGTCGCGGACAGAATAGAGCTCATTCATAGCGATGACATAGTCGTCGGGCTGGTCCTGCTGCAGCATCCGCCACATCCCCTCGACATAGTCGCCGGCAAAGCCCCAGTCTCGTTGGGCATCAAGGTTCCCAAGGTAGAGTTTCTCCTGCAGTCCAAGCTTGATGCGCGTGGCTGCGCGGGTGATCTTCCGCGTCACGAAAGTCTCGCCCCGCCGCGGGCTCTCGTGATTGAAGAGGATGCCGCACGAGGCGTGGAGGCCGTAGCTCTCGCGATAGTTGATGGTGATCCAGTGGCCGTAGAGCTTTGCCACGCCGTAGGGGCTGCGTGGATAGAACGGCGTCGTCTCCTTCTGGGGCGTCTCGACAACCTTGCCGTACATCTCAGAGCTTGAAGCCTGATAGAACCGGATTTGCTTGCCCGTATTATCCTGTACATCGCGGATCGCTTCGAGCAGTCGCAGCGTGCCCACGGCGGTGACGTCGGCGGTGTAGGCCGGCTGGTCGAAGCTCACACGGACGTGGCTCTGGGCGGCGAGGTTGTAGACCTCGTGCGGGCAGATCTCGCGAATCAGTCGGGCAAGGCCATTCCCGTCGGATAGGTCGCCATAGTGAAGGGTGAGCTGGGGCTGCTGCCCGAAGATGAGGTGCTCGATCCGCTGGGTGCCAAAGGTGCTGGAGCGACGCCGCAGCCCGTGCACCTCGTAGCCCTTCGCGATGAGTAGCTCAGCAAGGTACGAACCATCCTGACCCGTGACACCGGTGACCAAGGCACGTTGCTGCATCGCGATTCTCCTGCGTTTTCGTCTGCTCAATCAGGTGTCTTCTTGGCACGCCGTGGTGCAGGAAAAACACGTGTTTGGCGGGGAATGGTAACAGGGCTCTGTTCCCGACGAAACCGCAGTTTTTAGCTTGAACTGCCGACGATAACGGCAGTGTAGACAGCGGCGTAGCCCTTGCCCGTGGCGGCCCAGGAGAAGCCGGCGGCATGTGCCTTCAGCCGCGACGCAAAGCCCGGATCAGCCTGGGCGGTGGCCATCCCCAGCCGATACACGGCGGCGAGGGCCGCTGGATCGTAGGCATCAAAATAAAAACCCAGCTCGCCCGCCACCTCCGGCAAGCTCGTCCGCCGCGAGAGAAACACCGGCTTACCGCACTGCATAGCCTCCAGTACGGGCAGACCGAAGCCTTCGGTAAGCGATGGAAAGAGAAACGCCTCGCAGTGCTCGTAGAGCCACTGCCGGTCGCCGTCTGAAACCTCGCCCGGGAGAATCACGCGTTCCGTCAGGCCTCGTCTGACGACCTCGCGCTCCAGATGCTCCCCGTAGGATGTCGTCTTCTTTCCGGCGATCACCAGCCGCATGTCGGGAATCTGGTCGACTAGGTCAAAGAGCACATGAAAATTCTTGTGCGGCAGGCAGTTACCCACGGAGAGCAGAAATGGCCCCGCGGGCACAGCGATCGGCCGGGTCAGAGCCGCCGCGGGCGGGTCTGATACTGCCAGCGGCACGACATGCACCGGTCGGCTGCCGAGATCGATATGCTCCGCAATATCGTTTGCCACATAGGCCGAATCAGCCACAATGGCCGTGGCCCGATTTACCTTTCGCTGGATGTCAGCAAGTTTGCGGGCAGGTTCTGCTGAAGAGTCATCGGTCGACGATTCATGCAGAAAATTAAGGTCGTGGATCGTGAGCACAACGGGCACCCGGTCGTCCAGCGGCAGATACTTGGACATCTGGCTGGTGACATGCCAGACCGCGACCGAGGGCGCAGGCAGCAGCGGCCTGAGGAGTGGCCGATAGAGCCGGCGGACAGCTTCTTTGTTCCACGGTGATATCGGGATCGATTCGAAGCCGCCATCGGGAAAATACTGTCCAGCTCCGCTGGGCAGCAGAAACACCGGCTGAAACCGCCCCACGGCCGCGGCGAGAATCTCCCGGCCAAGGTGGAGCGAATAGCGGCCCAGACCACAGTTGATGTGGCGGAGTTTTTCCAGGTCGATGACGACGCGGGGCAGGGGCATGATCGCAGTCTGACCTCTGGAAACGGCATTGAACAACGTCATTGTCTTCGACCGCCTCATTCGTGCCCATCTCCGCAGCCTCGGGCCTGCCTGAGGCTGCCGCTTGGAACCCACGGCAGTTCATGCCATAGTACCTCAGCTCGCCCGCATAAAACTCTGTGATCTCAGCCGTGAACTGCCTGAAAAGCACGAGCAGCACGCGCAGCTTGAAAGGCACATTATGAAAATTCACGAATATCAAGCCAAGGATCTGCTGAGGGCCGCCGGCGTGCCGGTGCTGGCAGGCCGGATCGCTCGCACTCCGCAAGAGGCCGCCGCCGCGTTCACCGCCCTTGGCACTCCGGTGTGTGCGGTGAAGGCGCAGATTCACGCTGGCGGCCGTGGCAAAGGACAGGTCAAAGGCTCGACCCAGCGGGGCGTGGAACTCGCCAAATCGGCCGAAGACGCCGCCCGGATCGCCCAAGGTCTCCTCGGAAATACACTCGTCACGATCCAGACCGGCCCCGAGGGGCAGGTCGTCCGCCAGGTGTTTGTGGAGAGCGGCTGCAACATTGACCGCGAACTTTACTGCGCGGTGCTCGTTGACCGCCGAGTCGGTTCACCAGTGCTGATCGCCAGCACGGCCGGCGGCATGGATATTGAGGAGGTCGCCCACAACACACCCGAGCTGATTCTCAGCGAGCCGTTCGATCCCGATCGGGGCCTCGCCAGCTGGCAGGCCAGACTCCTGGCTGCCAAGCTCGGCCTCCCGACGGCGAGCTGGCGGCATGCCGAAGCTTTCTTTCGTAAGCTCTGCGCAGCGTTTGTGAGCCTCGACGCTGCGCTCTTGGAGATCAATCCGCTCGTGCTCACGAAAGATGGTGGGCTCGTGGCCCTCGACGCCAAGATGACGTTCGATGACAACGCGCTCTTCCGGCACAAAGACCTGGCAGCCCTCCGCGACGAGGCAGAGGAGGAGCCTGCCGAAACGCGGGCTGCAGCCGCGGGGCTCTCCTTCGTCAAGCTCAACGGCACCATCGGCTGCCTCGTCAACGGCGCGGGCCTGGCGATGAGCACAATGGACCTCGTGAAACATCACGGCGGCGAGCCGGCTAACTTCCTCGACGTGGGCGGGGGCGCCGACGTCAATCAGGTGACGGAAGCCTTTCGCATCATCCTCTCCGATCGCCACGTGAAGGCAATCCTCGTCAATATTTTCGGTGGTATCATGCGATGCACGACCATCGCCAATGCCGTCGTCGAGGCCTCGAAAACCGTCGGCTTTACTGTGCCACTGGTTGTGCGGCTCGAGGGCACAGAAGTGGAAGAGGGGAAGAAGATCCTCGCCGCCAGCGGCACCAAGATCATTGCCGCTGACGGACTCACCGACGCCGCCATCAAGGTCGTTGCCGCTGCGAGCGCCGTCTGAATCACCGCTACCTTTTCCCACACCTATCTGATCGTTCCGCCTTCCGCTTCCAGAGAGCCCCTCCCCATGAGCATCCTCGTCAACCGTGACACCCGCGTCATCTGTCAGGGCATCACCGGCAAGGTGGGTGAATTCCACACTCGTGGCTGCCTCGACTACGGCACTCGAATGGTCGGCGGCGTGACGCCTGGCAAGGCGGGCGAGACGGTGGTTGGCCTGCCGGTCTTTAACACCGTCGCGGAGGCCCGTGACGCAACCGGCGCTCATGCCACAATGATCTTCGTGCCGCCAGCCTTTGCAGCCGATGCGATTCTGGAGGCGGTCGGAGCGGGAATCGAACTGGTGATCGCCATCACCGAGGGTATTCCCGTCCTCGACATGGCCCGCGTGATGCCGGTTGTGAAGGCCTCCAATAGCCGGCTGATCGGCCCGAATTGTCCCGGCGTGATCACTCCAGGACAATGCAAAATCGGCATCATGCCTGGCTATATCCACACCCCCGGTCACGTCGGCGTCATGAGCCGGTCGGGTACACTCACCTACGAGGCCGTCTGGCAGCTCACTCAGCTCGGCCATGGTCAGAGCACCTGCGTTGGTCTTGGCGGTGATCCGCTCGTGGGCTCAAGCTTCATCGACATCCTCACGCTCTTCGAAGCTGACCCCGACACCCATGCCATCCTGATGATGGGCGAGATCGGCGGCTCAGCGGAAGAGGAGGCGGCAGCGTTTGTAAAACAGTATGTCACCAAGCCGGTGGCCGCCTTTATCGCCGGCCGGACGGCACCGCCCGGCAAACGGATGGGCCACGCCGGCGCGATCATCTCCGGCGGCCAGGGCACGGCCGAGGCCAAGCTCGAAGCCCTGCGGGATGCCGGGATCGAAATCGCGGAAAGCCCGGCCGAGATGGCGACAGCGCTCGTCCGCGCCATCTCAAAACGCGGCCGGGGCTGATTTCAAGCCTATACTCCGGCTATGAACGTCAATCTCTTTATTCCCTGCTTCGTCGATCAGATGACTCCAGAAGTCGGTCTGGCGGTGGCTACCGTGCTCGAGCGACTCGGGCATACTGTGGAATTTCGCCCCGCCCAGACCTGCTGTGGACAACCGAGCTTCAACTCCGGCTACTGGGATGAGGCTCGGGCTGTCGCCATCCGCGCCGTGGAGATTTTCGCGGGCGCTGAAGCAGTGGTGGGCCCAAGTGGCTCATGCGTAGCGATGATGCGGGTCTTCTACCCGCAGTTGCTTGCGGGGACTCCGCATGAGCAGGCCGCCCTCGATCTGGCCTCACGCACATTCGAATTCGGTGAGTTTCTGGTGAAACGACTGGGCGTTACCGATGTGGGTGCGCGGTTTCCGCACCGCGTTACCTACCACGATGGCTGCCATGGCCTCCGCGAGCTACGGGTCAAGGATGAGCCGCGGGTCCTCCTGCGGGCCGTCCGCGATCTGGAGCTCGTTGAGTGTGACGAGCCGGAAAGCTGCTGCGGCTTCGGCGGACTCTTCAGCGTGAAGTTTCCGATGATCTCCACGGCGATGGCGGAGGTGAAGGGTGGTTCACTCGCTCGTACCGATTGTGATTATATCGTGTCGAGCGATCCGAGCTGCCAACTCCAACTCGACGGTTGGCTCTCCCGTAATGGCAGGGCCGCCCGCACGGTGCACCTGGCCGAGGTGCTTGCCGGACTCGTCGACGACCGGTAGCCTCTCCTACTTCG
>JBAXUW010000329.1:0-3183 GCA_037129495.1 Planctomycetota bacterium | reverse complement strand
GGGCGGGGCCGCGGCGGCTAGCAGGCCTTCATCAGCGGCCCGAGCGGTCTTGCTTACCCCCGGCGCGGTAGTTGGAGCTGGCAGCACCCTAAATCAAGCACCTGTCGGCCATCCTTGCCAACGGGAGTTGCGATCATCGACTGTCGGAGGGTGTAGTGCACGAACCTTCCTTGTTTCCGGCCGCTGACGATGCCTGCGTGACGGAGGACACGCAGATGATGCGAGACGTTGACCATCGGAACGGCCAGAGCCTCGGTGAGTTCGGAGACACTGCGTTTTCCAGCCTGCAGTTCACGGACAATCCGCAGCCGTTCCGGTGCTGCAAGAGCGGCGAGCATGCGGGCACAACTGGTGGGCTTCAGTGGATCGGATCGCATGGGAGTTGCCAGACTTTCAATCAGACACTGGTCAATCAGATGAGGACGATTGTATCAGCGAGATTTCTTTTCAGGCGGCAGGACGATTTCGGGTGCCGACTGGTTGGGCTCTTGGGTCACGCGAATACGGGGCGATGCGGGACCAACGCGGGCCATGGCCCCACCGAGCCTGTCGACGCCCGGGGGGTCGAAGGGGGTCTTTCGGGAGGCTGGCCAGATGACCGTGACAGCGTAGTCACCTTCTGGGGCGCCGTCCTCGGTGATGAAGGTTGTCAGTCGATAGCTGCCGTCCTCGGCAACCGTCGCGGTCGGCCGCGCCGCGTCATCGGCATCGGCCGCCTCGGGCTGGAGGATCACGATCGCTCCCGCCGCCGGCCTCCGCTGAGCGTCGAGGACCGTGCCGCGAAGCTTGAACGTGGCCTTCGACTGGTCGACGCAGCCGAGCACCGCCACCAGCATGCACCAGGGCACGGCACGACCACTGATCCGAGCGGCCCGGCCAGTCCCACGGTTCCACAGCGTTGGGCTCATGGCAGGCTCAATTGTCGGTGGTGGTGGTCTCGCCGCCGCTGCGAGTCACGAGCGCCACCAGTCCGCGGATGTCGGTCGCGGCGGCGAGAAACCGCACGGAACCGTCGGCCAGCACCACGTTGGCACCGGCCGGATGAAAGGCGTAGAGCCCGTAGTCGTTGGAGCAGTTGATGCCACAGGCGCCGGGCCCTGTCGCGCCGTCGGACGAGCTGCCCCACAGCACCGATCCGCCGCTGGTGGAATCGTTCCAGCCGCCCTGGCCGGCGAAAAAACCGCTTAGCTGCTGCCCCGTTCGACTGCCCGCCCGCCAGAGGTCGTTCTTGCCGGCCGCCTCGACCAGCAGCGCCGTTTTTGACGTGCCATCAGTGAGCTTCGCAAACGGCGTCCGCGTGTCGCTGTCCAGCGCGGCTTTGAGCTGGTCTCCCGTGATCATCAGACCGAGATAGGTCGCGAGATTCGTATCGACACTCGCCAGCGGCGTGAGGTCTGCGGGGAACGCCTGCCAAGCCATCGATGGATAGCCGGGATAGGAAAACGTGTAGGAATAGGGATCGGTCCGCTGCGGTGCAGAGGCACAGAGAAACGTCGCTATCCGCGTGTTCGTCACGCTCTGGTTGTCGATTCCGTATGCCGGCTGGGAGTAAAAAAACGGCGCCGAGAAGCTGTACTTTTTGAATAGGTCTTGCGATTCAAGGAACGGGAGCAGGAAGATACCCCAGCCGGCGGACTTGGCCTGGTCGGAGACCATCCGCGGCGCGAGCGTATCTCGTCGCGCTTGGGCGTCGTTGAGGTAAGCCAGTCCCACCTGGCGGAAGTTGTTTTGGCAGTTCGACCGCCGCGCCGTCTCGCGGGCGGCCTGGACGGCGGGGAGGAGCAGCCCGACGAGCGTGCCGATGATGGCGATGACCACGAGCAGTTCGACGAGAGTGAAGCCACTGCGGACCCGCATGGTGCATGCTCCTGCAAATACAGTCTAACGGTCAAACGATCGTGAGAGTAATACACCATCTGCACAGCGTGGGCAAGAAGCTTGACGTTCTCCCTATTTCTTGATCCATCCGGGCGCCTAGGCTTTCTGCGCCGCCCGCCACTCCTTCACCATCCGCTTCCCGTCGGTCTGCTTGGGGAACCCCAGTTCCTTGGCGGCGATGGCCCACTCAACGGCCTTGTAGTTGTCGAGCCGCCGCTTACACGGGTACTCGGTCTGCCGCATGAGCCAAAGCGCGATCTGCTCGATGGCCATGCCCTGCTGCCGTAACTCGTGGATCATCTCGCAGAGTTCCCGCTCCTCTTGATCCACGACGAACCGCCGGGTGGACCGCTTCATCCCGCTGTCCCTAGCCCGGGTGCCGACGATCTTCCAGCCCAACGGCGGCCGATGCCCTACGGGAAGCCCATGCTTCCGGCGGTAGGCAATGATCTCGCTCGTCCGCTCACTGGCAAACGCCCGCTCGAGTTCCGCCACCGCCAGGAGGATGGTGACGAAGAACTTCCCCATCGGGGTGCCCGAGTCGACGAGCAGGTCGAGGGAATGAAACCGCACCTTCCGCTCACCGAGAGACTGGATCACCTTCACCCCGTCGTAGACTGACCGGAACGGACGGTCGAGCCGGCTCACCACGACATGATCTCCGGGTTTGGCCAGGGCGTAGAGCTGCCGGCCCTGCTCCCGCTCGGAGAACTCGACGGCCCCCTGCACCGCCTTGTCGTAGTAGAACCCGCCCCAGCGGATGCCCTTGGGCTTGAGGTTCTGCCGCCAGTACTCCTTCACCTTGGCCCGCTGCGCCGCCCGGGTGAACTCCTGCTTGGCGGTGGAGTGCCGGCCGTACCCGTAGCAGAACGTGTCCGTACGCATTAGTTGGTTCTCCAATACTCGCCGCGCAGGTTCAACCCATTCAAGACCTCGTCAATCCTCTCACGCACGAGCACCGGGTCGGGCCACTTGCACCCCGAGTACGCCTCGAAGAGCCGGTGCCGCTGTGCCCAACTAGGCTCGTAGGTCACGGCGTTACAGAGCACCATCACGATCCCCATGATGATGGGATCCACGCCGCTCCGCTCGAAAGCGGGATCGTTCTCCAACTCCCGCCGAATCTCGGTGATTCGCTCCGACAGGAGCATCGAGCACTGCACCGCCAACTGCCGCTGATCTGCGTTCATGTCTTTCCTTTCGAAGGATAGCCCGGTCAATGGCACTTCCACAGGCGTTGCCCTCCTGCTGAGCGACTCGTGCGCCGGTTGCTCCCGCCTCCCGGGCTTGCCCCGGCCCAGAAAG
>JBAXUW010000328.1:0-3206 GCA_037129495.1 Planctomycetota bacterium | reverse complement strand
GCTGATGCTGCTCACAAACGAGAAAACGGCCAAACTCGGAGTGAAGAACAAGCGGCTTTCAGCAGGCTGGGACGAAGACTATCTGCTCAAAGTCCTTGTCGGCTCTTGAGTTATGGTGCAATCGCCCTGCGTTCCATACATGGGCGGACCTTCAAGAGCGATTCCAGGCAAAGACGGCAAACTGACGTTTGTTGCCGCCGAAGAGTCGACGTTTGTTTGGGCCCGTCACATGGGACATGAGGGGAAAAGGATCACGGAGCCATCCCGAATCAGCGGCAATTTGGAGGTTTTCAGCTATCTCAACGGCGACGTAATCCATTACAAAGTCCAGCATGAAGGGCATGGTGCAGAGCGTGGAATCCCAGAGCAAGCGTTACTGGATTTCCTCAAAGGCAATCATGCCGATCGTAAGAAGTGAGCAAAGGCCCGACAAGCGATTGAGCATTTTTGCGGGCGTCGTAGCCGAACAATGCGGTGAACCCGAGCGGCGGATCGGGCGGATTTTGAAATCAGAGGTTCTTGACCGCCACCAGGTTACCTTGGTCGTTATGCCGCAAGATGGAATCACTCTGCGTAGATTTCCGCTCCTGGATATGTTGCCCGAATGAAAGTCAGCGAAATACTGTGAATGCTCCATGAGGACAAGTGGTTCTTAGTCGCAACACAGGGTAGCCACAGACAATTGAAGCATTTGGTGAAGCCTGGTCGCGTGACCGTGCCCAATGAACCGTCTGACAACTTGGCACCCGGTACGCTAAACAGTATCCTGAAGCAGTCTGGATTAAAGAAATGAGGGGCCTATGCGCTATGCAATCGTAATCGAGAAGGCAGAAGGCAATTTCTCGGCGTACGTTCCTGATCTTCCAGGTTGCGTCGCTACGGGCGCCACCGTCGAAGAAGTCGAATCGCAAATGCGTTTAGCCATTGAGTTCCATCTCAATGGCATGCGCGAAGATGGCACACCTATTCCGCCACCCGAGAGCCGCGTCGAGTACGTCGACATTGCGGCATAACAACCTGCTGCATGTGACGGGCCTTCGGCTCGCCCATGAGCAGGAACGTTCTCTGCGATAGAATGTAGCGACGGACTCGATCTCCATCGAAACGTCGATCATCAGCCACGCTACGGCGTGGAGTAGCTCCACCCAAAAACTCGCATTGCTACAACAGCAGGCTCGCGATGAGTGGAAGATTGAACGCCCATAATTTCGTGTCGTTACGTCACAATTAGGATGGTTCTTCGGGGAATATCGTGGCTCTGGCCGGTCGTTTTCAAGGCGGCTGTGGCGTAGATTGCCTGGATGGACACACTTTCCACCCACTCCGCCCGACTTCTGGGCCGCGAAGGATAGCCCGGTCAATGGCACCTCCGCAACGGTCTTCGGGCTGATGAGCGACTCGTGAGCCTCGGGAGGAGCGGCCCGGGCGTCCGGAGCGGGTTTCTCGAAACGCCCCGCACCCGCTTTGGTGGCGTTTTTCTGGCGTCTGCGCAGACCGCGTCCCAGTTCGCAGTTTCCCGACATGCGCGGGCCGCGTGGACTTCCGCCCGCGTCCCGGGCAACAGAGAGCCGCTCCAGTGCGAAGGGTGGCCGGGCGCAATACCGCAGGAGATGCTCCAGAGGCTGACATGAGACACGCAGATGGGGACGAAAGAGCGCGATCCGCGCACTCGGCGGCGGCAGCGGCGTCGAGTAGGCGAGTGAGCCTGAACCAGCGGATCACGCGGCGGGAAATCGGACGACGTCCATCACTCGCTCGATCGGCCGAAGTGCATAGCATCTCCACGAATTCTTCGACCGTGATGCCTCTGTCGGCAATGAGACCGTGCAGCGTTCCCCGCTTCAGGGTGCGTCCCTTGTGAATCGGCACCACGATCCGTTGCCATTTGTCGCCCGCTGCCCGGACGAACACGGCATGGCTGCCCTTCTGCCGATCCAAAACGAATCCGAGCTTCTCGGCCACGGCAACCAGTTCCCGGGCAGTCACCGCCGGCAGCCGCGTCATATCGCGACTTCGACCGGCTTGATCAGCAAATCCTCCACCGGAATCGTTTCACCCTTGGCGGCCATGCTCTCCAAATACAACTCGATCGCTTCACGGACATTTGCCACGGCCTCGTCGACTGTGTCGCCCTCCGAGTGGCAGCCTTTGAGGGCAGGGCAGGACGCATGAAATCCGCCCTCTGGATCACGTTCGAGAACGACGGTGAAATGATGCTTCGTCATCGAGGCGGATCTCCATGGCCCACGTGGCATTGACTCTTCAGCAACCTTACGCATAGCAGCACCGCGTGTCGAATGTCGCGAGGCCGAGCGAACGGCTCCTTTTGAGCCGCGGCCAGGGGGCGGGCCGTCACGGCGCTGGCAATCGGGAATGTCGGCAAGCAATGCGAGGCCGCGACCGGCGGGCATGGGGGCGACTGTCACGCCACGGGAGGCTGCTGCGACGCGAATCAAAAGCCCCACTCGCATGACACGTCACGGATTGCGTGGGCGAAACTCCTGGCCCGGGTTGGGGAGGAGTTTCCGCTGGAGTGCCCAAACTGCGGCGGTGACATCCGGCTCAGAGGAGACGGCCGGCAGGAGCCGGCTCACGCGAAGTGAGAGGTTCGCAAGCGGAAGAAGGCCAGGATGGCTTCGCCCGCGTGAAGTCAGCCCCTGACACACCTCGGCGAACCGCTCGAACCTCCGCCGCTCGCGCCCGCCCGAGGCCCGCCCGCCGAATGGGCCGAGCTCGTCCAGTCCCATGCTTACCGCGACGCAATGCAGGCGTCGGATAGACGAGCTGCCCGCGATCGACATCCACAGCCTCTGAGCCATGCCGAGCCCGAGGTCGCCCCAAAGCCGCCAGGCGGCCGGACTCGGAGACACTCTGCGCCGACGCTCATAAAACGCCACTCCAGGTGGAAGGCAGGCGTTCCGAGTGCCGCCTGTTCCGGACCGGGAGACAGGGCACGCAGCTCCCGAGCCGTTCTACGAGCCGCTCATCAACTCGAAAATCGTTGCGGAAGTGCCATTGGCCGGACTATCCTTCCGGGGAGATTGCGGAGGGTCACCAGTGGAAAAGCATAGCCTTAAGTACTCGCCGACAGCTTAGACCGGAATCCGATCGACACAGTCACATTGATTGCCCTCCGTCGTCAGCGGACTGTTTACTGTGCCGACTGACTGCGGGCCACACGGAAGCCCAGGTAGCGGTCGTTGCGG
>JBAXUW010000327.1:0-3213 GCA_037129495.1 Planctomycetota bacterium | reverse complement strand
GCCGGCAACATATACAACTTCTTGATAGCGGTGCAACGGTGCCGCTGTTTTTTCCCAGCATGCCTTCTATCAGAGGCCGCACAAACCGAATGTGCCTTTTATTTCCTTAGGAGTAGCAACTCGCGGTGGACGTCTACCGTAGGCGCAAGGCCAGTGATGTCGTCGAGCAAATGGCCCGCGAGATGAACGCGAGCGCGGGCACGATCACGAAGGAAGAGAGGGCGGCGAGGAAACCACCGGATTCTCTCACTGGAAGTGGTGCCGTTTGCCCGGTCAAGAGAACTGGCAATGCATGTCTTCCCGCCGGGCGTTACTTCGCGGGCACAATTTGCACGGCGTCGATATGGAGGTTCCCTTGCGATCCGGCCA
Source organism: Planctomycetota bacterium (assembly GCA_037129495.1). Lineage (GTDB taxonomy): Bacteria > Planctomycetota > Planctomycetia > Pirellulales > UBA1268 > CAMCQY01. Next base: position 2,844 of record JBAXUW010000327.1, on the reverse strand, counting down.
CTTGGAAGACCACGAAGAAGTTCTTGCTTTCATCAAATCGGTACTTCCCGATCGACTGGAAACCGTTCGGGCCGGTGGGGGCGAGCGTCTGGTCTAGGGTAACGGACTTTTTTCCATCAGCACTGTAGACCGTGATCGCGGCCGATTTGGCTCGATTCTCGTGCGGTTGCCAGGCGACTCGGACTTCGTACTCACCCGCCCGAGTAACCGAGAAAGGAAACTCCGCAGTCGCTTGCGGATCGCTGGAGTAGCGGTAGCCCTCAGCGACATAGCCAGTCAGGCTTCCCTTCGTTGACCAGTTACCCTTCAGTTCCGAGGCTTCGTCGTCGACCACAATTCCTTCTAGCTTGGCGGGATCGAGCCCTAGTAGCGGCGGGCCCGTGGGCGCGACCACACCGGCCGGCAGGACGAGCGGTCCTTCGAGGGTTTCGCGGCGCATCACGCCGGGAACTTGCATCAGATCCTTTAGCAGCAGCAAGTGATGCTCATAGACGCCGCGCGGTGAGACATCGTGACGCACGCATATCCAGGCTGCCTTGCCAACGATCTCGCCCATCATGCCACAGGTCCGCATCACACGCGTCGCGCCGAGAGCCTCTCGCTCAACACTGATGTCGCGACCGGCCATGAACAGGTTGCTGATGTTTCGGCTGTACAGGCAGCGATACGGGGCCCAGTATGGTCCCTTGTACGTATAATGAGAACCGGCGGTACAGACCGAAATGAACTCGTCCCCCTTGAGTCCCTTGTCGAACTGGGGGTCGGGGACGTGGATGTCGATGTGCCATGTATTTGGAAATGCGGCGTCGGAAAACTGCGTCCCGCTACGAAAGTCATCGGCCTGCAACATCACATCGCCGATGAGGCGGCGCGACTCACGCTTGCCCGCGATGAATGCACTCCATCCCAGTCGGTGATTCGGATATTGCTTGTCGATGTTCTTAAGCGTGTCCCAAGCCCCATACATCGCCCGCATGTTGAGGTCGCGAATCCGCTCGATATCGTTGATCGGGTCCTTGTCGAAGCCGCTTTCCCAGAACCAGCCGCCGAGGTTGCCGAGCGGAGTATTTCCGAACTGCCCGTTGAAGGTACTGCGCCCGGGGAAGGGTTTCTGGCTGAGGTCGAGGGCCCACTCTAGTCGAGGAAACGGAGCGGCGGTTTGGCCTTTCTCCGTCTGAGTGGTCAGAGCGTCTTTGTCCTTGCACTCGCACTTGAGCACCTGATTCTTGTCGGCCTGATCGAGCACATTCCAGAGGTTGCTCGCCCCCATGTTGCCTTCGTGCGACATCTCATAATCAGCCCCGGCGAGGTAGCCAACGGTGCCATCACCCGTGCAGTCTGCAAATAATTTCCCACACACCGTCACCCGCCGGGCACTGCGAGTGTTCTGAGCGGTGACAGAGACGATCCGGTGATCGACGGTCATGGCGTCGTTCACTCGATGTTCCAGCATCAGAGTGATCCGCGATTCCGCCTGCGCCACACGCAGCTTGCGTTCATCGTCGTAGATCGCGCCCCCCTTGGCGTTGCCATCAAGCCCCGCTCGCTTCGGGGGGCAGAGCTCTTCCACAATTTCGCCAATATGGACGAACGGCTTTTGGCGAGTATGACCTTCCGGCCAGACTCGCACTTCGCTGCTTCCATTTCCTCCGAGAACAGGCCGATCTTGAATCAGGGCCACAGTCAATCCGTTACGAGCTGCCGACACAGCTGCCGATGTTCCGGCGACACCACCGCCGACCACCACCAGATCAAACTGGCCGCCATCATCGGGGGCCCCTTGCAACCCAAGTTGCTCTCCGCGCCACGTGAGCATCTCGGGGTTCTTGTTCGGGGGCGTGAACTTCTCATCTCGGCTGAAGACGATGGCATCGCAGCGGCCCTCGAACCCGGTGAGGTCGTGTAGCGTCACCGTCGCTTCGACGTCGACGTCCACAGTGCCGCCATCCTGCCAATGCCATTCCTCGCCGACGGTGCCGAAGGTGGCCTTGAGCGGCTGGCCATTCACGAGTACCTGAAACTTCCCTGGTGCTCCAGTCGCCTTCCACGGCGCGACCCAATCGCGAGTCCGCACCCAGACATGATAGGCCCCCTTCTCCGGGAACCTGGCCGGCGTCACCGCATCCTTGACCGGCGTGCCAAGCCCATGGGCCAGTAGATAGGGCGACCCCATCTGGTCCATCGACTGCTGATCGAGATCCCACCCACCGAGCGTCGCAAACTGCTCTGCCTCCAGCAGAACCTGCTGAGCGTGAGCGGGAGCAAGAGTGACCAGAAAAGCCACGAGCAAACAGACTCGAACGAGAGCCATGAGGTGTGTCCCGTGAACGAAGTGTGATCGGAGAATTATTAGCCTGGATTTGCCGTTGGCATTTCTAGAAACCACTTCAGACTGGCAGTCCGGAGTAGTTTACCAAGTCGCCCACGATTTTTCTTAATCAGACGGCCCTCTTGGGGCTCTGCACAGGGGCTTGCGGTGACTTGTCAGCGTGATCTCAAGCACGTTTTCACTCTCTGTGCGTGGACTCCCCTTCGCCTCCGCCGGCACTGCCTTCAGAATTCTCGTGCCCCGCGGATTCCTAACTCGGTTCGATATACCACTGACGGCGTTCCGAGGCGGCTGATCCGTTCGAGAATAGCTGCAAAAGCCGAGCTCGCACGCGGAGCCCCCCAATCCATCGATAGCAATTGGCAGTCACAGTTCACTTCACACTGTGACTATTCATTCATAAACAAACTGCACCGTCGCACCACCAGATTCTCTCTCTGGAAGTGGTGCCGTTTAAGGGGGGCTGGTGACGCCGTGCAAGCCCGACGAGCGGTATCCTTCGGGCGAGTACCCAA
>JBAXUW010000326.1:0-3219 GCA_037129495.1 Planctomycetota bacterium | reverse complement strand
CTGCAGAACGCCGCCTGATTCAGAACCCTGGAACACAACTCTTGACAATATCTCCCTTTTGCCTTCAATTTGGCCTTTTTCTGGAGGACTTAATCTATGGTTGGGAAATTATTGGCTGAGGCGATCGGCACCTTCTGGCTCGTGCTCGGCGGCTGCGGCAGCGCTATTCTGGCGGCGGCCTACCCCGACCTCGGCATCGGTTTTCTGGGGGTCTCGCTGGCTTTCGGTCTCACCGTGCTCTCGATGGCGACCGCCATCGGCCATATCTCCGGCTGCCACCTGAATCCCGCCGTCACGGCCGGCCTTGCCGCCAGCGGCCGGTTTCCCATCGCCGATCTCCCCAAATACATCCTCGCCCAGGTGGTGGGCGGCATCGTCGGGGCTGGAGTGTTGTATTTAATAGCCAGCGGCCTGCCCGGCTTCGACGCGGCCGCCAGTGGCTTTGCCTCAAACGGCTTTGGCGAGCATTCTCCCGGCGGCTATCCATGGCAGAGCTGCTTCATCATCGAGACCGTGCTGACGGCGGTGTTTCTCTTTGTGATCCACGGAGCCACCGACAAGAAGGCCAACAGCATGATCGCGCCGATCGCCATCGGCCTCTGCCTGACGCTCATCCACTTAATCAGCATCCCGGTCACCAACACCTCTGTGAACCCAGCCCGTAGCACAGCCACTGCGATCTTCCAGGGTGGCTGGGCGCTCAATCAGCTCTGGCTGTTCTGGGTGGCGCCGATCGTGGGGGGTATTCTGGGCGGCGCGATCTACAAGGCGGTCGACGATTGCCACGACTGACGTCTTTTGTGGGATAAGTTTTCCAACTTGTTCAATCCGTCTCGCTGCCCGCTACGTTCGTGCTTCGCCGAGCCGGCAGAAGTCTCCTTCGCGAGGACTTTCGCCGTGTGGCTGTGTGGCAGTGCAGACCTTGTCAGGGCGAAATTCCGACGCTCGTCGAGCTTCAGCCGATCTCGGCTTCATCTTTTTCGGGGGAGAAGCGGAAGCTTAAAAACCTGATCCCACAGAAGAACCTACTTCCGCAGGTCGTAGCAGAGGATTTTATCTTGCTCGCGGAGATAGAGCCGGCCGTCGAGAATCACTGAGTGGGCCCAGCTCGGCCGGGTCTCACTGCCAGGGATTTTGAAGCTGGCTACCTCCTGGTAGTCGGCCGGATCAGCCTTCACAAGCGCCAGAGTGCCGTCGGCAAACCGTACGTAGAGGTGGCCGTCGGCCGCTGTCACCGAAGCCGAGCCCTTGCCGCTGCCCCGCTTCTTCCAGACGATATTGCCAGTTAAAAGCTCCGCACAAAACGGAATGCCGGCGTCGTCGGAATCGCCGTAGAGATGGTCGCCCACCAGCACGATCCCGCCATGCTTATTGGCCAACTCCTTGTTGAGTCCATAGACTTCCTCCACAGCTACGCCGCCATCCGTGGCCGGCACCTGCCGTAGCAGGGCACCCCCCCGCTTGTAGCCGGCCGAGAAGAAGACGAGGTCGCCGCGAACAATCGGCGTTGGGATCACGGCGGTCGTCTGATCGATCGGATACGACCAGAGCAGCTTCCCCGTGGTGGCATCGACGCCAATCGCCCCGCTGGCGGTCGTCTGCACGTAGACCTTCCGCCCCTTGAGATCGGCGACCACGATCGATGCATGGCCAGCCCCGCGGTCGCCCTTGCTCGGGCAGGTCCAGAGCGTCTTGCCGGTGTTTTTATCGAGCGCCACGAGCGTGGCCTGCTCGCCGCCGGGCGTGCAGACGAGCCGGTCACCGTCAATGAGCACCGACTCACTATAGCCCCAGGAATCCCCCTTCTTGCCGCCAAACTGGGCCATGAGATCGAGTCGAAACTTTTCTCGGCCGTCGGCTGTAGCGCAGGCCACAAGCTGCCCGTGGGGTGTGATCACGTAGACCGTGTCGCCGGCAACAGTCGGCGTGCTTCGCGAACTCTGCCATGACTCCGGGCCCTCGTTCCAGGCCTGACCGGTCTTTGTCTTCCAGAGCTGCCGGCCGGTTTCACGGTCGAAGCAGGTGAGGTATTCGTCTTTATCGTCGGCCGTGGAGAGGCCGTCGCCAAGCGTATAGAGCCGGCTGCCGGCGATCACCGGGCTGGCATAGCCCCGGCCCGCACCTGGCGTCTGCCAGATGAGCTTCGGCCCCGCGGCCGGCCAGGTCTCGAGGAGGTCAGTGTCGGGGGCAACGGCGGTCCGCTCTGCCCCCCGAAACGTCGGCCAGTCGGCAGCCAGGCCGCAGGGAGCCGCCAAAACCGCTCCCAAAATTGAGGAACACGCGATAGTCAGGCCGCGGCGCCGGCCGGGCAAGAGCAAGGCGGAGGGCAGGCCGAACGAGCGCATAAAAAGAGGCTCCAGAAAGGGTGCTCAAGAGGAGTGCCTGTGGCAGGCTACCCGCAGGGTAGGGTGTCGGATGCAGACCGGTCAACCGATTGTCTTTGTATAGTGTTTTGTTGGCCCAGCTTGCAATTGAACGGGAAGCCTTTCCAGAGGAGCTTGTGTACAGTGTCTGTATCCACGTCGTCCGCCGCCGATTCGCCGTTTGGACCGCGTAACTCTGTTGAGCAGGTTGAGGAGGGGCATGAGTTGGCCCCGAGGTTTGACTCCAGCGGGCTCATCCCCTGCGTGACCACAGACCATACCTCCGGCGAAGTCTTGATGGTGGCGGTCATGAACCGCGAGGCGCTTGAGAAGACGATCGCGACCGGTGAGGCCCACTACTGGAGCCGCAGCCGCCAGCAGCTCTGGCACAAAGGGGCCACCAGTGGACTCGTGCAGAAGGTCGCCGAGATGCGAATCGATGACGACCAAGACTGTGTCTGGCTGCGGGTGGAGATCACCGGCGGCGCCAGTTGCCACGTCGGCTACCGCTCCTGCTTCTACCGCCGGGTGCCGGTCGGCGCGGAGCGATCGCAGAACACGCGGCTTGAATTCACCGAACACGAGAAGGTCTTCGATCCCAAGGCCGTCTACGGCGACGCGCCGAATCCGACGCAGCTGTGATCAGGTGCGATCAAGTGTGATCATAGGGGACCGGCAAGCTTTAAAAACTCGCCTCCACGGGGGCAGGGGATCGGCAAGTCTTCTCTCCTTCGTGGGATAAGCTTTTTACCTGTCCTCTTCACGCAAAACACGATCATCCTGATCGTTTTTGCTTTGCGACCGTAGGTCGCTGTTTCCTCTCCTTTGTGGGATAAGTTTTCCAACTTGTCCTCTT
>JBAXUW010000325.1:0-3222 GCA_037129495.1 Planctomycetota bacterium | reverse complement strand
ACTGGATGTCGAAGCGGGCAGATTCCCCGGCCCCGAAGAAACGCCAGGGTAACGAGACGCCAGGGTAACGAGACTTTGGGATGAAGAGACTACACCTGATGCGACTACGGCAAGACGACCTCGTCGGAGATCACAACCGGCCGACTGCTGCTCACTGACGCGGGTGTCGGCATGCCAGCACTTGGGCCAGGCGAGCCACCCGGGCCGGCGGGCACGAAGCCCGGACCGACGGGCATGCCCGGCGTCATCGTCGCCCCGCCCGGCAGACCACCCTCCACGACGCCACCCTGACACCCCTCGCAATTGCTTCCGCCCATGGTCGAGCCAACAGCATGCTCACCGCCGGGGCCGCACGGGGCATTCTGGCAGGCCGCCCCTTGACCGCAGGGACGCATGGCGGGAGTAGCGGCAGCCTGCTGCATAGCGCCGGGCGGCACGAATCCCGGCGGCAGATGTCCGAAGCACTTTTCATACTTCCAGACCTCCATGGCAATGTATCGATCGTTCATCGACTTGCAGCCGGAGAGTCCGGCCGCCGCCACCACCATCATCAAGGGTAGGGCCCGCGCCGTAGCGCGATACCAAACATTCGCACGCATCGAGTCAGTCTCCTTGCCGGGGGCATTGCCTCGGGTCTGCAGACGCATTGGCGTTGTCAGACCACTTCACGTGAGGCCAAGCAAAGCTACCTCATGCCACAAGCACGGCAAGGAAAAACGAACTGGCCTCAGGGCCCATGCGGGGGCCGGGCCGTGAAGCTGTGCGGATCGTACCGAGAGACGGGCCGGCAAACGACATCCCTCGTCCACATCAGCCCTTGCGATGGCGAATTTTGGCCCGCATGCGGCGTTTCTTCTGTCCCAATTTACGACGGCCTTTGCCGGTTTTCTTGACGCCCATGCTTTCCTCCAGGTGGTAACCGAACCCATTTACAATAAAAGGTTGTAAGATGGGGCGGTGAGCGATTGCAAGCACCAACCCACATCCCGCGTGGCAGCGGCATTGCCGAGGGGCCTGCAAGGGCTGTTGCAGAGCGCCCGCGGCCTGACGGCATGATCGTCTTTTTCCCCACTTATGCGCGGCGTCTTCCCGGTGAAAAGCGGTGGCGGGCCACCGTTGCGGGCATGGTCTCCCGGCCACTGCCGCCCAAAAGCCGCCGTCGTAGTCTGGCCATCGGCGTGATCAAGCGGCTGCTCGACCTCAACGAGACGCACCTGCAATCGCCGGTGTTTCAGCGGCGTGCCGACGCATTCTTATTTCAGCGGGTGGCGGGTGAGCAGGTCAGAATTAGGCTCGGCGATCGGCTGATTGATGTGGGTCAGTCCGACCGGGTGGGACATTTCCACCGCGAGCTTGATCTCGACAATACTGAGGTCGATGCTTTGGCCAGACCTTCTGACGGCGCTGCTGGCGGGCCCGGGGGCCGCGGCAGCCGTTGGCTCTCGTACCACGGGGTGATCGATGCGGAGAACGAGACCGACACTCGTTCCACCAGTTTTTTTTCAGGGCCAGCACCAGGTTCGGTTCAAGTGATCGATGACGAGGGGATATCGGTGATCTCTGACATCGACGACACTGTGAAGGTAACCAATGTCGCCAACCGCCGCGAGCTGCTCAGCAACACGCTGCTGCGAGAATTTTACGCCGTCCCTGGGATGGCGGAGATCTATCGTCGCTGGCAGGAAACGGGCACCGCCTTCCACTATGTTTCGGCTAGCCCGTGGCAGTTGGCCAGCTGTCTCTGCGGATTCCTGCGGGATACGGGCCTCCCGGCTGGCTCGATGCACCTGAAGCTCTTCCGGCTCAAAGACTCCACGCCGCTGGGCCGGCTGCCCTCCCGCAAGCGGTCGAAGCGGCGGGCCATCGAGCAAATCATGAATGACTTTCCGAACCGCAGGTTTCTCCTTGTCGGCGACTCCGGCGAACGCGATCCGGAGGTCTACGCAGCAGTCGCACGCCGCTATCCGCACCGGGTGATCGGTGTCGCCATCCGGCAGGTCGAGGGGAAGTCGTCGCCGGCGAAGGTTCAGTCGCGGTGGAATCGACTCGCCCGCCGGTTGCCCGCCGGTGGACTGCATGTCTTCACCGAGGCGGACGAGTTGGCTGACTACTTCCGACCTGGCTGAAGAGGCAGACTCCGTCTGCCCGGGCTGAGTTTCCGAGGAAAAAGAGCCACCGGTCGGCCTTGGTGGCCCGTCGGTTGTTTGTTACCCTCCCGCCCCTGAAGTCTTGGCGGTCTCTCCCGCTAGCCCCCGCTCTCTTCCGGTGCCATCATTTATGAATAGGCCTCGTCAGTCGGCCCTGGACACGGTCGCTCATATAGTCTTGAGCGGAATCGTGGTCTTTGCGGGAGCGTGGGCGGGTGCTTCTGCCGCCGAGGAGGGGAGCTCGTTTCGCGTGGAGAGCGAGGTGTTTGTCAATGGCGCCGCAGAACCGGTCGCGCGGAGCCTGACGCTGTTTCGAGACGGCATCGCCTGGGATTTTCTCGACGTCCCGGTCACCGCTGGAGAGCCTCGACTGACCGTCCCCACGGCCACCACTCATGGCGAGGTCGTGCTGGGCGAGATCGTGCTCCATGATCCGGCCCGGGAACGCGTCGTGCTGATCGATCCGGTCCGCAATGTAAAGACTCAGATCGATGCGATTCGCCTCGATCGGCTGAGCGCTTCGCTGGCATCGTGGGCGAGAAAATCAGACGACCGGCTGGTGCGGTGGGCTGGTGGGCCGGACTTTGGCGAGGGGATGAAGGAGTCGGACGAACGGATCGAATTGGTGGGCCCGCGGGTTCGCTATGCGGTCGATTTCGGTGACGCACCGACGCCAGAGGCGGCCGGAGCCTATCGCCGATTCGCCGACACGGCGATCCTGCTGAAGGCCATGGTGCGTCCGGGCGGTCTGCCGCCATTTCCCAGACTGGCGATTAATCGTCGTGTGGCGGCGGCCGGCGGCATCCCCACGGCAGTAGCGCTTGAGATCGATTCGCGGGCAGCCCCTGTCGCTGGCCGGGCCGACAATCTGCGGTGCGTGCACAAATTTCATCCGCGGCTCCTGAGCGGTGATCTGTCGCGCATTGAGGAGGCTGAGAGCCGGGTGGCCGTGGCCACGCCAGTGGAACTCGCCGTGTTTGTCGCCGTCCCGCCGGCACCTGCCCACTGAACTGCGGCCAATGAACTGCGGCCAGTGAACTGCGTCCAGTGAACTGCGCCCGTTCTTGAATGCATC
>JBAXUW010000324.1:0-3229 GCA_037129495.1 Planctomycetota bacterium | reverse complement strand
CAAGGCGAAGGACGGCTGGAACGAGTATGTGATTCGCTGCGCGGGGCGTCGCATTCGGCTCTCTATCAATGGCGTCACGACCGTCGACTACACCGAGGCCGACCCCGCGATCTCGCAGCAGGGCGCGATCGCGCTGCAGATCCACGGCGACATGCGGGGCACGATCCGCTACCGCAACATCCGCATAAGCTGCCAAAAGTAGGGCAGCCTTCAGGCTGCCAAACCGCGCCGCTTCAGGGCGACCCCGATTTGGTGGCTGGCACCGTTTTGGCCGTTTTAAGCCGGGCGATGGCGGTGCCCTTCGCGTCGGGGGCTGTAAGCGCTGCGCACATCACTTTCAAAAAAACAAAACCACCGCAAAGTAACGCTCGAGCGTAATATAGGTTTGTGAAAGTAACTATACGGGGTTATTTTCGTCGGCCGTGCGGATCCTGATCAGGTTCGTGCGCGGTCCCTAGATTGCAGAGCTATAATCACATCGTTCGGAAGTTTGAAAATGCCTTCGAAACGACTCGCTGCCCGACGTCTCCCCGCGTTGCTTTTCTTCGTCGGGGCCATCGGCTCGTTTTCATCCCCGGCGGCCGCCGCCGGGCTGCCTGCGAATGTCACCGCGGTGATCGAGGCCCGCTGTGCCGGCTGCCACGGGGGCCAGAAGCCCGAGGCCGGCGTGCGGCTCGACGGGGAGTGGACGGCCGAACGGCTCGTCTCGTCCGACAGCCAGGCCTGGTTCCGCGCCCTCCACGAGATCGAGTCGGGCCGGATGCCGCCCGAGGAGGAGGCGCAGCCCACTGCCCAGGAGCGGACCACCGTCGCGAAGTGGATCCGCGGCGACTTGGCCGCGCTTGAGCGGCAGCATCAGAAGCGGATCGGCCGCAGCCAATTGCGCCGGCTCTCCCGCGAGGAATACGCCAACACGATCTTCGACCTCTTCGGCTTCCGCCCGCCGGTGTCGGTCGACCTGCCGGAGGACGGCCGCGTGGACGGCTATCAGAAGGTGGCCCGGGCCCTGCCCCTCTCCGCCGCGAGCGTTGATGGCACCATGCGGCTCGCCGACCGGATCATGGGGCGGCTCCTCAAGCCGCTGCCCGCCGAGCCGCCGCCATTCAAGCGGTACAAGGCGAGGCCCGACAATGTCACTGGGGGCTTAACCCTTAAGCTCGACGACGAGACATTCGTCTCGTTCAATTCGAATCTCTCCTCGGGCCTGCTCGAAGACGTGCATTGCGGCACGCCCGGCCTCCAGAAGATCCGGCTCTCGGTCTTCGGCTTCCAGACCGATAAGCCATTGCCGTTCGGCATCTACGCGGGTCACGTCGGGGCCTATCCGCAGCTGATCGAGTTGGCGGCTGTCCTCGACGCGCCGCCCGGCAAGCCGGCGGTGCTTGAGACCGAGATCTATCTCGCGAGCGCCGACATGAACGACAAGGCCCCGGTCGGCGACTCGATCCGGCTCGTGCCGTTCGGCCTTGGGGAGCCGGTGCCGAAGGGCAGCCAGGCGAAGGCCGCCGCCGACAAGGGCCTGCCGGGCCTGGCCGTACAGTGGATCGAACTGCAGCCCATGAACTTTCCGTCGATCGGCGACCGCTGGCTGTCGGCTGATTTTCCTCCGGCATTCGACAAGGAACTCAGGGATATCCGCGCGGGCCGTCCGCACGGGGCTCCGCCGCGTCCAGTGGCCTCGCTCAAGTCGATCAAGCCCGACGAGTTCTTCGCGATCATGGAGAAGACGATCCGTCGGGTCGCCCCGCGATTCTTCCGCCGCGATCTTTCAAACGACGAACTCACCGCGATCATGGCGTCGATCAAGTCCGACGTCGAAGCCGGCCGCTGCGTGAGCGAAATCATCCTCGACCAGGTCCGCGGCCTGCTCACGTCGCCCGACTTCTTCTGCATCGTCGAGGAGCCGGGCCCGCTCAACGACTTTGCGGTGGCCTCCCGGCTCTCCTATTTCCTCTGGAATTCGACCCCCGACGAGCAGCTGCTCGACCTAGCTCGGAAGGGAAAAATTCGGGATTCCGTCGTGCTCCGCGAGCAGACCGACCGGATGCTCGCCGACCCTAAGGCGAAGCGGTTCTATAAGGACTTCGCCGCCCAGTGGCTCAAACTCGCGGCAATCAACGACACGACCCCCGATTCAAAACTCTTCCCGGAATACCACCTGCCGGAGAACGACCTGCTCAAGTGGTCGAGCGTCGCCGAGACCGAGGGTTTTTTGAAACTGCTCGCGGATGAAAACGCCAGCGTGAAGGAGTTCGTCGATTCGCGACGGGTGCTCGCCAACGCCGTGCTCGCCCGCCACTACGGGCTAGACGGGGTGGAAGGCGGCGGTCTGCGTGAACTGAAGCTCCCGGAGGGTTCGTCCTTCGGCGGACTCTGGACGCAGCCGGCCGTGCTCAAGGTGACGGCCAACGGCACCAACACCTCGCCCGTGAAGCGGGGCGTGTTCGTGGCCGAGCGGCTGCTCGGCGTGCACATCCCGCCCCCGCCGCCGAACATCGAGCCGATTGCCACCGACACCTCTTCCGCCACCACCCTCAAAGAAAAGCTCGCCCTCCACGCCGGCAACGGCTCCTGCGCCGCCTGCCACGCCAAGTTCGACGGCTACGGGTTCGCGATGGAAAGCTTCGATGTCACAGGCATGTTCCGCGAGTTCTATAGAACAGCCGCCGCCGATACCGTCGCCTGGAAGGGCGACGCCAACGGCAAGTGGGGCACGAAGCCCGGCGCCGTCAGCACCGACTGGACCGGCGGCAACGTGCCCGGACCGTTCGACCCGGTGGTGATCTCCGGAACGCTGTCGGGCACCATCACCTACGACAAGCCGCTCTCTTCCGACGCCAAGGAAGGACTCTTCGGCCTCGCCATCGGCAACGCCACGGCGGCCGAGGTCACGAAGCTCGTCACCTCGGCTGACATGAAGTTCCGCGCGGCGAATCAGCATGAATACAAGCAGGTGGTCGTCGGCCCCGGCGGCCGTTGGCTGCACCGCGACGGCTCGGTCGAGATCAACGACAACGTCCTCGTGCAAGGTGGCGAACTGGAAGTGACGGGCGGCAGCTTCAAGGCGGGCATGTGGCCGGCCTTGACGCCACTCGAGATCTCCCGGGGCGGCCGCATCGTCGTCACCGGCGGAGCCTTTAGCGTGGCCGGATCGAACACGCCACAGCTGATCGGCAACGTCGGCACCGGGTCGCTCGCGGTCAGCGGGTCCAGCAAGGTCACGATTGGG
>JBAXUW010000323.1:0-3231 GCA_037129495.1 Planctomycetota bacterium | reverse complement strand
GCGAGCCGGTCCAAAAACTTAAACGGCGTGAACTCGACGACGCCATTGGCCCCCGGCCGCGTGGACTTTCGCGCGCGGCCCAGGCCGCCCCAGTTGGCGGCTTTATGCCTGGACAGCACGTAGCGGACGTAGCCCATCAGGAGCGACACTTCATGCTCCTCCTTGAACTCGCTCATGTTAATCACTGTCAGGCTCGACTCGTCTCCGAAGAGCAGTTCGGCGAGCGCGAGGGCCGTTTTCGTCTTGCCCACGCCGCTCGTGCCCGCCAGCAGAAAGACTCCCGTCGGCCGCTTGGGGTCGGTGAGCCCGGCCCGGGACGTGCGGAAGCCGCCAGCATAGCAGCCATGAGGGGCCATCAAAACCAGCCGCCGACGAAGGCGAGGCCGGCGCAGATAGCGGCGACGGTGAGCCCGATATCAGTCGGCTGGGACCGCCTCCGCGTTGTCATCGGCGACGGAGGCAACGGCCTGAGAATCACGAGTCTCATGGCACGTGCTGGTGAAGGCGAGAAGGACGTCAGACGAGGTCCCTGAGGATGTCGAGTGCCGCCGCGTAGTCTGGTTCGTCGGTAAACTCGCTCACGACCTGCGCGTGCTGCACCACGCCGTTCCGATCCACGACGAACACGGCGCGGGTCAGCACGGCGTGCTCCTCGAGCAGGATGCCAAACTGCTTGCCGAAGGTCCCGGCCCGGTCGTCGCTGGCGGGGATCATGTGTTCGATCACCTCGTGCCGAACGAAGCGATTGAGCGTGAAGGGTAGATCCGCGGTTACGAGCACGCCCACCACAGCGCGATCAAACATCGCCAGGTGGCGTTCAAACTTTCTCGCCTGCACCGTACCGAGTTTTGTGTCGACCGACGTCATGCAGCACAGCAGGCAGGGCTTGCCGATGTCGAGCACGTCCTGCTTTGTGAACGTGCTGACGATGCCCTCGTCAAAGGTGACGAGCTGGAACGAGGGCGTCTGCATTCCGACGCGCAATTCCCGTCCGACGAGCGTGGCGGACACGCCCTGCACAAACACCTGCCGCGGCTCCGCCTTGGCCCTCGAACTCTTCGCTTTGCGAACCATGCACACTCTCCGCCGAATAAAGGGCCTCAGCGCCGGATGCAACCGGGCAAACACCGCCCGGTTGACCACGTCGACGCCTGCCTCGTGGTTTTCAAGTCAACTCGATGATCTTGTGATCCTTGTATCGACGCTCCTCCATGCCGCTCACGATCAGTCGCGCCGGATCCCTCGGGTCCCTCGCGATCGTAACGCCTCGGGCCATGGCGCTGAGCTTGATCGTTCTCATGATGGGGCTTGGCGTCGACTGGCTTCGCGCCGACTGGCCTTTGTTCGAATTGATATTCATTGCTGGCAACGCGGCAGGATCGGCGGCAAAACGGGTCAGTTCGGGTATCGTACCGATGGAAGTCTCGGTATGGTCCCAGGAATCGAACTTCCACTTCCCGAAAGCCTCTTTTACGAGTCGCTGCGTGGCGCGGCCCAGGCCTTCTGTAAAAACTCCAAACGCGATCGCGTTGCCGCCGTGGATCGGAACGAGTTTTTGGTTACTGATTTCCCGATAGTTGGAGTTATTGATGATCGGCGCAATGACGAAATTAGGCTCAGCAGGGCCGCCGAGTACCGAGCTAGGGATGCTGACCGATTCCCTCGACACATCGACAAACCCTGCGAATCCGGTGCCCTCGAAGGGATCGGCGAGAAGGCCGCTGGTCGGTCTCGTGTTCCCCGACATGCCTGGATATCTCAAGCCGAAATTCTGCACGAACCCTCCGCGCCCGCCGGAAAACGCCACCACCTCGTTCGAGGCGGAAAGCTGGATCCCATGGACGCCCTTCGTAGACAAATATTTCGCCATTCGCTGACCGACCGAGTTCCTGATGAATCCGGTTTTCGCGATGCTGAATTCCTCTTTCGTACGGGCCCCCAGGCACATTGCCAACGTGATCTGGGCGAGCCCTTTGCCTGCCTTGACATCCGTAATCACGATCTTCTCGGCCTCGAAGGCGCAGGCATCGCAGACCCGGCAGCCCGGGACCGAACCAGTCTCGCGGCCGTTTTCCGTCAGGGGAGTTTTCAGTGTCCGGCGCTTCGTCGTGCAGGCGTCGCAGAAGATGCCACCACAACGCCGGCAATGATGTTTCCGGCGGAAGAAGGTGAACTGCCTCTTGCACTTCTCGTTCTCGCACGCGTTGACTTCGTCATCGTGCTTCCAGCTGGCCGTCGCCGTCCGCACCTTGACTGCGCCGCCCTCGGAGCGTTCCTTCCAGGTGACCGTTTGACCCACGGCGTTCTGCCGCGTACTGCTAACCTGCATGCTCCGGGTGGTCAGACCATGCCTCATCAGCACATCCACAAACGCTTCGGGGCCCAAATTACTCTCGCCCATCAACAGCCCGGCGTTGTACTTGCCCGCACCGTGGCAGTTGAGTCGGAGTTTCCCGATCTTTGGCCTCCCGTCGCTGCTCTCTGGGGCGCAAACCCATTTGATCAGCTCACCAAACTCCGGGATCAGCGGTTTTCCCTGCCGCAGGCTCTCGAGATCGACATAGCAAGACACGTAGTGCAGCGGCTCGAGACTCTGCATCGGGAGCGTTGGGCCTCCAGTCCCGAGGACATGGCTTATGACCAGGGTTTGGGCCTGCTGCGCCCGAGGCGACGCCCCCCCAAACATTTGGGCCATTTTTCTTTCGTGGGCAATGTCATCGCGAAACTTCGCGTTAAGCTTGTTCGCGTAGGCCGTCTGTTCGCCTGCGACGTCCGCTTGGAAGTCATACTGATAGTTGCCCATCTGACTGGCGAGGAAATTTTTCCCCCCCTTGCTTGAAACCAGGTGGACATCGAGAAAGCGGTCGTATCGGGTACCTGGCATCGGCAGCCCTCCTTCTGAGCGAGCGTAGCACGGAGCGTCGACTGAGAAGCGTACCACGACGAAAAGGTGCCAGCCACAAAAAATAGGTGATCTGGGAGTCGCTACCGTTGTAGTCTTCCCAAATGGGGTGGCGGGCAGTTTGTTTTCCGCCTTTTCACGGGTCGGGAATGAGCTGGGCGAGGGACGGCGGGCGAGATGGTTCGCCGACCGTCGGGAGCGTATTCTGAAACTACGTGGATCTTGGCTTCAGAACGTGAACGGCAGCGGCGCGACGAAGGATAGCCCGGTCAACGGCACCTCCGCACCGGTCTTCCGGCTGATGAGCGACTCGTGAGCCTCGGGAGGAG
>JBAXUW010000322.1:0-3236 GCA_037129495.1 Planctomycetota bacterium | reverse complement strand
AGAGCGAGCGGCTGTTAACCGCTAGGTTGTAGGTTCAAATCCTACTCGGGGAGCTTTCTTCGCAGGGTGCCGCACCGGCTCGCATGGAGCCGCACCCAGCATCGTCGATCAAGCGTTGCCAGCAGCGTCACCCGGCAACAAAGGCCCGATCGCGTCAAGGTTTGCCTGTGCCGCGTGGCACCGAAAGGGTGCAGGTCAGGCGCTCCGGCCGCTTGAGAGATCGCCGCGTGTGACGTTCCGCCTGGCTACAGCAACTACCCAAGCAATCGTGGTACAGTCATGGACAGTCGGACCTTTGCGAATGCGCCGTCGATCAGGCTATACCTTCCCCCAAGGGCAAACCCAATGAACGCACCCGACCAAGTCTTGTTTGACAAGATCAAACAACTTCCCCCGCAGCGGCTGGCCGAGGTCGAGGACTTTGTAGACTTTCTGCGCACTCGTGAGAATGAACAGCGGCTTGCGCTCGCCGCGGCCAAGGCTAGCGAAGCTAGCTTTGCGCAAGTCTGGGACAACGACGATGATGCGGCTTACGACCGGATGTGACAGAAATGACCATCGCTTCGAGGTTCGACTTCGGCGACGTGGTGCTCGTGCCGTTTCCGTTCACTGATCAATCGGGCACAAAGAAGCGGCCGGCCGTCGTCGTCTCAATCGTCGACTACAATACCAGCCGAAGGGACATCGTGATCATGGCGATCACGAGCCAGGTGCAAGCGCCGCTGGGCTACGGCGAGGCCATGGTCGATGACTGGCGAGGCGCTGGACTCATCAAGGCATCGGTGCTCAAGCCTGTCTTCAGCACCATCGAGCAAGGGCTTGTCATGCGCGTCATGGGCCACCTTTCTGCTGCCGACTTGCAGACGTTGCAAAGGCTGCTCCGAAATGTGATTGGGTGAGCGAATCGCTCGGCGTTCTTGGCGGTGATGTGCCACGCGTAGAAGCGCACCCGCAGTACGACACCCAGACCGGCGCGGTCGTGAAGAGCATCGTGGATGTCAACACGACCCTCACGGCCGACTTCCAGGATCTTTCCGCCAGCTGGAGCACGCCCGCCGGCGGTGGGCTGCACCTGGTGAGTACGTTCGACGTGGATCGATTAGGGCGGCGTCACACCTGACGTCCTCCCCGTTTTTTGATCCATCCGGGATGTTCGGTTTTTGGACCTTGGCATCACCAGAAAGAGTGGGTTCTTCGGATGGGAAAGCAGCACTTCACAGAAGAGCAGATCGCGTTCGCTTGGCGGCATCCCGGCCGGCACCGCCGTGCGCTGCGCTTTTCAACCGGCGTTCACAGTCCACGCTCTCGTCGCTACAGCTTTAGGTTGTGCCATGTGTTGATGGCATGATCCCGCTATGCCGAGATGCGGCGGGCATGGAGAATTTCGCTTGCATCGAGGCGGCGGATGTCCTCCGGCTTGAGCGTCACAACGCCCACGGTCTTGCCGTCGCCAGCGATAAACTCGACCTCGTAGGCTTCGTTGTTGCGATGCACGAAGACAACGGCACCGACATCGCCAATCTGGAGGCCATGCTCCGGGAGCGGGCGAGACAAGACAACGGAATCATGTTCCTTGATCGGCATCTGACTGACTCCTCGCCGGATACGCAGAGACGAGCCTCGGCACATCCGACCCGTTTTCGATCATGCAGATTGTTCGATCATCCAGATTGATTGCAGCGGCACGAGCCTTCCACTTGGCGTCCGAAGGACCCCTCGCACTACGTATTTTACGCCAAAAGAATCCGGGAGCGAGTCGAAATCATCGCTGCTACCGACAATTTCCAGCAAATCAGCGGCGAGAAGCTCTGGTACCTCAGTCTGATAGCCCAGCATCAAGAACCACGATGCCTTCGGTCCACCGACCGGGTGGAGCGGGTTCAGGAGGTACTCGCTCAGTTTTCTGGGCGGGATCGTCGCCCGGTGGGCGTTTGGGATCGGCATCGAAAACCCACGGCGTAAGACGGAGGTGGAATGGGGTGACGTAATCTACCCGGTCGTTGCCGGAGCCATGTGCCACGTCCTGCCCGTCCCTGCGCACTGTGGGCCTACGTCGCTTTTTACGTCACCTTCGAGCCGGCTTTGCGGTATTCCCTGAGGAAACAGCAATTCACACTGTTCCTACTCGGGGAGCTTCCACCGCAAGAAGCTGCGTTGGCTCGCATCGAGTTGCACCAAGCAGCGTCCATCAAGCGTTACCTACGGCGTCATCCGGCAAAAGCGGCCTGAGCGCGGCCAAGATCGCCCTCGCCTTCTCGATCGCCTTCGTCGCACTCGCCAGCGAAGCTTCGGCAACGCCGCCGTAGTCAGCGGTCTCACGAAGATCCAACAAGAAGTCGTAATCCCGACCGAGATCCGCAGGGATCGCACCGGACTGGATAAGATCCCGATGCAGGGCCGCCCGCACCGCCGTGTGCTTCGTGAATTCCATGCCGCGCCCCGCGAGCACCGCGGTTACCCCATGAAAGGCGGCATAGTACGCCCTCGATGCCGCTGAGTCCGGGTCGGTGTCGAGGGTTGCCTCAGCTGCAGCAAGCGACCGCTTCGACTTCGCCCATTGACTGCGGATGAACTCGTTCATGCTGCCACGCCCGAGCGGCGCACCTCGCGGAGCAATGGGCTATCGCCCCGCTCATACTCCTCACGTGCCAGCGGCTTCACGCTCACGCGGCGACCGAGCCTCAGGGCAACCGGATACACAGCCGCAAGTCCCCGCTCTAGTTCTTCGCCGTAGTCACCGGTCAGAGTCTCGAGAACGACCAGGACGTCGATGTCGCTATCCGGTCTTGCATCCCCGCGGGCTTCGGAGCCGAATAGGACAACCGCGTGCAGGCGTTCGCCGTAGGCTGCCGACAGCCGTTCCTTGAGTTCATCGAGCACACGGGACGCGATCACGGGATTTTCCTTGGACAGCAGTTGAGAGTTTCATTCTACCGCCACAAGCCTGCGGCCCCATGCGGCTCCCTGCAAATCCCGACTGCGTCGGATTCTGCGTCGCCTTCCTCTGAAAAGCCGCGTTTTCCAGCGGGAAAACACAAACGTGCGTGATCCTACTCGGGGAGCTTTGGCCTTTTTTTGATAACGGCCGCATCACGCAGGTCCGCTCCGCGCTCCCGCGGCACAAACTCCCGCTGCACAAGGCCGCCAACTGCGTCGGCCCGGGCCGCGAACGGGCGACGTCGGCTCAGTAGCGAACCAGGCCGGCGAGATACAACTTGTCGAGCAGCCAGTGCCGA
>JBAXUW010000321.1:0-3239 GCA_037129495.1 Planctomycetota bacterium | reverse complement strand
TGCCGCTCGACAAGACAAACCAGATCATCGGCGAAACGACCGGCCTGGGGGAGACCGGCGAGACCTACGCCGTCGGTCCCGACAGGATGTTCCGCTCCAACTCCCGGTTCGCCAAAGATCTCGGTTTTGAATCGACGATCATCAACCCGAATATTAAGGTGAATACTGTTCCCGTTCGCACCGCTCTGGAAACCGGCGAGCCGGGGACGGCTATGGGGACCGATTACCGCGACAAGGCAGTCCTCTCGTCGTGGACACCGGTCACGGTCTTCACGGGGGATGCCGCGGGCAACGGGGCTGTGCGCTGGGCGCTGGTTTCGGAAATCGATGAAGCCGAGGTGATGGAACCGGCCTACCGGCTGCGCCGGTTCGCTCTCATCCTCTTTGGGCTGACCACGGCCGGCATCGCGCTGGCGTCCTATTTCATCGCCCGCCGCCTCACCCGCGACCAGCACGCGCAGCAACAACTCTCCGAAATGGTGGGCAACACCTCGATGCGGCTGCTGCAGGCGGACACCAGCGGCACGATCACCTACATGAATCCGGCCTCGGAGAAGTCGCTGCGGCAGTTCCAGAGCTTTTTGCCCCGGTCTGTCGACACCATCGTGGGGGATTCGCTCGATATCTTCCCGGCCCCTCCGCAGCGGCCCTGGAAGATGCTAGCCAGTCCAGACAGCCTCCCCCGGCGTGAGCAGGTGACACTCGGGTCAGAAGTGCTCGACCTCAACATCTCCGCGCTGAGCGACTCCAGCGGCCGCTACATCGGTCCGCTGATCACCTGGGATGTGATCACCGACCGCGTCCGCGGCGAGGAGCGGGAAAAAGAACTCCAGGCGCGCATCGCATCCGAAAAGCAGAGCCTCGAAACGAAGGTGGGACTCCTCTCCGACGTTTTTGGAGCGGCATCGAAGGGGGATCTCAGTCAGACCGTCGCCGTCGAGGGCACCGACGAGATGGCTGTGCTGGCCGGGAACGCCAGCCGCATGCTCAGCGACCTGCGGGGGGTTATCCGGCAAATTTCTGAGGCCGCCGACCAACAGAACGACGGAGCACGCATGATCGCCGAGAGCGCCAACAGCCTCAGCGACGGGGCCCAGTCGCAGGCCGCCAGCGTCGAGCAGATGACGGCGGCCGTCGAACAACTCGCATCCTCGATCGTAGTGATCTCGAAGAGCGCCGTCGAATCGCGGGCTCAGGCCAGCCGCACCACCCAACTGGCGCAGGCGGGCAGCCAGGCCGTCCATGATGCCATCGACTCGATGCGCACGATCCGCCGGTCTTCGGAGCAGATCAACGAAATTATCCAGGTGATCAGCGAGATCGCCGCCCAGACCAACCTGCTGGCGCTCAACGCGGCCATCGAGGCGGCTCGGGCCGGCGAGCACGGCTTGGGATTCGCCGTGGTCGCCGACGAGGTCCGGAAACTAGCGGAACGGGCCAGCGAGGCTGCCAAGGAGATCACCCAACTGATCAACGAATCGACGCAGCGTGTTCAGGAGGGGGCCGACCTCTCGGAGAAAGTTGGGCAGTCGCTAGCGGCGATCGTTTCCGCCGTCGAGTCGACGGCGTCGGGAATCGCCAGCATCGCCGCCTCGTCAGAATCGCAGTCGGCCAATGCCGGGGAAGTGAAACTGGCGATTCGGTCAGTGTCGCAGACCACCGAATTAAACGCCGCTGCCGCCGAGCAGATGGCCGCCAGCGCTGAGGAACTCGGCGCCCAGGCGCAGGGTTTGCGTGATCTCGTCCAGCGGTTCCGGGTATAAAGCCACGAGCCAGCGTCATCACGGCGCGTGGAGAAGGAGCACTCGTGAGCGGACTGATCTCTCTGACACCCGAACAATTCACGCAGTTTCAACAGTTCATCTACCGACACACCGGTATTTGGACTGTGGACGGCAAGGTCGCGCTGCTGAGCAATCGCATCCGACGGCGGCTCCGCGACCGCGGGCTCGATTCGTTCGATGACTATTACAAGTTGCTCACCGCGGGGAACGTCGCCGGGGAACTCGAGGCGTTTATCGATGCCATCACCACCAACGAAACGCATTTCTTTCGTACCGTCGAGCACTTCAACTGGTTCGGGGGCCCCTTTCTCGACGAGATGATCGCGCGGGCCAGCGCCGGACAGAGGGAACGGTCACTGCGGATTTGGTCAGCAGCATGCAGCACCGGCGAGGAACCGTATTCACTCGCCATCTGTCTGGCAGAAAACGCGCCACGTTTGGCCGGCTGGACGCTGAAGATTATCGGCACCGACATCTGCGAATCGGCGTTGACGACCGCGCGGACCGCGATCTACGGACCGAAGGCGATCGAGCACGTCAGCCCGGAACGCCTCGCCCACAACTTCATCGCTGATCCGACCGGGGAGACCTGGCGCCTCAAGCCCGCCGTTGCCGGGGTCTGCCAATTCCGACGGCACAATCTCCTCGAACCGATGGAGGGGGCTCCGTTCGATTGCATTGTGATTCGCAACGTCCTGATCTATTTCGACCGCACTTCAAAACCGATTGCCCTGCGTCATCTCATCAATGCACTCGGAAGTGGCGGTTCTCTCGTCGTCGGATCGACTGACGGCGCGCACGACTTCCTTGTGGGCCTCCAGCGGCGTTCGAACTTCGTCTACCAGAAACCCTGAAAGATCGCCGCCATGGCTGACAACAACCAACGCAATCAGGACATGCCCGCCGATGACATGGCGGAATTCCTCAGCGTCTATATCGACGAAACGGGCGAGCAGTGTGACCAGTTCGTTTCGCTCTTGCTCGCGCTGGAGACGGAGCCTCGTGACGCCCGCCGGATCGGCGAAGCCTTCCGATTGATCCATACGATCAAGGGCTCGGCCGCGTTGATTGGTCTCGACTCGATCACCAGCCTCGCCCATCACCTCGAAAGCCACTTTGAGCGGCTTCGGTCGGGCAGCCTGCTCCTCGACGGCCCCACGATCGAGTTGGCCCTGCGGTGCATCGACTACTTCCGGCTCTGCAATGATCGGCTGCGGCAGGGGGAGAAACTCACCCCCGTCGATGAACTGACTGAGGCCGTCAAACGGCTGGCACAGACGCCGCCGGCCACCGCCCACAGCCCTGCAGCCCCGGCATCTCCTCCGCCCCCTGCAGCCGTCGTCGCAACGCTGCCGCCGCCGAGCCCCGCAGCCAGCGTGCAGCCACCGGAGCCTGCTTCCGCTGCACCTTCGCCACCACACGTTCGGCCCGTTGCCGATGCGCCACCGGCGGAGG
>JBAXUW010000320.1:0-3254 GCA_037129495.1 Planctomycetota bacterium | reverse complement strand
GGAGCGCGAAGAGGATCCCGAACCCAACCCCCACGACGAGCACGCCCTGCCGAAGATGGTTGCGAGGATCTCTACTCCAAGAATTTCTGCGCTGAGAATTTCTGCTCATGAACGCAATTCTAGCCGGAAACGCCGTCTGCTGCGTAGGCGACCACGGCTACCCCCCCTGCAGCCATTTGGCGACATCGGTGCGGTAGGCGGCCAAGGCCGGCAGCAGGGCCGCGAGGATCGCCAGCACCACGAGGAACGGCACCAGCAGGAGTTCTGCCCCAGGGGCGGCCGAAAGCACGCTCGCGGAGACGCCGGCGTTGGTCGAGATCAGTGGCGCGATCGCACCCACGAGCAGGTGCCCCAGCGCCCAGCCGGCCAGCCCGCCTCCGACGGCCAGGAGCACCGCCTCGATCAGCACGATCGAAAGCACGTGCGACCGGCGGGCGCCCAGAGCCCGCATGATCGCCACGTCGCGGCTGCGTTCCAGTGACGAGCCCACCATGCTCACGAGGATGCCAATCGCCGAGACGATCACAACGAGCGTCGTCACCAGCAGCAGGAGCAGTTCCAGCGGCCGCACAAAGAGATCGAGCAGTTGGCGGATCTCAGCGATCGGCAACGCGGCCTGACCGTCGCGGCCCTCGTTGATGACGGTTCGCAGTCCCATCGCGGTGAGTTCCGGGGGTAACCCCGGCAGCGACGCTGTGTCGAGCAAGAGCGACGTCACCTCCCGCTGCGCAAACGGGAGCGGTGTCAGCTTGTCGCTGGCGGGATGATTGTCCGCCCCGCTTGCGGTTTTCGGCTGTTCCTCGCCCGTTTGTGCCTCGACTGGCTTCGCATGGCCGTCCTGGAGATAAAAACCCTCCATGTTGACAAACACGCCGCGGTCGACCGGTGTGTCGGTGCGGGCGAGGATACCGCTGACCATGAAGGCATCGTGTACTTTTCCATCGTCAGCGCCGTGCGTGGGGGCAAAGGGATCGCCCACCTTGAGGCCAAGACTGACAGCGACCGTTGCGCCGAGGACGCCCCCGAAGAATTCGTCGTCGCGAAAGTTTCGTCCTCCCGAAAACTGGAATGGCCGTCCGTTCCCGACTGTGAGCCGGTCGAAATAGGCGGTGTTTGTGCCGATGACGCGGAAGCCGCGGTAGTAGTCCCCCATGCAGATCGGCACGGCCGTCTTGGTGCTGGCAGCAAACGTGCCGTCCACGCCGTCGGGCCGTTCGGCTGCGGGCAGAAACTGCTGGTAGAAGTCCCAGGAGATATTTTCGATCGGCTTGCTGATCAAGTAGACGCTGTTGAGCACCAGTTGCAGCGGGCTCCCCTTCGCGCCGACAATCATATTGTAGCCCAGGCCCGAGCCCGACTCGAACGCCTGCTTGACGATGCCACCAGTGACGAGCGTGGCCACAACCAGCGCAACGCCGAGTGCCAGCGATAAGGCGGTGAGCAGGCTGGTGAGGAGCCGCTGTCGGATGTTGCGAAAGGCGATGCCGAGAAGCGTCATGCTGCAGTCATCCCCTTGCCGCGCGGTTAAAATCCTCCAGCCGCACGCGGCGGGGAAACTGCCCAGCTACGTCGGCGGCATGAGTCACAATCAAGAGCGCTACACCCTGTTCGGTGCAGGTGTTTCGCAGCAGATCAATGACCTGCTGCTGGTGCGTCGGATCGATGCTGGCCGTCGGCTCGTCGGCAAGCACGGCCCGCGGCCGGTTGGCCAGCGCCCGGGCCACAGCCACCCGCTGCTGCTGCCCCACGCTCAGTTCGGCCGGCTTATGATCGAGCCGGTGGCCGAGCCCCACTGCCTCCAGGAGCCGCGAAGCGCGGCTGCGGTCGGGCTTCCCAGAGCCAAACGACATCGCCACAAGCACGTTTTCTAGCGCCGTAAAGCCGGGGAGCAGGTTGAACTGCTGGAAGACGAGGCCGAGCTTATCGGCCCGCACGCGGTCGCGGCGGGCCTCGTCGAGCCGGACGATGTCGATGCCGTCGACCAGCACTTGGCCGCTGTCGGGCCGCATGATCCCCGAAACGACATTGAGCAGCGTCGACTTCCCTGAGCCGCTGCGCCCCTCCAGAGCGCAGTGCTCGCCTGCGGCAAGCTGAAACGAACCGATATCGAGGATGTTTACGCGCTCGCCGCCCGGCATGGTGAACGACTTGCGGACATCGGAGAGTTCAAGGACGGAAGTGGCCATGGCGGCTATCGTAGCGGGCAGAGGCCGTCTGCTGTCAAAAACCGGCTTTTACCGGAGGCTGATTGAGCGGTGGCGGCATGGCGGTGTATATTCCCCGCGGCCCTCCCATCAGTTCCTCGCTCCGCCCCGCCT
This sequence comes from Planctomycetota bacterium, assembly GCA_037129495.1. GTDB lineage: Bacteria > Planctomycetota > Planctomycetia > Pirellulales > UBA1268 > CAMCQY01. The sequence goes on along the minus strand of JBAXUW010000320.1, from coordinate 936 downwards.
CAGGAGATTCACCCTTGGCTATTCGAGTCGGCATCAACGGTTTTGGTCGCATCGGACGCCTCACCTACCGGGCCATCTATGAGAAGTATGGGCTCAACGGCGACGTTCAGGTTGTTGCTCTGAACGACCTCACCGACGCCAAGACCAATGCCCACCTGCTCGAATACGACTCCAACTACGGCCCCTTCAAAGGCAAGGTGAGCTACGAGGGGAATGACCTCTTCGTGGACGGCAAGAAGATCCATGTCTTTGCTGAGAAGGATCCGGGGTCGATCCCGTGGGGCTCACAGGACGTGCAGGTGGTCGTGGAGAGCACGGGCTTCTTCACCGACGCCACCAAGGCCGTTGCCCATAAGCGGGACAGCGTGAAGAAGGTGGTGATCTCGGCCCCGGCCAAGAACGAAGACCTGACGATCGTGCTGGGCGTCAACAACGATATGTACGACCCCAAGAAGCACCACGTCATCTCAAACGCATCATGCACGACCAACGGCCTGGCTCCGGTTGCCAAGGTGCTGCACGAGACCTATGGGATCGAAAAGGGCCTGCTGACGACTGTCCATGCCTACACGAATTCGCAGAAAACGGTCGACACCGCCGCCAAAGATCTCCGCGACGCCCGCGCCGCAGCGCTCAATATCGTCCCTTCGAGCACTGGCGCTGCGCGGGCGGTGGGCCTGGTGATTCCTGCCCTGCAGGGCAAGTTTACCGGCATGGCCTTCCGCGTGCCGGTCGCAACGGTGAGCGTGGTCGACTTCACAGCGCTGCTGGGCAAGGATGCTTCGCCGGCTGAGATCAATGCCGTCATGAAGAAGGCCGCCGAAGGCCCGCTCAAGGGGATTCTGCGTTACACCGATCAGGAGCTGGTGTCGACTGATTTAAAGGGCGATCCCCACAGCTCGATCTTCTCGGCCGTCGATACGATCGGCCTCGGTA
>JBAXUW010000032.1:0-20985 GCA_037129495.1 Planctomycetota bacterium | reverse complement strand
CACGACTATCAGGCCCAGATAGCCCCAGAGCACGACAACCCGCAGGCTGCCGGAAATCACACCCTGCACCAACATGCCGAGGAAGTAGCTGCTGAGGTAGTAAAATCCCCAGCAGTCGAAGGACGGATTGCGGTTCCACCAGAAGAGCGACATGACTGCCGGCACTGCCAAAATCTGGAGCGTCGGCGCGGCGGCGCCAGCCAAGCGTCCGGCCGGCCCCCCAACCGCACCACACCGATCCACCCAAACCCTCGACAGCATCGCCGTGGCGACCACGCAGAAAAACAGTTGAAAGTCGATCGCGAGGTACCAGATGCCGGCCGACAGCGGCTCATAGTGCAGCAGGTCTTGCGCGGTGCCGAAGCCGCCGACCACCAGAAACACCCGCACGACATAGCGAGCCGGATCCGCCAGCCAGTCAAGGAGCACCGGCGCCAGTGGGTAGGCCACATCGGCGAGCGGGCCGTAGAAACAGAGGTGATGCCAGACGAGCAGATTCGCGGCGACTGCCCGCAGTCAGTCAATGGCACACAGCCGTTGCGAAACGACAATTCGCGACGGCTGGCCGGAAACGGCTGTCATGGCTTTCATGGCTTTCGTGAATGGCTGGCTGCAGGCTTCTGCTCCCTACAGTCGCCGCTGGCGAGGCGGCTCACAGCAGCCCGGCCCGCCTAAGAACGACGAACAGAACCGTGGAGATGACTCCCGACAGCACCCAGAAATAGATGTAGCCATACTGCCACTGGAATTCTGGGATCACTTCGAAATTCATGCCGTATACGCCGCACAGAAACGTGAGCGGCATGAAGATCGTGCTGATCACCGCCAGTCGGTTCATACTCTGGTTGGTGCGGTGGGAGGTCACGGTAAGCGAGAAATTCATCGCGTTTTCCAGAATCTCCAGATCGACGGAGATATCGGCGAGCAGCCGTTCGAGAGATTCGACCATCCGACTCAGAAATTCGAGAGTCGCATCGCTAATCAGCGTTGTCTTACGAGACGCCATCTCCTCCATGACCCGCCGCTCCGGCAGCACGAGCTTGCGCAGCGAGAGTAGCTTTCCCGAGACAGTTGCGAGTTGATCGATCGTGTTTGCGTCAACAGACAGCGAGAGCTGCGTCCGCACCTGATCAACATCCTCGTCGATCGCGCCCTGCAGGCCAAGAAACTGCTCGACCTGCTTGCTGAAGATCTCGTAAATCAGAAAGCTCTGAGTGGTCGCATGGTTCATAAAATCGGCGACGTAATCGTCACGCACAGCGTCGATCACGGCGTTTGGGCCGCGCCGCAGCGTGAGCAGAAAGTGTTCAGTCAGCACCAGATCGAGCCGCTGGTCGAAGGTGCTATGGGCTTTGGCCTGGGTACCCACCAGCACGATATGCATGAAGCTCGCGCGGCGCGCGAGGAACGACGTGTTTCGTCCGCTCGTCTCAGCGTGCTTCTCAAGGATCGCTGTCAAGGCGGGCCTATCGGCTTCGGTCATGGGCAGCCGCGCAGCGAGCGGCAGCGGATCAAACGCCTCACAGTCAATGTCGATCCAGATAAAACGCCCAGCCTCAATCTGGGGAGTGATCTCCGCAATCTGGATGTCGCCCAGTTTGTGTTCACGGAAATCGAAGAATTCAGCACGAAAGCTGCCGCCAGTGTTGTCGCTCATAAAAAGACGGTGTCTGGCACCGAATCTGGCACCGAATTTGGGGAGTATGGCGGCCCTGGAAATGCCGTCTCAAAGGCCGGTTCTGCCGTAAAGTCTAGCGTTAGGCCTTAAGCGTTTCGTCGTGGCGGCCGCTCGCTGGCGGCAGGTCGGAAGCGTGAACAGACTTCAGTGCCGCCACGGCTCCAGCCCTCTTTTCAGCGTCGTTATCTTCCCACTCGATGTTGATCGCGCCAGAGTAGCCGACCCGGTTTAACTCCACGAGCATCTCCTCGACGTCCACCGAGTCGCGGCGACTGCCGGCGGTAACGAAGTTCCAGCCGTTGAGCCGGCTCCCCATCGGACGGTGGCCGCCGAGCAGGCCGCCGCGTGTTGGCCCGTCGACCACCTGCACGCCCTTGATGTGGGCGGTGTGAATCGCGTCGGCATACTCACGAATGAAGGCAATCGGGCAGACACCCTGCCAGACCATGTGGCTGGGATCAAGATTGAAGCCCACGACGCTAGTGCCGTAGCCCGCCTTGCCTAAGGCACGAAGGTAGTCGCCGGCCGACTCAAGATCGCCCATCGCCCGCTCGCTGGGATGGCATTCAAGATCAAATGTCACGCCATACTTCTTGCAGGCATCAAAGACCGGGGCGAAACGTTCGACGAGCAGTTCGAGGCTCACGTCGAGCACCTCGGGGATCGGGCAGCCGCCGATCGCCTTCGGCCGGGGCGGAAACTCAAACCAGTGGCTCCAACAATGGGCCGGCGAGCCAACGAAGCCCGGCACGGCAACGGCGCGGTCTTGTAATGTGCCGAGAAAGTGTGCCAGCCGCACCGACCGGATCAGGTCAGCCTGGGCCTTGTCGTGCATCAGTTTCCCGACCTCTGCCGGCACGAAATAGGGATCCGTTCGCGGCGGCTCGTTTCCCGCCTTCCGCCACTTCACATACGCCTCGACCGGTTCGCCGCCGATAAACTGCAGCGTCTTGGCCGAGGGCTCGTCACCGAGCACCTGCCCCTGCAGGTGGGTGGCTACGGAAAAGATCTCGAGACCACGGCTCTTTGCCTTCTGCACGCGGCTCTTGGCGTATTCCTCAGCCCCTTTGTCGGTGTCGCACTTGGCGAGGTCGAGTTCCCAAGCCGCTTCCTCCCAGCCGTCAAACTCGTTGGCGGCGAGGAAGTCGAGCCAGGTGTCTTCGGGGATGTCGCCAAATTGGCCACGGACAAGGCCGATCTGGTGATAGGAATGCTTGCCGGCGCGATGTTTTTTGGTCTGTTGAAAGCCCATCAATGATCTCCCCGAATGAAAACGGCTGGATGACAAATCTGTCTAGCAAAAAAGTGTGAACGCAGTGGCTGAAATGATAGCCGGGGCTGGGCATCTCCGCCACACTCCCCGGCCAGCACCACTCCCTGCTGCAAAACCACGCCATGCGATGCGGTATTTTTTCAGAACGTCATCGGTAAGCCTGCCGATGACCGCCGGCGCGTAGCACTCGTCGATCATCTTGAAGCCGGAGCCGATGACACCCGCGTCGGTGTGAATTTGAACCTGCACAAACTCGACCGAGTCGATACTCGACTGCGAGTCGGGGGGCCGAGCAACTGCCTCGCCTTCAGGCGGCTTCGGCCCGGGTCACGAGATCGTCGTGAGCCTCGACCACGACGCGGGCAACTGCGTCAGCTTGATTGTCGGGAAACACTTCCCTGAGCTTGTCACGAATCTGCGGTATCGACGCCCACAAAGGCCCTCCAGTAGTAAACAGCGGCAGACTACTATCAATATGTACAGGCGCACAAATGCTGTCAAGGAAGAGACATGACGCCCAGATCCAACAGGCGATCCACCAAGAGTATGCCGACGTGCGGGTGCGGCGGTGGCGTCGCTCCCAACGATAAAGGCCTGGGCCCATTCCCGCCTTCGATCTCAAAACGCCCCAGTCTCCGCCCACCCCAAGCAGCTGCGCTTAAAGTACACTGCCCGTCTGATGAGTTGATCAGTGGGTTGACGGCCGAGGTTCCGGCTGAAGCCCTCAACGAGTTTGTGTTTGAACTTAAAAACGGCAAGTGAGCATGACTGATTCCCCTACTCTTCTTTCCATGCGGCCAATCGTCCAGATTTCACTCGATCTCACCGATATCGATGAAGCCCTCGATACAGCGGCGATCGCCATTCGCGCAGGCGTCGACTGGCTTGAGGCCGGCACGCCGCTGATTCTCGCCGAAGGCCTCCACGGTGTTCGAGCCCTCCGCAAGTCATTTCCTGGGGTGCCAATCGTCGCCGATCTGAAGACAATGGACGGCGGCTACCTGGAGGCCGAGATGATGACGAAGGCAGGCGCCACGCATGTGGTCGTGATGGCCCGGGCCCACGAGGAGACGATCAAGTGCGTCGTCAAGGCGGGAGCCGACTTCGGCTGTAAGGTGATGGGCGACAACATGGTCTGCCCCGACATGGTCGCCGGCGCGAAGTGGCTAGAAGACCTGGGCTGCGACTATGTGATCCATCACATCGGCTACGACGAGCGCCGCGGCATCGCCGCCGCCGGCCGCCGGATGCCAAGCCCGCTCGACCAGCTCCGCGAAGTTGTGCAGGCCGTGAGCGTGCCGGTGCAGGCGGTGGGCGGGCTCACGCTGGAGCAGGCGGTCGCCTGCCCACGCTACGGGGCGCCGCTGGTCGTGCTCGGCGCACCCCTGACAATCGCTGCCGACGCCTTTAAGACAGCCGCTGGCGACCTCGAAGGCTCGCTGCGAATGATCTGTCAGGCCGTCCATTCACAGGCCGTAGAACAGCATCCAGGAGCCAGAGCATGAAAACCGCCGCCGTCGTTAATTTTGCACCAGAAAAGGGATCGGTCGAACTCCGCGACATCGAGCAGCCGGTGATCGGCCCCGACGACGTGCTGCTGGAGGTCGCCAATGTCGGTGTCTGCGGCAGCGACCTCCATCAGTGGACGGCCGACCATTCCTGGCCGGTCAACTATCCGGTCGTGCTGGGCCATGAGTTTGGTGGCCGCATCGCCGAGGTTGGGAAAGAGGTTGAGGGTTGGAAGGAGGGCGATCGCGTCGTCAGTGAAACCGCCGCGATCATCAGCCCCAACAACCCCATGACCCGCCGCGGACTCTACAACCTCGATCCCACCCGCAAGGGATTTGGCTACGGCGTCAACGGCGCGATGACGCGATTTGTGAAGGTGCCGTCGCGGATCCTCCACCACGTGCCCGAGAGCCTTCCCTTTGAGCAGGCCTGCCTCACCGAGCCCTGCTGCGTGGCCTATTCGGCCGTCGTGAAAAACGCCCGGATCGAGCCGGGCGACCGGGTCGTCGTGCTCGGGCCAGGCACGATCGGCATCCTCTGCGCGGCGCTGGCCCGGCTCTGCGGAGCGGAGGTCGCGATCGTTGGCCTGCCAACCGACGCCCACCGGCTCGGGATCGCGAAGCAATATGGCTGCGAGGTGATCATTGGCGACGCAAAGCCTTGGGCACTCTCCCGCGACGGCCTCGGCTGCGACGGCGTGATCGATGCGGCGGGTGCAAGCGCCACGCTCAAGATCGCGCTCGACATCGTCCGGCCCGCCGGCTGGATCAGCAAGGTGGGCTGGGGTCCGCAGCCGCTGGGCTTCTCGCTCGATCCGCTCGTGCAAAAGAATGTCACGCTCCAGGGCAGCTTCAGCCACAACTGGCCAATCTGGGAGCGGGTAATCGCGCTGTTGGCCAGCGGCCGGCTCGATGTCCGCCCGATCATTGGCGGTGTCTGGCCGATCGAAAAGTGGCACGATGCCTTCGAGAAGATGCACTCGGGCGCCGTCGTAAAGAGCGTGCTCGTGCCGGCATGAGGCGGTCTGGCTGCGTCTGAATTTCTCGCCGAGTCTCAGTTTTTGGCAGCGGCTCCGACCACGTTACCCCGCAAGAAAGCTCTGTTTATGCGTCTCGCTGGCAAAGTCGCAATCGTCACCGGCAGCGCCACCGGCATCGGCCGGGCAATTGCCGTCCGCTGTGTTGCCGAAGGGGCCCGCGTCGTGATCCACGGACTTGAGGCCGATCTCGTCGCGGAGGTTGTGGCAGAACTGAATTCCAAACAGGGGGCCACGCGCGAGTCGGCCAGCGCCGTGGGCCACGTCGAGGAGCTCACGCTTGCAGGCTGTCCCGATCGGCTGGTAGCGCTGGCGGTCAGCTCGTTTGGCAGGCTCGATGCGGTCGTTAACAATGCCGCAATCGTGCCGGCAGCCGATATCCATACGACCGACGCAGCGGTCTTTCACCGCACGCTTGCCGTCAACACGCTCGTGCCGCTGTTGCTCATCAAGGCTGCCCTGCCGCACCTGCGGGCAGCCCGCGGCTGCGCGCTCAATATCGGCAGCGTCAATGCCTACAGCGGCGAGCCCAACCTCCTTCCCTATAGCATCTCAAAGGGCGGGCTGATGACCCTCACCCGCAACCTCGGCGACACGCTGATGCGGGAAGACGGCGTCCGCGTCAACCAGATCAATCCGGGCTGGGTGCTCACCGCAAACGAGATTCGCCGCAAGCGGGAGCATGGTCTCGCCGACGATTGGCCGTCGCACTTGCCCAGAGAGTTTTGTCCCGCGGGCCGGCTGCTTGAGCCCGCCGAGATTGCCGCTGCGGCCGTCTTCTGGCTCTCCGACGAGTGCGGACCAGTGAGCGGGCAGGTCTGCGAACTGGAGCAGCATCCCTTCATCGGCCGCAATCCACCCAAAAACATCACGACCGTTCCGCCCCGTCCTCTTCAGCAGTCAACATGATTACTGCCATATCTTCGGCCGTCACTGCCCCTCCTCGGCTCGCCGCGTTTCCCAAGGCCTTCATGCAGGCTCTCTGCAAGGACGGCAGCATGGGGGTGTTGGACTGGATTCGGCTAGCCGCGCCGCTGGGTGTTGATGGTCTTGAGTGGTATGCGGGCTTTCTGGAGATGGCCGAGGAGCGGAACTGGCTGCGGTTTCGCCGCGAGGTCGAGTCGCACGGGATGACGATCCCGATGATGTGCTGCTCCCCCGACTTCACGCATCCAGACGCTGCCTTCCGGGCCGCGCAGATCGTTCAGCAGAAGCACTGGATCGACATGACGCACGCGCTCGGTGGCTCCTACTGCCGCGTGCTGTCGGGCCAGCGGCGGCCCGAGCTTTCGATCGATGAGGGGGTCCGGCTGGCCGTCGAGTCAATTTCCGCTTGCCTGCCCTACGCCGAGGCCCGTGGCATCACGCTGATCATCGAAAACCACTACAAGGACGATTTCTGGGAGTTTCCTGAATTTGCCCAGAAGATGGAGGTCTTCTGCCAACTCGTCAACCAGATTGATCATCCCTATTTCGGCGTCAACTACGACCCGAGCAACACGTTTCTGGCGGGTGAGGATCCGCTTGATCTGCTCCGCCGGGTATCGCACCGCGTGGTCACGATGCATGCCAGTGATCGCTCGCTCATCGAGGGCACAATCGAAGACCTCCGCCGCGAGGAGGGAGGCCCGGTCGGCTACGCGAAGCGGCTGAAGCATGGCGAGATCGGCACGGGGCTCAACGACTACGATGCAATCTTCAGCGAGCTTCAGTCGAAGGGGTTTCATGGCTGGATCAGCATCGAGGACGGTGTCGAGGGGATGGACCAGCTCGCCCGAAGCGTCGCGTTTCTCAAGCGGAAGATCGCCCAGCACTGGCCGAGCGGAGCCACCGCTTGATGACCGACGCTCGCACAGACATCCCGCCGTCTAGCCCTGCCCATCACCGCGGCCCGATCGTCGGCCTCGGCGAGGTGCTCTGGGACCTTTTGCCCACGGCCGCCGTCTGCGGCGGCGCACCCGCCAATTTTGCTTCGCAGATCGCCGTTCTGGGCGGCAGAGCCGTGATGGTGACAGCTGTCGGCACCGATGATCTCGGCAATCTCGCCGTCGCCACACTTCTTCGCCATGGCGTCGACTGCCAGCATGCGCAGCGCGATGCGGCCCACCCGACTGGCACCGTTACGGTTTCGCTGAGCGCCACGGGAGATGCCAGCTACACGTTTGCGCCCGACACGGCCTGGGATCACATCGCGTGGAACGAGTCGCTGGCGATGAGTTCGGTGCTCAAACTCAACGAAGACGAACTACCGGTGGTGGCAGCCGCCTGCGGTGTTGACGTCCGTGATCCGGTCATCGCCCTTCGTAGTCTGTCTGATCGCTACGCTCTGCGGCTGGTCGCCCTGACCCGCGGGTCCAGCGGCTCCATTCTTGTGCTTGGCGAAAATGTGTCACGGCGGCCCGCGGAGGCGACCACGATCGTCGACACCGTCGGCGCGGGTGATGCCTTCACTGCGGCTCTCGTGCTTGGACTGCTTGAGGGCAAGCCACTTGAGGCGATCCACGATGCCGCCGCCCGTCTGGCGGCGCTGACGTGCGCGCACCCGGGCGCAGTCCCCGCAGCCACTCTGGCTTCGTAACAGCAACTCCCAGGCGAACAACGCTGAAAGCCTGATCCTCGAGCGGGTGAGCGATCCCGATCCGGGCTCGCCAATGCCGCCGGATGGGGAGGGCGAGCCGCTCTCGTCAGAGCAACTCAGCCTGCTCGCGGCGTGGATCAAGGCAGGCTGTCCAACGCCGACTGACGAGAGGCCCGAGGCCGATCCACGCGACCACTGGGCCTTTCAGCCCCGGGTGCGGCCGGGCGTACCGCAGGTGAAGAACGCGGTGGGTATCAAGCATCCGATCGATGCTTTCCTTGCCGCGTCCTGGGATCAGGCGGGCGTCGTGCCACAGCCGGAGCCACCACGGCATGTCCTCGTCCGCCGCCTCTATCTTGGCCTGATCGGCCTGCCGCCCCAGCCGGAAGAGCTGGCCGCCCATCTCGCCGACGCGTCGGCTGACTGATATGAAACCTTTGTAGATCAGCTCCGCGCCGATCCGCGGTACGGCGAGCGGTGGGGCCGCCACTGGATGGACGTCTGGCGGTATGTCGACTGGTGGGGCTTGGGTGACCAGCACCGCTACAGCCAGAAACACATGTGGCACTTCCGCGACTGGATCGTGGAGTCGCGGAAGTGCCGACGCCGGCTACGACGAGATGGTTCGCCTCAGGCTCGCGGCCGATGAGTTGCACCCCGACGATCCCGCCAAGCTACGAGCCACGGGCTTTCTTGCCCGGAACTGGTTCCTCTTCAACCGTACACCGTGGCTGGACGAGACGGTCGAGCACGTCGGAAAAGGCCTGCTGGGCCTGACGATGAACTGCTCAAAGTGCCATGCCCACAAGTACGATCCGATCCAGCAAGAAGACTATTACAGGTTTCGTGCCTGCGGTGCTTGGGTTTCGCGAGATTGTGATCGAGCCGGTCGCGCTTCCGAAAACGGCCTACGAGCCTGGGCGGCGACGATGCATCGCCCATAAATCTACAGCGGGTGGCGGCCGAGAAGGCTGAGCTCGTCGCCGTGCACAAGCGGGTCGAGGCGACCCGCGCGGCGTGGGCGGCCGAAGCTGCGCCGGCACCGACGCAGGACAATCCGCTGCGCTGGTAAGAATCGAGAAAGAACGAACAGCGGCCAGCGAACTGGTTGACAGGCGCGCAGGGGCAGTTTCACAGCGGACGCCAGGCTCGCAGGGCTCCGACGGCCGCGATCACCATCCGTTCGCGTTTTCGGTCAGGCGGGCGGAAACGTTCGCTGGCTCACCTGGCCGGTCTGTTTGTGGCGAAGAATCTGCTTCGTGCCGCCGTCTGGCATCCGCTCTTCTTTGATCAGCGTGTGATCGGCGTCGTAGTCGCGGATGGCGGCAACGTTGACGACTCCTTCGCGGCCACGCCACACCGGGAGTTCGACTGTCTCCCAGCGTTTGGAGGTCGTCGAACGATAGGCGGCGTCGATGATCGCATTCACGACGTAGCCATCGTAAAACGTCTCCATCGGCGCGATGCCTTTTTCAAAGGCGCCGAGGGTGTCGGTGAACATGTCGACGTAGCCAAGCGCGCTTGGTTCGTCGCCCACCGGAAATATCCAGCCGGTCGATCCTTCGGCCTTTTCTGCCACGTAGTCGCCGCGACCGACCGCAGAAAACATTTCCATGCCTGTGCGCAGCCAGTGGTTGAGCCAAATCGTGCCTTCGGTGCCGGCCACTTCGTCGCGCAGGTCCATGCCGCCGCGAAACGCCCAGCTGACCTCGAACTGGCCGATGGCACCGTTTTCGTAGCGAACCATGCCGATGGCGTGGTCTTCGGCTTCGATAGGATGCACCTGGTTGTCGGCCCAGCAGACGACTTCCACCGGCCGGATATCTTTACCGATAAAGTTGCGGGCGATCTCAATGCAGTGGCAGCCCATGTCGATGATCGCGCCGCCACCGGAGAGTTCCTTGTTCCAAAACCAGTCACTGTGGGGCCCGGAATGAGCTTCGCGAGAACGGACCCAGAGCACCTTGCCGACCGCGCCCTCCCGGACTGCGGCGAGGGCTTTGAGCGTCTTGGGGGTGTAGACCAGATCTTCCAAATAGCCGTGAAACACTCCGGCCCGCTCGACCGCTTCGAGCATGCGGCGGGCCTCAGCGGCGGTTCGGCCGAGCGGCTTGGTGCAGAGGACGGCTTTGCCAGCCGCAGCGGCGGCGAGCACCGCCTCCTCGTGCAGGTGGTTCGGCAGGGCGACGATGACGACGTCGGTCTCGGGATCCTCGACCGCCGCCCGCAGATCAGTCGTCTGCCGCGGCACGCCCCACTGGGCAGCGAATTTCTCGGCCCGTTCGGCGGTCCGCGAATAGGCGACATGCACCCGGTCGCGGCCCCGATGTCCATGCAGCGCCATCGTATAAAACGTACCGATCAGACCGGTGCCAAGCAAGGAAATGCGACGCATCTAGGGGCGTTTTCGGTTTAAAAGGTGATGTCTGAAAAAAGGGGTTCATTCTCTGTTAAGAAGCGGCGTGTGCAGCCTACCCGCAATCGGCCGCCTGGTCTCCACAGCAAGAGAAAACCGCTTTCATGAACGACCCCACCTCCGGCCGCTCTCGGCCTTGAGAGTGGTGTGTGGCCAGCCTCCGCCGGCTGGTCCTTTTCGTCGCTCCCAGACCGCTCAAGCATCAGCCCAACAATCAGCCCAGACATCCACTCCGTCGGCCAGTCGAGGTGTGGTGGTCCGCGACTCAGGCCACCAGACGCCCGCTCTCGACCGGGCGCTGGCCATGCTTGAATACATCAGCGCTCATCCGGAGGGAGTCACCCGGCAGGATATGAAGGAAGGTCTCGGGTTTTCGACAAACCTCATTTTCCGCCTCACGCGGGCCCTCCTGGCCCACGGCTCTGTGGAGCGTCAGGATCCGGGCCGCCGCCTTGTGCTCACCCGCAAGATGCTGGCGATGTCGCAGCCCAAACGCGACGAACGAAGTCTTGTGCGACTCGCGCATGAGCCGATGCGATGTCGAGGCGGGCACGACGGGGCCGCTGCATGCCGCCGCCCCGGGCAAGGCGCTGCTCGCCTGGCTGCCGCCGCAGGAGCTTGACGCGTTTCTTGCGGAGTATCCCTTTCGGGCCCTGACGGCCAGCGGCTCGCGGCAGCGGTCATCCGCGCAGCCCACATGGTGACGGAGTTTCTGCAGTGAAACCCAGCCTGGCCCGGCAAGGCAAGGCAAGGCAAGGCAAGGCATGTGGCTGATGGCGGCGGCACTGGCCGCATCCATGGCCGTCGCGCTGCCCGGTCACGCTGCCGAACTATCCGCTGCTTCACCAGCCACTGCTCCACCCCTGCTGCCGCTCCTGGAATCCTTCCTGCCTCGACTGCCACGATGCCGACACGGCCGCGGGCAACCTCTCGATCCCCGTCCTGCTCACCGACCTCTCCACCGCGGCCGTCCGCGAAAAGTTCATCCTTATGCACGACCGCGTGGCGAAGAAGCAGATGCCTCCAGACGCCGGCGATCTGCCCGATCCGCAGCGGAAAGCCCTGCTGGCGGCCCTGTCGCAAATGCTGACCGATGCCGACCACGCCGCCATCTTCGCCGACGGTCGCGTGCCGCTGCGGCGGCTCAATCGGGTTGAATATGAACAGACTCTCCGCGATATTCTCGCCCTCCCCACGCTCGACATTGCCGATGGACTGCCCGAAGACCGCGTCCGCGACGGTTTCAATAAGTCGGCAGAGGGTCTCGACTTCTCGTGAATTCAGCTCGCCGCGTATCTCGATGCCGCCGAGGAGGCCCTGCTTGAGGCGGTCGCGCCCAGCGAGCAGCCGCAGCCACCGGAACACTTTTTCGCGATCGCCACAAACCTCTTCGCCGAGGGGGCCACCTTCGGAGAACGCGAGGCGATGTTCTTCGCCAAGGAGGGGCAAACGCCCTCACTCTCCGGCGAGGCGCTCGCCGCCCTCCGCCAAACGCAACTTCAGGATCCGCAGATCGAGTGCTGTATCTTCCGCTCAGCCTACTGGCCTTACTACGGCTATCCCCGCGGCTTCGTCGCCACGCGCAATGGGGTCTATCGCGTACGGTTTCGGGCCAGGTCGGTCTTGCAGCAGAAGGACTACACCATCGCGGCTGGCGATCGAGACCGACTCAACCCGCCTCGTGACGCTCATGGTCGACGCCTTCGCCACGCCCGCCTTCCGACTTTCGGATGACCGGACAACCACCGACGGCTACCACAACCTTTCGCACCACGGCCAGTCGGCCGAGAAGTTGGAGCAGCTTGCCCAGGCTGACCACTGGCAGATAGACCTCCTGGCGGCCGTGCTCTCCACGCTCGCCGAACGCCGGGAGGGTGAGTACCGATTGCTCGACCGTACAATCCTGCCCTTCGGTAGCAACATGGGTGATGCCAACACCCACGACAACACCACCCTGCCGATTCTGCGAGCCGGTGGCGGGTTTCGCCACGGCGGGCATCTGGCCTTCAAACAAGACGACAACACGCCACTCTCCAACCTCTTCGTGTCGGCCTAAAGCGGCTGGGCGTCGTCGCTGACGCCTTCGGATCAAGCACCGGTCCACTCGCGGGACTGGAGGCGTGAACTATTTCAGATTTCTTGCCTCCTCAAGGCCAGAGCAAGCCGACTCGGAAGTGTCGTTATCGCTCGGCCATCACCGATCAACCCAACACCCAGCCTGCGCGATGGTGTATTCTCTGGTCACGACCACTGGCGAAAGCACTCGCAGCGGCCAACCAGCGGGTCAGACAAATCCTGCCGCGGGTATTCTCATGATGTCTGCAGCTCCCGATCAATCGAGAACCCGGGCCTTTGTCCGGTCCGGAGTCATTCTCTGCCTGTGCGCATTCGCCTTTCCGGCTGGCAGGAATCAAGCATCCGAAAAACCGAGCACCCCCGCCGCACTCTTCAACGAGGCGATCCGGCTCTTCTTCGCAGCTGAGCCCGTCGAGTCGGCCAAGCTCTTCGACCGGCTCGTCGAGGCCCAGCCGGCAACCGCGCCGGAGCTCTGGCAGCGGGGACTGGCCCTCTACTACGCCGGCCGCTTCGACGATGGCCGCCGGCAGTTTGAACTGCATCGCACAGTGAATCCTGCCGATGTCGAAAACGTGGCCTGGCACTTTCTCTGTGTGGCCCGCGAGCAGGGGGCCGACGCCGCCCGTAAGGCAATGATCCCTGTGGGCGCTGATGGCCGTGTGCCAATGCGGGAGATTCTCGACCTTTTCGCTGGCCGGGCCGAACCATCCGCGGTGCTGGCGGCCGCCGAGGCCGGCCCTGCCGAGGCCCGCCGCAACCAGCTCTGCTTTGCGCACCTCTACCTCGGTCTCTATTTCGAGGCCACCGGCACTGCCGATAAAGCCAAACACCACATGCTCGAGGCCGCCGGCCCGTGCTCCATGGAGCATTTCATGGGGCAGGTCGCCCAGGTGCACTGTCAGCTTCGCGGCTGGCAGCCCATTCCGGTGCCGTAAACACGGCACCGTCTGCCAGACTGCCCCCCCTTTGCACGCTTTCCTGTGCCCCCCGCCTGAGGAGATTCGATGCGGAGCATTTTTCTCGTCCTGCTGAGAGTCTTAGCCGTCCTGCTCTGCGGCATCTCCGCCGCCTCGTCTGCTCAAGCAGCGGCCGACATATATCTGACGAATCGAACGCCGGACAGCAGCCGCGTGAGCGTGCTTTTGCAGGACGTGGGATAAGTTTTCCAACTTGTCCTCTTCGGCTCTTCTTCGGCAGGCTCTAAAAATTCGCCTCCACGGGAGATGGCTCGCGCCACCAACACCACGGCTGTCGGGGTCATGGCCTATCGGCTTGATTTCAGCCAATCGCGGAATGACATGAGCCGGGGCAGAGACTCGCGATCTCGCTGGCGGTTTGCGGCCCGCTTGCTGGCGATTATGTCATCAATGCTGCAGACGTTGAAACCATCGATAACGACACGCCTCTGCCAAGCTGACTCAAAGGTCTCAATGCCGTCGGGAGCAGAAATGAGATCAAGATCGAAAGGCCCGTTCTTCAATTGCACGAAGTCCTTTCCTGAGCGGACCTCGCAGACTTGATCGGGAGTGAGATCAAATCCGAGTTCAAGAAGTGATGCTACAAGACACTCGCCATTCGCTTGGCTTTTCTCGACGAAGAGGTCGGCGTCCTGCGTGGTGTCCGGAAAGCCGAGCAGGATTGCCCCGGATTTTCCAATAAATAAATACCGAACCCCTGCCCTCGCGAAGGCGTCACGAATTTCCGTCGCCTGCCGATACTCAAACCCGCCCATAGCCCAGCCAGTCTGGCAGATGTGCCTTGCACCAGTCACGATACTCCTGCATCGTGTTGAACGATCGAAACCGAGCGTCGTCAAGCACCGGTTTGTAGGTGTGGATAAACGCGTATTTCATCCGCTGTTCAAGTGGCCGCCGCGCGGCCGCCGCGAATTCGGCTTCCCACGAGCGGATCTCGTCCGCGGACGCAGCAGCGAGGGTGGCGGTTACCGTCGTGTCAGCATTCGTCATGATTGAAGCATACCGCGTCGAATCGCCACGAACTACTGCGGCCACAATGCCGTAATATTTACTGGATGGCTACCCCGACAGGGCGACCAGTTTTCAATGAAACCGACGTCAGATCCGCAAGAAAATCTGGCGGCGGTAGAGCCACCAACACCACAGCCAGAGAACGGCGACCACAATCATGTTATGCCAGACGATGTCATACGTCCCGACAAACATTTCAGCGCTGATCCAGCACTTGGCCGTTGCCTTGATCCAGCCCGCGAGCAGCTGGTAGGCCAGGTAGATCGCGATCGAGTTCATGCCGACAACAACGAGCGGCCAGGCCCACGACCGCCAGCCACGCACATCGATCGCCCAGTAAAAAGCCGCCACCATCCAGAGCGATACACCACCACTGAAGATCGCCCAGGAGGGCGTCCAGATCCGCTTCACCAGCGGGCAGACCGTCGCGCCGGCCACCACTCCCAACACGACGCAGACGCCGCCTGCCCCGAGCAGCCAGCTTAGCTTGCCCAGTGGTGTTTTCAGCGACGCCCCGAGCGGTCCGCCATCGTCGCGGAGCACTTCGCCCGCCATCAGCCCGAGAATCATCGTGATGAGCGACGGCACAAAGTTGAGGGTCTGATAGCCACCAGTATTAAACACAAACGGCGACTCCCGCGGAAACAGGTTTAGAAACCAACTATCAAACGCGGCGAAGACATTTGTATTCATGCTCCAGTGGCCGAAGAAGCCAGGCAGGCTGACGTCAGGGGCAAGCTTCGCAGTGATGCCGACGCCAGTGAGATCAACACCCAACTCTGGCAGCGGGAAGAGGGCAAACGCAGCCCACGTCGTGACGGTAATCGCGGCGATCGCAGCCAGCTGTCTGAGCTGGCCTTGGCCCGCCAGCGCAACAAGAAACACATAGCCTAGGCCAATCTGGGCGAGGACGTTGACAAACACAAACTCGGGCTGCTGCTTCCCATTGCTGGCAAGAAACACGCCCAGCGCCACAAGCACCGCCGCCCGCCAGACTGCAGGCAGCAGCCGCTGGCCAAACGTCTGCCCCGCGATGGCTCGCATGCCTCGATTGGCGAGGGAGAATGGCACGGCCATCCCCACCATAAACATGAACGACGGCTGAATCATGTCCCATGCGCCGCCGCCCAGCCAGGGCACGTGGGAGGTGTGGTGGGCCAGCCACTGCCACAGGAACGAATCAGGGTGCTGCTTTGCGACCTCCGTGAGGCCAAGACCTCCCGACGCCAGAAACAGCATGATGAAGCCCCGGTAGGCATCAAGCGACATGAGCCGCTGCTGCCGCGCCGGCGGTGCCGCCTGGCCATCCTCTGTGCCAACGGTGGAGGCGGCCGCGATTGAATGGTTTGTCACGAAAATGTCCCGCAAGGCCAACGCTATGGATCAGTACACTTTCGAATGAACATCGCAGCCCATCGCCCAAGTAGCAGACATAAAAACCTCGCAGAAACCCCGAGTCTACTCCACTCCAAGATTGCCACGACCACGGCGGCGACCACTGGCGTCCCGAGCGGATCGTCAGTAAACTCAGTTTCAGGGAGACGATCGTGCCAGAAAAAAACCTTCGCGATCACGCTGTCACTGCCGCTTCCTCCGGCCTCGCCCGCCGCGAGTTTCTCGCCGGGGCAACCGCAGTCGCAGCCACCGCAACTCTGCTGGCCGATCCGCTAGCCCGCACCGCGCATGCCGCCGGTAGCGACCGGCTGAAGGTCGGCCTCATCGGCTGTGGCGGCCGCGGCACCGGCGCCGCCTCGCAGGCCATCGCTGCCGATGCTGGTGTCGTGCTCTGGGCACTCGCCGATCCGTTTGTCGACCACGTCCAGAGCGGCGCTGGCATCCTCGGCCGCACGGTCAAGGAGAAGACCAAGGAAGACGCTTCATATAAGGATCGCTTTGACTGCCCGCCTGAGCGGCAGTTCACCGGCCTCGACGGCTACAAGCAACTCATCGACGCCTGCGACGTCGTGCTCCTCGCCGCCCCACCGGCCTTTCGCCCGCTCCATCTCAAAGCCTGCGTCGAAGCCGGCAAACAGATCTTCTGCGAGAAGCCGATGGCGGTCGATGCGGCCGGCCTGCGGAGCATCCGCGAGACGGTTCAGCTGGCCACTGAAAAGCACCTCTCGCTCGTGGCGGGTTTCTGCTGGCGGTATGCCAATCGTGAGCGGGATCTCTACAGGCGGATCCACGATGGCGGCCTCGGCAAAGTCCTGGCGGCCTCCACCACCTACAACGCCAGCGGCTTCCGCGGCGAGGTGCCCCGCAAGGAAGGCTGGAGCGACATGGACTACGTGATCCGCAACTGGCCCTACTACACCTGGCTCTCGGGTGATCACATTGTCGAGCAGGCCGTGCATGCGATCGATAAGCTCGCCTGGGCCATGAACGACGACGCCCCGGAGAGCGTGCTCTGCACAGCGGGCCGCGAGGTCCGGCCTGACGTGCCGAAGGGAAACAATATCTTTGACCACTTCTGCGCCACGTTTGAATACGCCGACGGCCGCCGCGGCTTTCATATGTGCCGTCACTTTCCCGGTGCCGCCAGCGACAACAGCGACTACATCATGGGCACACACGGCACTGCCACTGTCAACGGCTGGAAGAACCTCCACGAGATCGTGTCCGGCGGCACCACGTGGAAGAGCGACAGACCGAAAAACGATATGTATCAGCAGGAGCACGACGAACTCTTCGCGGGCATCCGCTCAGGAAAGCCGATCAATGACGGTGATCGGATGGTGAGCAGCACTGCCATGGCGATCATGGCCCGAATGAGCGGCTACACCGGCCAGCCCGTCACCTGGAAGCAGCTCTGGGACTCCACAGAGAATCTCATGCCAGAGCCACTCGCGCTCGACACTGCCCCACCCGCCTCACCTATCGCCGTCCCCGGAAAGACCAAGCTCGTATGACCACGGCCATGACGACTCCATGACGACTCCATTCACAATCCTGTCCGTCACCCTGCTCGCGATTGTGCTCCAGACGAACGCCAGCGCGGCAGATACCCCCGCGGGCTTCACGCCGCTCTTCACGGGCAAAGACCTCGCTGGCTGGCGGGGCCGGCCGCATCTTGATCCCCGCCTTGATCCCCGCAACCTTGATCCCCGCAACAAAGCCGATGGCACCCCCGAGGAACGGGCCCGGCAGCAGGCCGACTGGAACGCCGACATGGCCACCCACTGGAAGGTCGAGAACGGCGTGATTATCAGCGACGGGCAAGGTGTCTTCCTCACGACAGAGAAGGACTACGGCGACGTCGAGCTCGACCTCGAATGGATGCTCCCCGCCTCCTGTGCCGACAGCGGCATCTATCTGCGGGGCAACCCACAGGTGCAGATCTGGGATCCCGACTGCGAGCGCGACTCTAAGCACGGCAATCAGAAGGGCTCCGGCGGCCTCTGGAACAATCCTGCGGAGTCAGCCGGAAAATTTCCGCTCGTGAAGGCTGACCGGCCGACCGGGCAGTGGAACACGACCCGGATCCGGATGCAGGGCGACCGCGTCAGCGTGATTCTCAACGGCCAACTTGTGGTCGATCACCAGCCGCTGGCCAACTACTTCCAGAAGGGGCAGCCGCTCCCCGCCCGCGGGCCGATCCAGATTCAGACGCACGGCGCCCCGATGCACGTTCGCAATGTCTTCCTCCGCGAGCTCTCCACGCTCGACGGCTCTGGGCCCGGCTGGCGGGATCTCGCTGCAAACGACTTTGAAAACGTCAACTGCACGCCCGCCACGGCCGACAAGCCCGGCACCTGGACGTGGACAGACAGCGGTGTCTACTGCACGGGCCAGCCGGTGGGCGTGATCCGCACCAAACAGCCGTTTACGAATCTTGAGATGGCACTTGAGTGGCGGCACCTCTCAGCCGGCGGCAATTCGGGCGTCTTTCTCTGGGCTCCTTCGGCGGCCTTCGAAAACCTCCCCAGCGGAAAGCTGCCGCCGGGTGGCATTGAGGTGCAGGTGCTCGACCGAGGCTTTACTGAGCAATATGAGAAATCAACGGGCAAGAAGGCCGACTGGTTTACGACCGATGGCGATGTCTTCCCTGTGGGCACGTCAGACATGAAGCCCTTTCCGCCCGTGGCCCCAGATGGCAAACGCAGCTTTCCGACAGCGCGGCACTCCCGCGGCACACCGCAGTGGAATAGTTATTACATCCGCGCAATCGACGGCGAGGTCCGGCTCTGGGTAAACGGCCACGAAGTCTCCGGCGGCACAGGCTGCCAGCCGGCCACGGGCTTCCTTTGTCTTGAATCGGAGGGCGCGCCGGTTGATATGCGGTTTCTACGGATTCGCGAATTGCCGTCTGCAGCACAGTGAGTTCCCTCTAGAATTTGCCCGCACCCGCTCACACAGGCTCATCCCCGGAGTTTTCATGGCCGCCAAAGCCTTCGTCCCGTCTGCTGTGCCGTCGTCGCCGATCTACCGCGGTCCCCTGCCGCATGTGCACACGGTCGAGCGGATTCCGGTTACGGTCTACGACCAGCCGGGCGACGCCAGCCGGGCGGTGGCCCGCGAAATCGCTGACCTCGTGCAGGCCCGGGCCGCGGCGGGCCAGAAGACGGTGCTCGGCCTCGCCACCGGCAGCACGCCGGTCGCGGTCTACGACGAACTGATCCGGCTTCACCGCGAGGAGGGCGTGTCGTTTCAGACAGTGATCACGTTTAACCTCGACGAATACTGGCCGATGCAGCCCGCTGCCCTGCAGAGCTACCGCCTCTTCATGCAGGAACATCTCTTCGATCACCTCGACATCCCGGCGGCCGGGGTCCACATCCCCGACGGCACCCTGCCCCGCGATCAGGTAGCCCAAGCCTGCACACGCTACGAGGAGATGATCCGTGAGGCGGGCGGCATCGACCTGCAGCTGCTCGGCATCGGGCGAACCGGCCACGTCGGCTTCAACGAACCTGGCAGCGCCATTGAGAGCCGCACCCGCCTGATCACGCTCGACAGCGTCACGCGGGCCGACGCTTCGAGCGACTTCTTCGGTGAGTGGAACGTGCCCCGGCAGGCGATCACAATGGGTGTGGGTTCGATCCTCGACGCCCGCCGCGTTGTGCTGCTGGCCTTCGGCGAACACAAGGCGAGAATCGTCCGCAGGGCAGTCGAGGAACAGCCGTGCAGCCATGTCTCGGCAAGCGCGCTGCAGCAGCATGCCGACGCGCGGTTTGTGTTGGACCGTGCGGCGGCGGCCCGGCTGACGCGGTTTGAGTCGCCTTGGATCGTGGGCCCACTCGATTCGATGGGCCTTGAGTGGACAGACGCCCTCACACGGAAGGCGGTCATCTGGCTGTCGCTTGAGCTGAAGAAGCCGATCCTCAAACTCACCGACGAAGACTACAGCGAGCACGGCCTGCAGGATCTCGTCGCCAACCGCGGCCGGGCCTACGACCTGAATATTGAGGTCTTTCGATCGATGCAAGACACGATCACCGGCTGGCCGGGCGGCAAGCCGGGCCAACCGCGGAAGGTGCGGGGCGTCGAGGCGGTGCACCATGCCGCTCACAAAGACCCTCGTCGCCAGACCCGGGCCGACGAATTCCCCAAGCGAGTTGTCATCTTGAGTCCGCATCCAGACGACGACGTGATCAGCATGGGCGGCACCTTCATCCGGCTCTGCGAGCAGGGCCACGAAGTGCATGTCGCCTACCAGACCAGCGGCAACATCGCCGTCTGGGATGAATCAGCTGACCGACATGTCGATTTCATTCAGGAGTTTTGCCGGGCCTTCGGCGTGGGCAACACGTCGAGCGAGATCGCTGAGAAGATCCGGACATTTCTGCGGACGAAGCGTGCCGGCGAGGTCGATCCACCGGAACTGCAGGCCGTGAAGGGCCTCATCCGGCGGACAGAGGCTCGCGCGGGCGCACGCTATTCGGGTGTGAAGCCCGAGCACATCCACTTCCTCGACCTGCCCTTCTACGAGACGGGCCGTGTCCGCAAGAAACCGATCGGCCCCGAAGACATCGCGATCACGGCGGAGCTGCTCGACCGAGTGAAGCCGCACCAGATCTATGCGGCCGGCGACCTCTCCGATCCCCACGGCACCCACCGCGTCTGCTTGAGCGCCGTCTTCAAGACACTCGACTTGCTCGCCGATCGCGACTGGGCCCGTGACTGCGAGCTCTGGCTCTACCGCGGCGCCTGGCAGGAGTGGGAGCCGCACGAGATCGACATGGCAGTGCCCCTCTCGCCCGACGAGGTGAGCCGCAAGCGAATGGCGATCTTCAAGCACGAGAGCCAGAAAGACCGGGCCCTCTTCCCCGGGCCGACCGACCCCCGCGAATTTTGGCAGCGGGCCGAAGATCGTAACCGCGAAACCGCTCGGCTCTACGACCGGCTCGGCCTGCCGGAGTATGAGGCGATCGAAGGTTTTGTACTTCATCGTCCGTAACCGACCACACGACCAACCACTGACCACGACCAAC
>JBAXUW010000319.1:0-3262 GCA_037129495.1 Planctomycetota bacterium | reverse complement strand
GGGGGAAAGCCGCATTCTCCCCTACGGAGCTACCCACAAAAATCCCCGATGGACCTTTTTACCTTGTGACATCACCAGAAAGGGTGGGTCTTTGGATGGGAAAGAAGCATTTTACTGAAGAGCAGATTGCGTTCGCGCTCTCGGCAGGCCCAGTCGGGTACTTCGGGGGCCATGATCAGCGTCCTCTCATCCCGGTCTCTTCAGGGGGAGGGTGGGGGGCATTCATCAAAAAGTTCCTCATCAGGTAATGCGGTAGCGGCCAAGACGTCCGGCCAATTGCCGCCGAGAAGAAATTTCTGTGGCCGGATTTCTGGCTGCTTCTCGCAAAAACCACTAGGCACGTGCCTTCGCTGGCCCCGGCTGGGTAAAATCCGCCGGCCATGTCAGAGCCCCCCCAAACTAGCGACCGCGACACCCACCTGCAAGCGATCATAGATCAGGCCTGCAAGGGGGACTCACATGCCAAGGAGAAGCTGCTCCATCACGCCTGCGACCGCCTGCTGCGGCTTACGAGGCGGATGTTCCACCAGCACCCCGGCCTCCGCCGCTGGGAGCAGACTGATGATGTTTTCCAAAACAGTATGGTTCGGCTGCATAGGGCGATCCACGCGGTGGAGGTGGAAAGCGTCAGGCACTTTCTCAACTTGGCAGCCGTACAGATCCGCAGAGAACTCATCGATCTTGCCCGAAAGCACTTCGGCCCAGAGGGGATCGCTCGCAATCATCACACCGACAAACAACCGTCAGATGAAAGCGGCGGGATGTTGCATAGCCGCGAGGAACCGCCAGCCGACTTGGCAGACTGGAGTGCGTTTCATGAGCAGGTATCGCACTTACCGGAGACCGAACGGGAAGTAGTCGGCCTTCTTTATTACGAGGGGCTCTCCCAAGAAGCTGCGGCTCAAGTACTGGGCTGTTCCCCAAGAACTGTGCGTCGTCTCTGGCAAGAGGCTAAGGTACGGCTCTATAAAGGTGTGAATGATGGACCAGCAGCGACGGGAGAAACTGAGTGACCTGCTGTTCCAGTGGGAGGATCTCTACAAACGCGGCCAGGACACGCCCGCGCAAGAACTCGCCCCCGGCTTCCCCGAACTCGTGGGCGAACTAGCATCGCGAATAAGGGCCCTCAAGGCCACGCAGTGGCTTGATCACGATATTCAGGGCGCAGCACCGGAAGAAGGCGAGGGCCCCGAGCCTGGCCCACCGAGGGTTCTCGCCAGCCGGTACAGACTTGAGCAACTCGTAGCGATGGGCGGCTACGCAGAAGTCTGGCGGGCGTACGATCTGGAACTCCATCGCCCCGTCGCTATCAAGATTCCAAAAGCGACGCGGACGGATGGAGCCGATTCATTCTTAGCGGAGGCTCGGCGGGTAGCCCGCCTCCGGCACGCGGGCATCGTGCCCGTTCACGACGTTGGCGTCGACGGTGACGATTGCTTCATCGTCTCTGAATTCATGGATGGCGGGAGCTTGGCCGATCGACTTGCGAAAGGACCGGTCGAGGGAAGCCAAGCAGTCCGCTGGGTCTCACAAATCGCTGATTCCCTTCACTATGCCCACGAAACTGGGGTCATCCACCGTGACGTCAAGCCCGCAAATATTCTTCTCAATCATCACGGCGATGCGTTGCTGGCTGACTTCGGAATCGCCCAGTCGGCCACACAAACCGGCACGTGCGACCCGAGCATCGGAACGCTGCGATACATGGCCAGCGAGCAACTCGACGGCGGGAACGTCACCCCAGCGGCTGACGTGTACAGCCTCGCGGTCGTACTCCATGAGCTTCTGACCGGAACCGTTCCTTACAGCAGCGCTGACCCCAACGTTATCCGACGGGAAATCGCCAGCGGTGTGGCCGGCCACGTCTCGAAAGCCCTGCCGAAGCCGGTCGCTGACATCTGCAAGAAGGCATTGAGTCGTAGTCCCGAACAGCGATACGCTTCAGCCGCAGAGTTTGCCGGAGACCTACGAAAGGCTGTCGATTCGGTGCGCAACCGTAGCGCTCCTCTGTGGGCCGCTCTCGCGGGCGGCTTTGGCTACTGCTGTCTTGCCGCGTACTGGTTTGGCATGCCGGCAGTCGGAACATCGGAACTTGGTTCCGCGGCGGGTCATTTCTCGTCGCATTCCGGGCGGGGGGCAGTGTCAGCCGCACTGAGATTCCCGACTGTTGATGCGTCGTTGCCGTACGTGACGGAGATGACAAATATCCGGCAGTATCGCGAGTGGCAGAATCCACCGCTGACTTATTTTGGGCCGACGGAGAACGACGTTGAAGGCCGCATTGTGTATCGGTTCGACTTCTCGTCGCCCCCGTCGGCAGTGCGGCTCATCGCCACGACGTCGTGCTGGGACTTTACGCGGGAGGCGGGCGGAATCGGCAGAGGGGCATCTGCCGTCGAGGCCTCGCAAGACGGAAGCCATTGGGTGACGGTGCGCAACGGCATTGAGCCGCGCCGCTGGGGAGAGGGCTCCAGAATCGATGAGCCGGTGCCGACAAAGGTGATTGGCACAAAGTCGTTGTGGATCCGCATCCGCCTGCTGACAGTCGGGTCGCCGAACGTGGCTTACAGCGCGGCACAATTCGGTCGAAGTGAACGCGACAGCAAAGACAGCGTGTTCTCAGTCATACCCACTTTCTGAGCGGGGAATGGGCCGACAAAGTCGGCAGTCTCAGCGTGGCCGCGACGCACTTCTATGGATCGGGGTGGCTCAATTGCAGGAAGGACTTTTTGCCGAAGCAGTGCAAACGGCAAGTACGTCGATGCCGCCGCCAACCTTGACTCTTGCCTGCAGAGTTGGGCGTTATCCACCATGTACACACTCTGCTTGACTCCGCCTCCGCCTGCGGCAGCCAAGTGGCACGAGGTGAGCGAATCCTCTCAATGCCATGAAGACAATTTCTACCAGGAGATCCTTGTCTACCGTGCGAAAGCCCTGCTCGCCCTCGGGCATGAGAACGCGGTTGCGTGCTGCGAAGAAGTCCGCTGGCTCGAGCCAGGATGGCCACGGTTTTCATAAAGCGGCAGGCCAAGCCAACCCCGGATATTCAGCATAGTCGGAATAGTGTGAATTCTGCTAGCGACTGCTTGCACGGCATAAAAATAGGGGTTAGGGTCTCTGTATGGATGGAGGTGACTTGGCGGACTCGCTGCCTCGGTCTCGAAGACATCTCGCAAGAACTGTAGCCCTTTTCCTGCCCTCATGAGTCGCTTTTTTCAGCGACTTCTCCAGCGACCATGACGAGCAGCGATGATGACCATGA
>JBAXUW010000318.1:0-3271 GCA_037129495.1 Planctomycetota bacterium | reverse complement strand
AGCCTCCGCCGGAGATTCGCGAGAACCGTAGCGACGACGACTGGCGGCGCGACCCGCTGATTCCGATTTCCACCGATCCACCGGCCGATGCCCGGCGGCTGTTGCGGGATTTCCTGCCACGAGCGTTCCGGCGCCCCGTCGACGATAAGACGTTCGCTTATTACGAGCAGTTCTTTCGAGAGCGGTTCGACAAGGGCGACGAATTCCATACGGCGCTGCGCAGCACCTACAAGGCGATCCTATCGTCGCCACGGTTTTTCTATCTCGACGAAAAGCCGGGCCGACTCGACGACTATGCCATAGCTTCGCGGCTCGCGCTTTTCCTGTGGAGTTCAGGGCCCGACGAAACACTCATCGCCGTCGCGGCGAAGAATGAACTCCATCGCCCGGAGGTGCTGCGGGCACAGGTCGAACGCATGCTCGGCGATCAGCGGGCGGAACGCTTCGTTGCAAACTTTACGGGCCAATGGCTTGAACTGCGGAAGATCAATGCAACCACGCCCGACCGGAACCTATATGGCGAGTTCGACGACTTCTTGCTGTGGTCGATGCCGCAGGAGACGCAGGCGTTCTTCCGCGAGATGCTTGCCAAGGATCGCAGTGTTGCGGAATTCGTCCATTCCGATTGGTCGATCCTCAACGAGCGGCTGGCACGGCATTACAGCATTGACGGTGTGCATGGAGGCGAACTGCGGCGAGTTTCGCTTCCGCCCAATTCTCGCCGCGGCGGCGTGCTGACACATGCCAGCATTTTGAAAGTGACAGCCAACGGTACGACGACGTCGCCGATCCTGCGCGGCAAATGGGTGCTGGAAAAGATCATCGGCACTCCGCCCCCCCCGCCGCCGCCGAATGTGGGTGCGATCGAGCCCGATATTCGTGGTGCAACCACGATCCGCGAGCAATTGGCGAAACATCAAGCCATCGCCTCGTGCGCTGCCTGCCACAAGCACATCGACCCGCCCGGATTTGCACTCGAATCGTTCGACGTGATCGGCGGCTGGCGCGAGTTCTATCGCGCGTCCGATTCGACGAAGGCCGGCCGCGCGCCGTTGCCAAATTATCCCGAGCGGCAAGTGTGGCGCGGGCGCGACGTGGAAGTCGGCGGGACCACGCCCCAGGGGCGCGAGTTTAAGAACACCGACGATTACAAGGCGCTGCTGCTCGAAGACAAGGAACAACTCGCCCGCAACCTCACGCGGCAGTTGCTCGTGTTTGCGACAGGGGCCGATGTGCAGTATGCCGACCGCGAAGAAGTCCAGGCGATCGCCATCCGCACGCGCGACCGCAAGCTTGGGCTGCGATCGCTCGTTCATGAAGTCGTACAGAGTCCAGCGTTTCTCACCAAGTAAGAAAGCACCACTCATGATCCCACTTAATACCCGCTTGCTCTCGCGCCGCACGATGCTCCGCGCCGGAAGCATCGCCATCGGCTTGCCGCTGCTCGACGCCATGCTCCCACTCGGCCTCGGAGCCGACGCGAAGGCGGCGAAACTGGCCCCGCGCCGGATGGTGCTCATTAGCCGACCACTGGGGGCCCACGCCCCATATCTTTTCCCGGAAAAGGCGGGGCTCGATTACGAGTCCACGCGCTACCTGAAGCTGCTCAACGACCATCGCGGTCGATTCACCTTGTTCTCGGGCCTCTCGCATCCTGGCCACGCCCACCACCATTCCGAGCCAGGGTTATTCACCGGAGTCGCTGGCGAGTTCATCCGGAACGAAAAAGATCTCCGCAACACGATTTCACTCGATCTCCTGGCTGCCGAGCAGGTTGGGCGAGAAACCCGGTTTCCCTGCATCGGCCTCGGCAATGCGCCCTCCTTTAATCGCAAAGGGGTGCGCATGCCAGGTTTGCGCGACGGAGGAGCAATGTTTCGTCAACTCTTCGTCGATGGCACGCCCGATGAAATTTCCCGAGAAGTGCAGCGGCTGAAAGATGGACGAAGCATTCTGGACGGTGTTCGCCAGCAGGCCGGCGACCTGGCCCGCAACTTGGGCGCCGGCGATCGTGAGCGACTGGACACCCTGCTGACCTCAATTCGCGAGGCCGAAGAACGCCTGGCGCAAGACGAGGCGTGGACGAACAAGCCCAAACCAAAGGTCCAATATCAGACTCGCGAACTCCGCGAGAATGAATTGGTCGAACGGTCGCGCCAGTGGTATGACCTGGTTCATCTCTCCCTCCAGACCGACTCCACACGGATCATCAATCTGAACCTTTTCAGCCACGGACAAGTGAACATTGAAGGGGTGAATATGCAGCACCACGAAGCTTCGCACCATGGCCAGGACGATGCGAAGATCGAGCAGCTCGCGAAAGTCGAAGAAGCCGAGTATCGCGTGTTCAACGAGTTTCTCGCGAAACTGCAAGGCTCCAGCGAAGGAACTGAATCGCTGCTCGATCACACGATGGTCTTCCACGGCAGCAACCTCGGGAACGCATCGGCGCACACGTCCCAGAACTTGCCGATCATCCTCGCCGGCGGCGGCTTCAAGCATGCCGGACATGTGATGTACGACCGCGAGAATAATCGGCCACTTTCGAACCTCTACGTGCGGATGCTCCATCAAATGGGCATTGAGGCCGACAAGTTCGGCACCAGCACGGGAGTCGTGAGTGATATTGGATAGTTTATAATGAAAAACGTCCACACCCAGACGACCCCTTTCACAAAGAAACTGGGGGCCGATAACCTGCGGCGGACGTTGGCGCTCGTGCAGTCGATGTGGGAACTTCTCGACGGCGAAAACCCGATGCGGATTGAGCACCTGTGGCAGAAGGTGTTCCGCGCCCTTCTGAATGCCGCGCCGTCGAGCCCATGCCCCTTCATGAGCCGATACAGTGTGCCGCGCGGCAGTCGGGCCTCGCGGGCAGCTGCCGATACGTCGCCCAGATGACGTGCCAGCAGGTCACCAAGATACTGTTTTTCAAAACGGGCCACGTATTCGGCCCGCTGTGCGAAGTATCCCACGGCCCCGGCCTCGGCCCCGGCGCTCCGTCCCGCTGATGCCACCACGTCGTCGGGCAGGTCGTCCACGCCCGCCACAGACTCGGTCGTCATCGCAATCGCCCGCCGGACGACATTTTGCAGTTCCCTGACATTGCCCGGCCAGTGGTAGCTCCGCAGCACCTGGTAGACGTCGGTGGAGAGGCCGTTCACACGCCGGCCCATTTCATGGGCGGCGCGGTTGGCAAAGGACTCCGCCAGCAGACCGATTGCCATCGCCGTGACGGCCCGCCTGAGCGTGTGATTCGGCGCAAACACCC
>JBAXUW010000317.1:0-3311 GCA_037129495.1 Planctomycetota bacterium | reverse complement strand
TCGTCGGTGTTCAGCCGTGCGAATAGCATGATCCAGGATCCTTGCTGCGCGTGATGCTGGTAGCGTTGCCCCGTTGGGCTGTCGGCACGTGTGACTGATTGGCTTTCCCAGTGGATGAGATCTCGGCTGACAGCGTAGTCGCGATAGCGGGTCGTCGGTGAAAAACCACCGCTCGTCTTGTCGAGTGTGAACGCGAGCAGGTCAGTCTGGGACGTCTTGGCCCAGTACACGCCGGACTGCCAAGGTGGCATTTTCGCGCTATCGCGGAGGCCGAACGCGGCGAGAATCTCGAGACGCGAGTAACGGGCGTGTATTTCCAGAGGAACTTCAGGATGGGATGCGAGCCGCTGTGTCGTGTGGCTGATGGAATTTTCCAGCACGTCTAGGATCGCCAGCAATTCATCCCGGACATTGGCGTGGGCCCGAAGGAGAGCTAGACCATCAATGAGCGAGGTGCCCTTGGTAACAGCCTTGTCTGCGACACTCGCCACCAGCATTTGCACCAGGCGGCGGTCGCCAGTGGGTAGCGAGGCGGCGTTGCCCCCGTCAGTCTGTTGCAAAATCTTGCGGTATGCCCTGAGCCGCCTCAGGTCATCGGCATGCAGCATTCGACCACAGCCGCGGAGCAGTGTTTTCTCTTTTGGGCCAGCCAGTTCGGTTGAAAGACCAGCCGCCTGCTTTAATTCAGTCCACGAGCGGTTGCCGGCGTAGATGTCGTCTGGCTCTAGACCCGATTCAGCGAGAAACGTGGCGAGTGAAACAGCTTTGCCTCCGTCAGGCATGCTTCGTAATTCATCGACACGAGCGGTCCATTTCGCGGGCACCGCCTGCTTCACGTTCTCAAGCACGATCTGGCTGGCTACACGGTCAAGTTCCATGTGACAGCCAGCCGGTAAGAACGGAAACCCGTCCTTTATCTGCCGCTCGAGGTCTTTACGGGTGCCACCCAGAAGAGCCCGAAACCGCCGGTCATAACGAAACTCCTTGCGGTGCTGGCCGACGAAGTCCAGCACCGTGCAGACCGATTTCCCTTCGAGCCGGCGCAGGCCGCGGCCGAGTTGCTGCAGAAAAAGAGTGGCGCTGTCAGTGGGGCGTAGAAATAGAACCGTGTCGACGGCTGGAACGTCGACGCCCTCGTTAAAGAGATCCACTGAGAAAACGACGTTCGTTCGCCGGTGCTTCAGGTCTTGGAGGGCCGCTGTCCGTTCAGTGTCGGGCGTGTCAGCCCAGATGGCCGTCGCTTTCACTCCCGCTTCATTGAAAATCCGAGCCATGAATCTCGCGTGATTGATGCTCACGCAGAATCCGAGGCCCCTGATTTGCGTCGGGTCGCCCGTGCGCCGGTCAAGCTCCTGCAGCACGACGCGCGCGTAGGCATCGTTGGCGGTGAGCACCTCTGTGAGGCGTTCCACGTCATAGCCTGCTCCCCGCCGCCATGGCACATCGCGGAGGTCGGTATTGTCATGGATGCCGTAGTAGACAAAAGGCGTGAGGTGGTGCTGATCGATCGCATCCCAGAGCCGTAGCTCCGCTGCGATGCGGTCGTCGAACCAACTGAGAACCGGTAGACCGTCACTCCGCTCGGGCGTGGCGGTGAGTCCGAGCAACTCTCGCGGTGTTACATGGTCAAGCAGCCTCTTATAGGACGGGGCAGCGGCGTGGTGAAATTCATCAACGACGACGACGTCGAAGTGATCGCGCGCGAGGTGGCCTAGTCCCGCTGCATCCAGACTCTGAATGGATGCGAACACATGCTCAAACCGCTGGGGCCGCGTTCCACCCACCCAGAGCTCGCCAAACGTTGGCTCCCGCAAGGCGTGGCGAAATGTTCCGAGCGCCTGCTTAAGGATCTCTTCTCTGTGAGCCACGAAGAGCAGGCGTGCTCGCGGCATAGCCGTCGTGAGGCGGCTGTAGTCGACCGCTGCCATCACGGTCTTGCCCGTACCGGTTGCGGCTGCCAGCAAGTTGCGGTGATGTCCTTGGGATCGCGAAAGTGCGATCTTGGCGAGGAGGTCTTCCTGGAATGGTTCGAGGCGGATTTCGATCGGGCTCAGCACGAACGAAGGGCCGGATCGCGCTGCCTCGGTCTGCTCGAGAAACTCCTGTCGCCTATATGGGAGAAACGTGCCGCCGTTCCAATAACTCTCGAACACGGCTGTGACCTTGTCGATCACGTCTGGGTTGCGAACTCCCGACACACGGACATTCCATTCAAGTCCGGTCACCTGAGCAGAGTGGGTGAGGTTCGATGAGCCGATATACGCGGTTGAAAACCCACTGCGGCGGTGAAAGAGCCAACTTTTGGCGTGCAGCCGCGTTGTACTCGTGTCATACGACACGCGGACGTCGGCTCCCGCGTCTTTGAGGGCATCCAGCGCGCGAGCTTCGGTCGATCCTGTGTAGGTCGTGGTGAGCACTCGAAGACTTCGGCCAGCCTGTAAGTGCTGCCGAAGGACGTCAAGCAGTGGGGCGATTCCTGAAAACCGAATGAATGCCATCACGAGATCGATAGAATCCGCCGAGTGGATTTCGGTGAGCACCTGGCTGCCCACGGATGGCTCACCCGGGGCGTTTGTGAGGATCGTCGTATCGAGCAGCGGAATCTTCGGCGGACGGATCTCCTCGGTCGACCCGTCTGGCAGCACCTGTGCGATTGATCGAAGGAGTTCTCCGGCAATCACCGGACGTTCAGCACGATCAGTGGCATCGAATAACTTCGGCAGTCGCTGCTGAGTAACCTTTGCAATGCCGCTAATCAGGCTGCGAGTGAGGTTTACGCCGATCGCTACGCGGTCCTTCTCCTCAACGCTCGCGATCAGTCGCCTGACGATTCTGGCGATATGGAGAGAAAGGCGGTCCGCCGCCTCGGCTGGCCGCAATTTCTCGCGGCTCTCGCGCAGGCCTGCAGCGAGCGTCGCAAGTTCCTCGTCGAGGGCCTCTGTAAGAATCGTCTCGTAGATTCCTCGGGTTATCGGATTCATGTCAGTCCTGGTCGTTTGTGCCGCACGTTTTCACATACTCTCCAACTATCCGCAGATCTTCCGAATTCGGAGGCTCAATTTCGATGTTTTCGAACTCCCGATTCACCGGTAGCAGCTGAATCCGTTCGTGCCGCCAGCCGTCAGCGCTGACGGTCTTCTCCGAGTGGTATTTCTTGACGGTAAACCGGCCGCCATTCTCACCCGCGCCGATCGTGTTGAATTGCACGAGCACGATCCGGCCCTCACGCGAGCCCGCCGGACAAGGGCGGAACAGGCACCATGAGCCGTCCGGGATGAGCGGCTCCATCGACTTGCCGGTCACCCGCGTCA
>JBAXUW010000316.1:0-3313 GCA_037129495.1 Planctomycetota bacterium | reverse complement strand
TCGCGGGAGCACGTAGCGGATGCGGATGATGCGGCCGTCGGCGTCGCGGATCACGCGGCGGCGCACCCGCTCGGTGAGCGCAGCCAGATTGGCCGGGGTGATTGGCCGCGCCGGTAGGAACGCCGGCGGGGCGTCAGAGCCTACTTCGGCGGCAGCCGGCACGAAGACGCCGTCGTTCACTTAAAGGCGTGCAGGTGCACGTGGCGGTTGAGCGCCGAGCCGAAGCGGTGGAGGAAGGAGATGCCGCCGAGCCGCGGGCGGGCGGATAGGGGTGTGTTGGCAGGATCCGTATACCGATCTGCCGCCGCCTGAGCCGCGGGAGTTTTTGATTGGCGAGGTGCGCTTCATCGCCACGAACGTCTGTCGTCGGTGCGTGGTGCCGACCCGGGACACCCGGACGGGAGCCGTGACCGAGCACTTTCGAGATGCATTCGAAGCGCGGCGGAGCCGCGGGATGCGGGCAAACGTGGACACCGCAGCCTGGGGCACGCTCTACCGGCTGGGGGTGAATACGGCCGCCAAGTGCCAAGGTTGTCGCATGTCGCTGGGCGACGTTCTTTTGGTCACTTAACCCTGTTAATCAGAGGATCCGGCTCCAACGCTCCGGTGCCTTGGAAGTCTACTTGGCGGCAGAACGGCCGAATCCTTGCCCGAAGTTGAGACGGTGATTACCCTACGTAGTTCAAGGGGTTCGTGTCGCGGGGTATGGCCTCCTTGAGTTCGCGGCGTCGGTTGGAAATCGTGTCACCCGTCCTTCCTTGAGCGGTCGCCCACATGAGATTTATGAATCGCAGATCCTCACTCGTTGGGAATAATCGTCAAAGAAGAACGCCGCGGGCTGTCTGTCGCTGCGAGTCGCTCGAACAGCGATTCGCGTTTTCGGTGACAACGTCAAGCGAGATTGAGAGCCTGGCGTCGCTCATAGGCATGCAACACGGGCCCGGCACGTCCTGTTCATGTCCAGGATGTGCCGCCCCATCCGCAGTGAATTTACACTTGATGGCGGACTCGGCGCCGATGCCCGCTCAAGCGCCGCTCGCTGACACGTTCAAGCTGCACAGCCTGCCGAGCGCCTCCAAGCGGATCTATCTTGACTTTGACGGATACACGACGAGCGATCCGATTTGGAACAACGGGGTGTCGTTCACCACTCCGGCATACTCCTTGGATGACAATCCAGCGTTCTCCAGTAGAGAGCTACAGACTATCCAAGAAGTCTGGGCACGAGTGACGGAAGATTTTGCGCCATTTGCCGTGGATGTCACGACCGAAGAACCAAGCCGTCAAGACCTCATGAATACGGGCGGAAGTGATTCGCGATGGGGCATAAGGGTCGTTATCGGCGAGAATACAGGTTGGTATAGACCTGTTGGAGGTGTCGCAACACTAAACAGTTTTTCGTCGTCTACAGACACGCCATGCTTTGTATTCGCGGAAGCGTTAGGGACCGCCAAGAATATTGCGGAGGCTTCGAGCCACGAGGTAGGCCACACGCTCGGCTTGAGGCATGACGGTCAACCACCCGACGAATACTACTACGGACAAGGAATCGGAACTACCAGTTGGGCCCCCATCATGGGCGTTGGTTACTCCAAGCAATTAACGCAGTGGAGTCGGGGCGAGTACAAAAACGCCAACAATACCGAGGACGATCTCGAAATCATCGTTAGTGATAACGGGTTCGGCTATCGGCCCGATGACTACGGCAATGATCCCATCACTGCCCAGCCTGTTGTCCAATCGATGCTCCACGGCATCGTCGAGCAAAACACCGATGTCGACGTTTTTAGTTTCTCGACAACGGGGGCCTTCAGGCTAGCGATCAAGCCAATCCTCGTCGGGGCTAACCTCGATGTGCATGCTGATATCGTTGACTCCTTTGGGACGGTTGTGGCGGCAAGTAACCCCAAAGGTGCGCTCGAAGCGTCGTTTAATCTGACCGTGTTGCCTGGCACCTACTACCTGCGGGTCGAAGGCACCGGAGAGGGTGATCCACTCGTGGATGGGTACTCGAAATACGGCTCTCTTGGCCAATACACGGTGACATTCTCCGGGGTCGAGCCTCCGCCGGACGCCGTGCTGGTGTCGATTGGTGGCGTTTTGGTTGAGGAGGGCAACGCCGGTGAGACCATTGCCACGGTGACGGTCAATCTCTCCCAAGCATCGGAGCAGATAGTGACCGTGGGCTACGAAACGCAGAACGGGACGGCTACGACCGGGGACAGCGACTACGTCGCCATTCCTGCGGGAACACTACTCACGTTTGCGCCTGGTCAGACGAGTAAAACGATCGAGATAGCGATCGTGGGCGATCAGAAATACGAACGAAACGAAAACTTTTTTGTCGTGCTATCAAACGGGATCGGCGGCTATGTTGTTGGCGACGGTGTTGGCGTCTGCACCATCGTTAACGACGATGATCCGATTGCCCTTATCGAGGTTTTGCCGGCCATCGTATCGGAAGCCCGAGTGGGTATGGCATCGATTGCCGAGTTTACGCTCAAGATTGGCGGCGATATTCTCGCCCCATTCACGATCTCGTACGCCACCCGTGACGGTTCCGCCCGTGCGCCAGGCGACTACCGTCGCAATGCAGGCATGATTCAGATTCTTCCCGGCCAGTCTGAAAAACGGATTGCCGTCAGCGTCGCTGGAGACGGGCGACCTGAGCGGGACGAAACCTTTTCTCTCGTCGTGGCGGCCATCAACAATTTCAATCCTGTTACGGGCGTGAGCAAGGTTCTGTTTACCGATCCAATAGCGGGCACTTCTGCCCGTGGAGAAATCGTATCGCAGGCCACGATCATCGACTACGACAGCCGCTTTTTCGCGGTGCGCACGATTACTCCCGCGGTGGACGCTGGCGCGAAAGTAAGTGTCGCCATCGAACTGGCCCGGTTGCCCGGTTACGGTAGCGTGTTGCCTTCTCTCGCCGGCGTGCCGCGGGCGTATCAGGCGGCATTGACTGACAAGATTCAGTTCGCGACCGCCTTCACGGTTCGCGAGGGAATCCGTGGCCCGGAGTCCGCGAAGTCGATCTTTGGCAGGAACAGAGTAGCCTTCGGCTACGTCACGGACGGGGATGGCGGCGTCATCCCAAAGACAGCGGAAGTCGTGGAGGGCAATGTTCCCTACGCGAATCGCCGCCAGACTTTCACCGTACGGCTGTCAGAGCCCGTGAATGCCCGGCTGGGCAGTGCGGCAACTGGCTTCGCTGTGGCGCCGATAAGGGCAGCGGCTTTTGCCGCGTTCTCGTCTGCTAACTCGGCTTTTGCAGTTTTGGTGCCCTTTTTCCCGTGGCTGAAACTGCCCT
>JBAXUW010000315.1:0-3315 GCA_037129495.1 Planctomycetota bacterium | reverse complement strand
TGACGCCGTCCATCTGCTCTTCGCCGGCGAGAAGGTCCGAGCCGCCTAACCCCTGCCGTCGGCCGATGTCAGCGAGTTGCTCGATAATCCCGACGGCTGACGGTGGACGACCGAGACATGCCTGGTGGCAGGTCAATCCTTCAGGGGCTGGCCACGAGTAATCTGCGTCGCAGACGATAGACACCCCCGACTTCGGTCTCGAAACAAGCAATGCCATTCTCGAGCCGGATCGGCACCGCCCCATTATCAGTCTCCGCCGCCACGCCGACGGTCTCCGCCCATGGGTTGCGAAGCCGGCAGGTCTCGCCGCGGCGCGACTCAACGGTGAGTGTCTGAACTTCGCCGCCGCGAATGGCGGCGGTCACAACGAACCCGCCGCGGGCAAGCAGCCGGAACTCGGCGTCCCATGCCCGCGGCCAGGCCGGAAACACGCGGAT
Source organism: Planctomycetota bacterium (assembly GCA_037129495.1). Taxonomy (GTDB): domain Bacteria; phylum Planctomycetota; class Planctomycetia; order Pirellulales; family UBA1268; genus CAMCQY01. Next base: position 2,878 of record JBAXUW010000315.1, on the reverse strand, counting down.
CACCTCCGGCTCGCCAGGCCGCGGCGACACGCTCTGCAGCAGGGCTTCCTGCAGAACCATGGTCAGCAGACCGAGATGCTCGATCGAGTGCGCCTGATACCCCGGCGTGATCTGTTCGAAGAGGCTGAACCCGTTGGCGAGGGGCACGAACGCCGCGCGATAGCGCTCGAGGATGGCCGGCAACTCCTCGCCCGCCCCTGCCCCCGCCCGGACGGCAGCGATGGGTGAGCGGATCGCGGTATTCAATCCTCCGCCGTTCAGCACGGCACGATGCCGTGGGACGAGCGCCAGCGTGCGCCTCGCCACGGCAGCCAGCGCCGCATCGTCGGTCTCCAGCGTCCAGTCCTCGAACGGGAAGATGGGCGTGAGTTGAACGTCCTCGGAGTTGTGCGAACCGTCCACCGCGTTCTTGTATCCGGCGGCCCAGGCATCGTCGGCCAGGGCGGCGCCGGTCAATGCCTTGGCGCGGGGATCGGCGCCCAGCGGATACGGGGCGAGCTCAGCAAGGAACGCTTTCCACTCACCTCGCAGGTCTGCGTCGGTGGCGAGGATTTCGGACGCGCGAATGGCCAGCGGCAGCGTGCCGCGGATGGCGGCCAGATCCATGATGCTGTCGGTGACACCCCAGAAGTCTTCGTGGGCGTTGGTCCCGTGAATGTGCCAGCGACCGTCTTCGTCCCGACGGGCCAGACTGCGGTAGAACTCAGCCACGCCGCGCAGCAGCGGGTAGGCGTGCGAGCGCAGCCAGGCCTCGTCACCGGTATGGCGATAGCGCCACCAGGCGTGCACCGCCAGTTCCGCGCCGGAGGAAGCCAGGTGGCTAATCCAGGAATAGGTGCCGGGATACTTGTCGGCCGCGTACAGGAGCGTGGAGAGATGCAGGTCGTAGCCGCAGGCGGCGGCGAGCCGCGGCGAGATGCCGGTGTTGGGCCGACCGTCCAAGAATATGGCGCTGTACTCGGCCACGACATCTTCAGGCAGTTCCGTCGGGCCGTCGAAGGGCATCACCTCGGGAAGAAAGAGCCCGGCGGCGTTCCAGCGTTGGCGGGCGGCGTTGGTCATGGCCGGCAGGGCCTGGCGGTACATCTCGAAGAACGGCTCGGTGAGATCGTCAGCGTCGGCGGCGTGCAGCGGCCAGTACAGCATCTCGGTGGGCCACAACCAGAACTGCGCCCCCCAGTCGCGGGCGTCGCCGTCGGTCAGGAAGACCGAGCCGTTCCATTTGGGAGGGAACGCGCCGCGCGAGGTGGAGGCCATGTGGTAGAGAAACAGCTCGCGATCCCGCGACGCCTGCTCGCCCCGGCCGTCCGGACTTTCGATCCGCACGAAGGTCCGCCCCTGGAAGTCTCGCCACCAGCGCCGGTGCCGCTCCTCCGCCTCCGCACGTGACTCCGGTGTGGCGAAGGCCGCCAGGATTTCCTCGGCCGCCGACCCGACGTCGGCGTCGGCATCGAACGTCGCGGCGCTGGCGATCAGCACCGTGCGGGTTCCCCGGCCCGGCGGCAGCCGCAGGACGCGGGCTTTCGCGTCCGTGTCGAGAATCTCCGCCTCGCTCGTGGGACACGACACAGCCACCGCCGAGCCGCAGAAGTGCTTCGCCTCGCGGAAGGTCTGCACGACGGCGACACGCCCATTCCCTTTCCGCCATGCGTATGCCGCCGTGTGCCCGCCGGTCGTCACCTCGGGCTCGCGCCACATGGCCAGCTTCACTTCGATGGGTTGCGGCGACTCGCGCTCGTCCGTGACCTCGACCACCAGCGCGTCGGCCGCCGCCGCCACCCAACAGACGACGTGAACCGCCTCGCCACGGACTTCGCAGCGGGCGTCGGCCAGTGACAGCCGCTGGGCGAAATGCGGCCCCGCGCGGAACGCATCGCCGCCGACCGAGATACTCACGCGAGCACAAGCGCCGCCGTGGTCGGTTGCCGCTCCTGCAGCGGAGCCGCCCTTTAGAAACCGGGGCAGGCAGAAGGTCATCCCTCCCGCCTGACGGTTGACGGCGAAAACGTCCACCCGGTTGATCTGAAACTCGACTGTGCCCGGCGTGGTCCAGACCAGCGTGCCCATGCGGCCGTTGCCGATGGGCAGGCCCTCGGCCGGGCGGGCGGCCGGCTGGGCCATGCAGATCGGCGCGGGAAACGGGGCGGGCTGTTTTCCTGCCGCGAGTGCTTCCTGTTGTTTTCCGTCCTGGGCGCGGAGGCTGGGAGCGATCGTGACCGCGGCGAACACCAGGGCCAGTCGGATCGTCAGAGCAACGCACTGCATCGAGCAAATCTCCACAATACTGGTGAGTTTATCAGGCGGAGATTGCTCTTGTTCTTTACGCTTCAATCAAAACAAGGCGGCGCAATTGGCACCCGGGTTCGACGATCCCATGCCGCCGACGGTGTGTTGAATGGTCAGCACCGCATCGCCCACCGGAGGCTGCTGCAATGCGAACCAAAAGCCTTCCGTGGCGTGACCGTCTCTCCCATGCCCGCCGACTGGGACGAGCTCGTTCAGGCCCGTGACGATCGCGACGTCTTTCAAGCGTCACCCGACGAGCTGCCCGTGATCGACATCCACAGCCTCTGACCGCTGCCGGACGCGAGGTCATCACGAAGTTGCCAGGTGGCCCGACTCGGAGAGACTCTGCGCCGACCCGAGAAAAACGCCACTTCAGGGGGGAGGTGGCCGACCCCGGGACCCGCTTTCTGGGCCGGGGCAAGCCCGGGAGGCGGGAGCAACCGGCTCACGAGTCGCTCAGCAGGAGGGCAACGCTTGTGGAAGTGCCATTGACCGGTCTATCTTTCAGCGAAATCTACCGGGGGCCTTGTATTGAGAATAGTCATCGAGTGATGCGGGGCGGAGCGGTGGCAAATCGGTTGACGGTGATTAT
>JBAXUW010000314.1:0-3330 GCA_037129495.1 Planctomycetota bacterium | reverse complement strand
AGCAAGGTGGCATGCAAGGTGGACAGCAAGGTGGACAGCAAGGTGGCATGCAAGGCGGACAGCAAGGCGGACAGCAAGGCGGCGCGGGCAGCGGCGGTGCTGCTGGAATTATCATCGATGCCAACGGCGTGCTGCGAACACAGATGGTCGCCGATGCTGGCCTCTCTCTCGAGCGGCGGAAAGCCGCAGTGGCAGGCTTACCTGCCGATCTCCAGGCGAGGTCCACGCTTCGCAAGGTCGCCCTTTCCCGCCTCGAAGCAGAGCTCGCCAAAGCGGTCGCCTCGGGACGAGGTGTTCCCGAAGAACTTGAAAAGCTCGCCGGCCTCACGCGGGTGCAATATGTCTTCATCTATCCAGCCGACGGATCGGGCGACGACGCCGGCCCCGGCGAGGTGGTGATCGCCGGCCCGGCTGAGCCGTGGGTGTCTGACGCTACCGGCCGCGTCGTGGGCGCTGCCACAGGGAATCCAACTCTGCTGTTGGAAGACCTCGCCGCCTCACTCCGGGCATTCCCGCCCGGCCAGCCGACCGACCAGAGCATCGGCTGCTCGATCGACCCGACCCAGCAGGGACTTGCCGACATGCAGGCTTTCCTGCGGAAGCTTGGCCGGGTGAATCCCAAGGCCACAACCGGCGACATCGTCAGCGGCATGAAGGAATCGCTCGGCCCGCAACGAATCCGTGTCGACGGCGTCTCGCCGGCCAGCCACTTTGCCCAGGTCATGGTGGAGGCCGACTACCGGATGAAGCTGATCGGCATTGGCCTCGAACGGCCGCCTGTGAAGATGAACAGTTGGGTCGAATTGACCAGCGCCGGTGGCGTGGCAGCCAACGCGCTGCAGAGATGGTATTTCGTGCCCGACTACCAGTGCGTGCGGATCAGTGAGGACGATTTGGCGATCGAACTCGTGGGCCGCGGCGTGAAGCTCGTCGGGGCCGACGAAGCGGTTCTCTCCGACGGCCGCCGCATGACCGCCGACCGGGCCGGCCGGGCGAGCAAGACGTTTACGGAGACCTTCACCCGAAAATATCTCGAGATCGCCGCCCGCAATCCGGTCTACGCCCAACTCCGCACGCTGATCGACCTGGCGGTGGTGGCGGCTTATCTGCAGGAGCACGACGCCTACGGCCGAGTCCAGTGGGATGCCGCTGCCCTGCGAGACGAACAGATCTGCAAGGTGGATCGGTTTCAGCCGCCCACGACCGTGGAGCCGGCGATCAACGCAGTCTGGCGGGGGAACCGGTTGCTCACGCCGATCGGCGGTGGCGTCTCGCTGCAACCGCGGATGGCGCTCGACTCCCCCAACCTGCTGATGGACGAAGACGGCACTGTGGGCAAGGCCCGTGGCGATCACCTCGCCGTGCCAGCCGGCCGCTGGTGGTGGGACTGATTTCACGCAAAACACGATCATCCTGATCGTTTTTGCGTGGCAAACACTGTTTGCTGGTTCTAGCGTCGCATCCATGCGACGCAGTCTTTCGCCTTTCGGGGGATAAGTTTTCCAACTTGTCCGCGATTACTTCTGCACTCGTTCGAGGTATTCGCCCGTCCGCGTGTCGATCTTAACCATGTCTCCCTGCTCAATAAACGCCGGCACGATCACCTCGGCGCCCGTCTCCAGTTTTACCGTCTTGGAGAGACTCGTCGCCGTGTTTCCCCGGACCGCCGGCTCAGCGTAGACGATCTGGAGCACCATGTGGTTGGGCGGCTCAATCGAAATCGGGTTGCCGTTAAAGAGCAGCATCATGCAGACAGTGCCCTCCTTGATCCACTTCCACGCGTCGTCCACCTGCTCCTTCGAGAGTTCGTATTGCTCGTAGCTGGCATTGTCCATGAAGACAAACAGTTCCGCCTGCTTGTAGAGAAACTGAGCCTCAATGGTTGCGATGTCGGCGGCGTCGAGCGAATCGCCGCTCTTGTAGGTGCGGTCGAGGAGGGTGTTCCGCAACAGGTTGCGGAGCTTGCACTTGTAAAGCGACTGCCCCTTGCCGGGCTTCACAAAATTGCACTCGACCAAAATGTAGGGGTCGCCATCGATCTGGACCTTAAGCCCCTTCTTGAATTCACTCGTGTTGTAGCCTGCCACTGCTTCCGTCTCTCCTATTGCGTTTCCATCTAAGGGCCATGCGGCCGTATCGTAGGGCATGCCGGGAGTCCGGCACTTCGACGAGAGCCTTGTTCAAACCGTCAAGCGTTGCCGCCCGCTCGCCCTCTGTCAACCCAAAGCCACTGTTCACCCGCCGTACCTATGCCCGCGTTGCCTGCCTCCGAATTTCCCCACGAACGGCCCCCTGCAGCGCCGCCCGATCTCAACGATCAAGGCTGGCAGCGGGAATTGGCCGATGCGGTGCGTGATCCGGAGGAACTCTGCCGGCTGCTCGATCTCCCCACGACTGTGGCGGCCGAGGCCCGCAGGGCCGTGAGTGATTTCCCGCTGCTTGTGCCCCGCGGCTTTATCGCCCGGATGCGACCCGGCGACCGACTTGATCCACTCCTGCTGCAGGTGCTGCCGCGGCTGTCCGAACAAAACCGCATCGCAGGGTTCTCTACCGATCCGCTTCACGAACTCGGCTCACTGGCGGCCCCTGGGCTCGTGCAGAAATATGCCGGCCGTGCGCTTGTCCTTGCGACCGGCGGCTGTGCGATCAACTGCCGCTACTGCTTTCGACGCGAGTTTCCTTATGCCGAGAGCGGCGTGCATCAGGCCGGCATTGAGACGGCCCTCGCCGCGGTTGCGGCCGATACCACGATCCACGAGGTGATCCTCTCCGGTGGTGACCCGCTGTTGCTCGACGACCGACGGCTCGGCCGGCTCATCAGCCAACTCGAAGCGATACCCCATCTACGGCGGCTGCGGATTCACTCGCGGCTGCCGATCGTGCTACCGTCACGGGTGACCGACGCCTTGGTGGCGATGCTTGCAGCCACTCGGCTGACCTGTGTGGTGGTGGTGCATGCCAACCATCCCGCCGAACTCGACGCTACAGTGGCCGCCGCCGTCGGCCGCCTGACCGGCGCCCGGCCGCTGCTGCTCAATCAGGCGGTGCTGCTGGCGGGAGTCAACGACTCGGCGGCCGTGCTCCGGCAACTCTCGGAACGGCTCGTCGATCTGGGCATCGTGCCCTACTACCTCCACCTGCTCGACCGGGTGCATGGCACGGCCGCATTTGAAGTCGATGAGCAAACCGCTCGTGGCCTGCACGACGAGCTGCGGGCTACGCTCCCGGGCTACGCCGTACCGCGGCTGGCGCGGGAAGTGCCGGGTGAGCCAGCCAAGGTCTGGCTGGGGTAAGGGTTCCCCCGTGGAGGCGAGTTTTCAGAGCTTGCCG
>JBAXUW010000313.1:0-3332 GCA_037129495.1 Planctomycetota bacterium | reverse complement strand
CAAAAGCCAACCGGTCCTCTCTTATTCCACACCCCTACTGATTGACGTACACCACCTTCGCGGGCGGGAAGCCGTTGAAGTGGGTGGAACTGGCGGCCGAGTAGGCGCCAATATTATCGCTGTAAAGGTAGTCGCCGAGTTCCAGATCTGGCAGCTGCTCAGAGAGGCTGATCGTGTCGAGCGCATCGCAGGTGGGGCCGAAGACTGCGCAGAGCTGCGTGGCCCCCTTCCTAAAGCTCTTCATGTGGTATTGGCAGTGGTCGAAGATCACGCCCGAGTAGGTGTGGTAGACGCCGTCGTTGACGTAGTAACAGAGCTTATCGTTTCGGACTGCCTTACCGATGATCTTTGAGACGGCGTTGCCCGCCGAGGCCACGAGAAACCGGCCCGGCTCCGCGAGAATCTCAATCTCCTTGGGAAATAGGCGGTCGAGTTCATGGTTAATCTTCTTCGCGAGATCACTGACTTTCGGCACGCTCGCGTCGTAGGCTGCGGGAAAGCCGCCGCCGATATCGAGTAGCTTGAGGTGAAAGCCCCGCGACTTCGCCTCCGCAAAGATCCCGGCGCAAAGATGGATCGACTGAATATAGTTTTGCGGATTGGTGCACTGGCTGCCAACGTGAAACGATAGCCCCTCGACCGTGAGCCCGTGATCGTGAGCGTAGGCGATCAACTCCACTGCCTCGCCGGGCAGGGCGCCGAATTTACTCGACAGTTCCACCATTGAGCCGGTGTTGGGCACTCTGAGCCGCAGGGCGAGGCCCGCGTGCGGCGCGTGCTTCGCGATCTTCTTCACCTCTTCGTGATTATCATAGGTGACCAGCGGCTTGTATTGGTCGAGCTCGGCCAGCGTTTCGATCGGCTTGATCGGGTTGGCGTAGATGATCTTGTCCCAGATAAAGTCCTGCCGCCGCTTTGCAGGCAGCTTGGCAATATTCTGGTGAACCGTGTGAAATTCCTGCATGCTCGCCACGTCGAAGCTGCCGCCGAGTTCGTAAAACGTCTTCACAATCTCGGGATCGCTGTTGACCTTCACGGCGTAGTAGACCTGCACGCGCGGGAAATGCTTGCGGAAGAGCTTGTAGTTTTTCCGCAGTTCATCGTGGTCGATGACAAACAGGGGAGTGCCGTGCTGCTTGGCGAGTTCGAGAAGGGTCTTTTGATTCATCTGCGCTCAATCTCCGTCAGTCAGCAGGAAGTTTTTAAATTGCCACGGGTCGGCCGGATCGATCTGCGGGCGGTTGTAGCCGTGAAAGGCGTTGGAGTAGTGCTTGAGGGGCGTCCAGTCGCTCTGCACGGAAATGAACTTGCCAAGGTAAGGCTTGGCGATGCCGAGCACATAGTCGTGGGGCAGGTCGTCGGGCAGATTCACGCCTCGGTCGGGGTGTTCGATCATCCACATGCAGGCGGCTACAACCGAGATCGCCACCTGCATCGTGGTGGCATTTTGGTGCGGCACAAGCCGCCGCGACTCCTCAATCGAGAGGTCCGTGCCGCACCACCATGAGGTTAGCGGATGGCCCATCACCAGCGCCCCCAAAATATCGGAGCCACTGGTGATCTCGTCGGTCATGATCCGGATTCGCGGCTGGAGCTGATAGTCGTAGCCACGGAGTTCGTGGAGGCTGGCAACCGCCGCGTCGCAAGGGCAATAGGCGTAGTGGACGGTCGGCCGATAGATGGCATTGCCCGCCGCGTCGCGGACGGAAAGTTTCTCGGTGATGCTGAAGGCCTCGCCGTGGCGGACCACCATGCCCACGATGTTGTAGTTTGGCACCCAGCTCACGACAGACGTGTTCATGCCCATGCGGGCCAGGCAGATCTGGCTCTGGGGTCCGTTGTCGTGCTGATAGGCAAATGGCGGTAGTTCTTTTTCGTGTGTACCCCAGCCCATTTCGGCAGTGGTGGTGCCCTCTTCGCGGAAGCCCTCCACGCTCCAGGTGTTCACAAACTCGTCGACTTCCTTCGGCCGACTGGAAATCTGCGTATCGCGTTCACTGCAGTGGATCACCTTCACGCCGAGTTCGTGGGCAAGATGGTTGAAGGCTCGGCTCTTGGCATGCTGAGCGATCCGCTCCGCCTGCTCGCCGGTGAATTTCTTTTCCTCAAGACAGCGGGCCGCGATGTCGAGGAGAGCGTGCTTCGTGAAGTGGCTAATCAGGCCGGGGTTAGCCCCATGCTCGAGCACGGCCGTGGGGCCGGGAGACGACCAGCCTGCAATCTGCCGCCGCAGGTTCATGTGCCGCCAGTAGAGCGTGAGATGCGTCGGGTGAGCGCCCTTGGCATGCTCGTAGGGATCCCAGAGCTCGACCGATGTGTTGAGATAGAGCACGCCGTGGTCGTGGCACCACTGGACGATCTCACCGCAGTCGATATTCCAAGCGAGGTCGATGATCAGGTCGCCGGCCGCTGTAAAGCGACCGAGCACGGCCGCCATGTTGTCGGGAGTGACTCGCTCGCGGACAAAGTTCACGCCTCGCTCGATCCAGGGCCGCAAGGCAGCGTCATTGGGCTCAAAGTCGATGATCGTGATGTTCTGTGGATCGACATTCACGTGGTCAAGGAAGATTGGCAGCGTGCAGCGGGCGACGGCACCGAAGCCGACGAAGAGAATACGGTTATTGAAAGAGATCATCGTGGCGACAAGAATCCTTAGTATGAAAAAGAAAGATGAAAAGAGTTGGGAAACGGCCAAGAAACGGAAACGCCGTCCTCCGCTGGAAACTTCGCAGTATAGTGAAATTGACGGGCCGAGCGGAACAGGCTCGAGCGGGCCTAGACAGCGACCGAGGGCTGCAGCCAGAGTAAACATATGTCTCTTTTCACCCATGCGGCCCTGCTCGCTCTCGGCGGCGCGATCGGCACGCTGCTGCGGGCCGGCCTCACGAGCTTCGCTACCCGCTGCTTGGGCGTGGGGTTTCCGTGGGGCACGCTGCTGGTGAACGTGCTGGGGTCGCTGGCGTTTGGGCTGATCGTGGGGCTCGCCCGGACCCGGGGCTGGATGACGCTGGGCCTTGAGACGCTCCTGCTCGTCGGCACGCTCGGCGGCTTCACGACCTATTCGAGCTTCGCTTTTCAGTCGGCGGAGATGCTGGAATCGGGCCGCCTGCTCCAGGCACTCGCCTATATCGTGGTCACCAACGCCGCCGCGATCGCAGCTATCTGGCTGGGCATAAAGCTCGCCTCCTAAAAAGGTGGCTGCCCAATCCTATTCGGCACGGCAGTTGCTCATCCCACAGGGAATCCGGAGAGCCGGGATCGGCTGCAGCTCGACGAGCGTCGGAATTTCGCCCTGCCTGGATCAGAACTACCACCAGACCCCAATGGCGAAA
>JBAXUW010000312.1:0-3332 GCA_037129495.1 Planctomycetota bacterium | reverse complement strand
GTGGCTTTCCCATCGCACATTTGATGACGCTTTTTCACATGGGCACTGGGATGCTCCTGCGGACAGCGATTGCGCCAATGCGGACACACGACCACGCGCAAGCCTCTCGCATGCACGGGGCATTGGCACCCGGCGATATCGTGCTCGCAGATCGCGGATTCAGCTCTTTTTCCCATATGGCAATGCTCTGGCAGGCCGGCATGTTCGCCGTGTTTCGGGCTCACCAGCGGCAGATCGTCAACTTTCGGAAAGGCCGCATGCATGTGCCGCCAAGCCCGCCGTTTCCGCGGATGAAGCACGACCGCGGCTTACCGAGATCACGCTGGGTTCAATGGATTGGCCGTTGCGATCAGATCGTTGAATACCACAAGCCGCAGGACCAGCCGCGATGGATGTCGGCAGAGCAGTGGGCCGTTCTTCCGCCGACGCTTTTGCGCGACGTGTCGTGCGAGCGGGGCTTTTGATTCGCGTCACAGCAGCCTCCCGTGGCGTGGTCGTCGCGCGGATGCCCGCCCGTCGCGGTACCGCCCCGCTTGCCGACATTCCCTTTTTTCATCTGCCGTCACGGCCCACCTGAGCTTGTGGTTGAGCGCAAACACCTCTGGCTTGTTTCAAGTCGGCAGGGCGGTCGGTGAGGAAGCCCCGCAATCGCTTCGGAACGAAGATCACCCACTGTCGCACGGGCACCGGCGGGATGACGCGATCGGCGAGATGGGCGGCGGTCTGCGCCATGTGCCGACCGTTTGGCTCGCCATAGGCAGGGCGGGCCATCCATGGCCCCGGCCTGCCGGGCAGCCGATGGGAACGCCAAGGATTCCCATGGCTGCCGAGCCCGGCTCAGCCGGGCCGGCTGGAATGCGGGGGGCATGCACCACGTCGATCCTCTTCCACTTGCAGACGGCCGCTGGCTGGCCGCCGTCGACGGCTGGCGGATGGACGACGAGGCAGACGCACCGGAACGCTGTGCTGCTCAGTCGCGGGAAAAGAGCGTGATCAGGGCCGGCAGCCCATGCTCAGGGTCGGCCGGCATCAGTGTCTCCTCCCGCATGATCCTTAGCCCGACGTTGCGGAACAAGTCGCGGTACGTATCGATCAGGTAGGGCCTCAGCAGATAGTCCTTCGGCGATCCGTAGGTGTTCGTAAGCAGCAGACAGCCGCCTGGGGCCAGTGACTCGGCCATCTGTCCGGCCATCCATGCGATATCAAACAGTGGATACAGCCAGCCCAGGCTGTAAATCGTTTCCACGACCGTGATCAGGTTCCAAGGGCCGTGTTCCACGTACTCGTATTGCACGGCGTTGTCTTCCCGAAAGTCGACGTGTGGCAGAGGACCGCAGGCCTCTCGGGCTCGAGCGAGCGCGGAAGGGGCGATGTCGAGCGAGCAGACCGAATCTGACAACTCGGCCAGGATCGGGGTGAGGTTGCCGTTGCCGCAGCCGACCTCGATTGTTCGTTGATAGCGTCGGCCCGCGAGAAACTCCCTCTGGAGACGGTTTTTGCGGGTGGCGTGCTCCGTTTCGGCCCCCACACCAGCCCAGGGATCGCCGGCGTTCCAGCGGGATTCATACTCCGCGGCCATCGTCCGGTGGATTTCCTGGCGGTCCATGCGTCACCTCCGTTCCTGCGGGGTACCTATCTCGCTCCAGCGCCATCTCCTAGGCGGCTTCCCAGCAGAGCAGCCGCATCTGAAACCTATCCGGGCCGGGAATGTGCCCGTCGCTCACTTCTTCCGGCTGGCCCTCGATGTCTTCCACCATCCTCCGCAGCCTATAAGATTTGCAAGAGCGGCGGGGGTGTTTTAAGTGGCCTTCGCGTTTTGCAGCCACTCGCCTGCCAGGTATCGAAAAAGACCCGTCGCGAGGTGAGCGGCCTGCCACGCTCCGGCAAAGCCTATCGCGTCATGTCATCGAAGCCACGACGCAGATGAAGCCTGCCAACGCAAAACACGAGCGTGCAGGGGAGAGATGACGAACTGGCCCACGAGCGGAATCTTCAAGAGAGAATGGCGCAATCGAGGGAAATGTCACCCTGATTCCGGCCTTTTCGGGGGCCAAAGCGAGGCATCCGCCCGTATATGCCCGATCCACCCGCACGGGCCATGACGGGCCAAGACGGGCCAAGACGGGCCCTTGACCGACGTCCCACGGACTCCCGGCGAATAAGGGGCTCGGCCGGCTGTTCTATCGGCCAACGAGACCGGGGCCACCCTCTTGCCGAAAAAGTATACAACCGTATACTATCATGGTCTGGCGTGATCGCTGATGCCGCGGGCGGCAGGCTGGGATAGACTTCATGGTATGGCCACAAGCCCGCAGCACAGCCCCAGTCAGAGCCCTGACCAACTCATCGGCGAAGAGACGCCCGCGAGGCCGACCGTCGTCAGGTTTGGCTTCGACGTGCTCGATCGGGTGGAACAGGCGGTGGCCATGGTCAAGGAACGGCTCAAACGGTCAGTCGCGGCGCTGGAAGCGGCAGGTGTGCCCTACGCCGTCGTGGGAGGCCATGCCGTGGCGGCGTGGGTCTCGCAGATCGATCCGGCGGCCGTGCGGACGACGGTCGATGTCGACATCCTGATCGCCCGCGTGGATTTCGACCGGGCGCGGGCGGCCTTGGAAGCGGCCGGCTTCATCCACTCCTTCACGTTCGGGATCGACATCTTCGTCGACGGTCCGGAGGGGAAGGCCCGCGAGGCGGTGCACATCATCTTCGCCGGAGAACGGGTGAAGCCCGGGGATTCCGTGCCGGCGCCGGATCTCTCGGCGACTGCCGCGTTCGAGGGCTACAAAATCGTCGAGTTCGACCGGCTGCTCGTCATGAAGCTCACCGCGTTCCGCGACAAGGATCGAACACACCTCCGCGACATGATCGACGTCGGATTGATCGACGCGGCGACGCTCGACCGGCTTCCTCCTGAACTACGGCCACGCCTCGAACAGCTGCTGAACAATCCCGACGGTTGAAGAAAAAGGCTCCTCAGCAGAATCTGTGGGTACATTCCGGATCGGGTAGGGTGTATCCCATCGGGTGCAACATCGCGATTGCGATGCCTTGTGGCGATCTCAAGCCATAGGCTTTTCTGCCGGTCAGTTTCGCCTTGCCGCTGAATCCCTCGACGACGCCCGATGAGATCACCGCCTCCAGTTCGGAACCAGTTGAGGATCAGATGCCTGTATGTCTTGTGGCGACAAGATTTCCATCGTGTCGAAGGCAAGTGCAAGTTGAAAACTTGCACCCACATGGGAAAACTTGCAGCACTTTTGAGCGATGGCACCCAGCAGACACGGTTCCAGAAAGCTGATCAAACTGCTGGAAAACGCTATCGCAATGGCTGT
>JBAXUW010000311.1:0-3332 GCA_037129495.1 Planctomycetota bacterium | reverse complement strand
GCCTTTCAGGTGTCGTAAGTCGAGCCGCCAGCGTTTCACTCGAGACGATCTGTTTTGACCTGCCCCCCTTCAACGGCACCACTTCCAGAGCGATAATCTGGTGGTGTCACAACCAAAGGAGGGCATTCAATGCCACGCGGAAAGAAAGAAATGGCCATCCCTAAGCTACGAGAGTCGAAGTCGAGGTGGGGCGAGGTCACCGCGGCCAATGTACTCCCGAAGCTCCTGCTCAAAATCCCTTGGACATCGCTTCCCGGATTGACATGTGCCGCACATGCTTTTACTCTCGAAGCATGAGCCGGATGATTCAAATTCGCAATGTGCCAGACGCGGTGCACGCCACGCTGAAGGCAAGGGCGGCACTGGCGGGCAGGCCGCTCACCGATTTCCTGCTCGCTGAGATCCGCCGGGTCGCCGAACTGCCGACGCCCGAAGAACTGGCCGCCAGGCTCGTGAGTCGCCAGCAGGCTCGGCTGCGCACCGCGCCTGCAAAGGCTGTCCGGGCTGAGCGCGATCGTCGATGATCGTTCTCGATGCATCGGCCGTGCTGGAACTCCTGTTGCGGGCCGCCAGCCATGACCGGCTCGTTGATAGAGTCTTCAGATCTGGAGAAGTGCTGGCGGCTCCGCATCTGCTCGACCTTGAGGTCGCACAAGTCCTGCGTCGATTCGTGGCGGCAGGTGAGCTCTCCGAACAACGGGCCCGGGCAGCCCTCAACGACTACGCCGACATTCGGATCGCACGTTATCCGCACGACGGCATGCTCAAACGAATCTGGGAACTGCGTCACAACTGCACCGCGTATGACGCGGCGTACATCGCCCTTGCGGAATCGCTCGGCTGCCCCTTGATCACGTTTGACAGGCCACTCGCCGCCGTGCCCGGGCAGAGGACGACCGTCGAACTCTTCACCCAATGAGTGTTTGGCCGGGCTACGGCTCGAACCCTCGACTCCGCGACGAGCAGACCCTCGGTTTCGAAAGCCGCGACTGTCAGGGAGCGGGTCGCCCCAGGCAGGAGGGTCCGAGGTGAATCCCCTCGCTCACGTGTGCCTGCGAGTGGCCGCTCACCAAGGGGCTCGCCTTCATTGGCAGCCACGTGGGCACTGAGAATTTCCACGGCGTCATCGACGAACTCGCTCTTTACGACTTTGCCCTCACAGCCGACGAGGTCGCCGCCCATCACCGCCATGCCGTCATGGGCACGACCTATTTTGGCTCCGAGCCCCCTGTTCCACATGCAGCCCGCTGGCAGGCCGTCACCCGGATCACCGAGGGGCAGGCGCAGACATTGAACCAGGCCACCGGCCTGCCGCGGTGACCTGGCGTTGCATTCGGCAAGTTGGAAAACTTGCCGCCACAGGCAGACAACTGGGGGTGAAGGATAGCCCGGTCAACGGCACTACAGCAACGGTCTTCCGGCTGATGAACGACTCGTGAGCCTCGGGAGGAGCGGCCCGGGCGTCCGGAGCGGGTTTCTCGCAACGCCCCGCACCCGCTTTGTTGGCGTTTTTCTCGCGTCTGCGCAGACCGCGTCCCAGTTCGCAGTTTCCCGACATGCGTGGGTCGCGTCCGGCACCGCTCAGAGCCTGTGGTTGGGTGCAAACACCCCTGGCCGCGTGGACCGGTCTGCGCCATGTGCCTGCCATTGCAGAACGGACACACGCCCCGTCCCTGGCAGGAGAAGGCGACGACAAACCCCTGGCGGCAGCCCGTGCAGAGAGCGCGTGCGAATCCGAAACAGAGGATGCCGCACTCGAGGTAATCGCGGAGTTGCTCCTCAACAAAGGCCGCGGGAACTTGCCCCGGAGGCCCTCGGGCTTTGCTCCGGCGTTGTATTGGTGCTCGCCACTGAAATAGATTCGGGGATCCGGCTCCGATCTCAGCCGAACACCCCGAAGGACTTTCCAGTGACCCGACTCTCACCCGCGATGCTGACCATGATCGCTCTGGCCGCGGCCTTGCCCGGTCTGATTGGCCTGACGGCTCCGGCCACCGTCGCCGAGCCGACTCCGGCCGCGTTTACCAAGATCCAGCTCACAGATAAGTTTCATGCCGAGACCGCCGGGATCGGCGACATCGACCGCGATGGCCACATCGACGCGATCTACGGCCCCTTCTGGTACGCCGGCCCCGACTTTAAAACACGGCACCAGATCCACTCCCCACAGGATTTTGATCCCAACGGCTATTCCAACAACTTTATGACATCCATCGCCGATATCGATGGCGACGGCTGGCTCGACGTGCTGACCAACGTCTGGCCGGGCAAGGAAGTGGTCTGGTTTCGAAATCCGGGCAAAGACGGCGTCACTGCCGGCGGCGATTGGCAGCGGCACCTTGTCCATCCAACAGTCGACAATGAGTCTCCCACATTGGCCGACGTCACCGGCGACGGCAAGCCCGAACTGGTCTTCCACACAGGCGGCATCCTCGGCTTCGCCCGCCCAAGCGAACCGACGGCCACTGACCGCTGGCTGTTTACGCCTTGCTCGGAGCCGGCCAAGTGGGGGCAGTATCAGCACGGCCTCGGGGTCGGCGATGTGAATGGCGACGGACGGGCCGACCTGCTGCTGGCCGAAGGCTGGTGGGAGCAACCGGCGACGCTTTCCGGCGAGACCCTCCCGCGCGAGAACGTGCCGCGTGAGCTTTGGAAGAAGCACCCCGTTGCCTTCGGCAAGGGGGGCGCCCAGATGCACACCTACGATGTCGATGGCGACGGCGACATGGACGTGATCACGAGCCTCGTCGCCCACGGCTACGGCCTCTCCTGGTTTGAGCAGGTGAAGAAGGAGGGTGAGATCGACTTCGTGGAGCATGCGATCCTGCCGGCGACGGCCGAAGGCAGCCTCGACGGCGTGCAGTTTTCCCAGCCGCATGCGGTGCAGGTCGTCGACGTCAACGGCGATGGCCTCAAAGACATCATCACCGGAAAGCGGTTCTGGGCCCACGGCCCCAAAGGCGATCCCGATCCGGCCGGCACGCCGGTGCTCTACTGGCTCGAACTCGTCCGCGATCCCGCCAAGACCGGGGCCGAAGGCCTGAAATATCTGCCCCACCGGATAGACGACGCCTCGGGCGTGGGCACGCAGTTTGCCGTGGGCGATCTGAATGCCGACGGCCGCGTCGACATCGTAATCGGCAACAAGAAGGGCGGCTTCGTCTTTCGCAGCGCGGCTGCGGCAAACTAGGGGTCGAGCACGACAGCCACAGGCATCGAATTGCCGAACGTCTGAAAGTCCTTAAACGTCCAGACCACCGCTTTGGCGGGCGTGACCTCGACGATCTGCGGATTGTCTGGCCCAGCATGGCAGTTTACGAGCAGCGTGTTGC
>JBAXUW010000310.1:0-3334 GCA_037129495.1 Planctomycetota bacterium | reverse complement strand
TCGGCGGCCTCGACGAGGAGCAGCGCGTTCCGCGCGGTGGCACCGGCGTGGGCCGTCTGCCTCGACATCGGCAGCCGCCATGCGGGCGTCGTCACCGGCGCGATGGTTGCCTCCGGCTGCATCGGCGGAGCCCTCAGCACGATGGCGATGGGCATCTGCCTCGACCGCTACCATTCGTTCGAAGCGGCACTGCTGCTGAACGCCGCGTTCGCGGTCGTGGGGGCCGTCGCCTGGACGCTGCTCGACGCCGACACCCCGCTCGCCCGCGATTCCCACTGACCGCCCGACGAAAACGCCGACGACCACGCCCCGGGGAGCATCAACCCATGACCACGACGCCCGATCAGCAAGCCGACGACGACGCACGACGGGCCTACTGGACTGAGCAGCTGGAGCTCGGCGACGCGTTTGTCCAGAAGCTCCTCGCCTTCCCGGTCAACGACTGCGGCGAACGCCTCACCTCGCTGCCCGAGGCGGCCGGGGCCGCGGGCGTCGAGATGGCGTTCTCCGGCACGCCGATCGCCGAAGACCTCGCGAGGGTTCACTTTTTGCGGGAAAGCCTCGTCCGCGAGATCGTCGTCATCGGCCGCGACATGAACCGCCGCGGCTGGATCCTCAAGATCGAAGATGCCTTCCGGTCGCTCGAAATGCAGCGGCGGCTCGTCCGCAAGCAGGGCATCTTCGATGCGATCGTCGCTCGCTGTGCCTGGGAAATCGGCGGCGCGGTGCCGTCGCCCGAGTTCGTCTTTCGCCGCGCGATCGTGCTGGTGGCGAACATCCCGAAGATCGGCACGCACATGTCGGCGTCGGCCATCGACATCTCGGTGCTTCGCCGCGACGACGGCAGCGAGGTCTCCCGCGGCAATCCCTACCTGCACATGAGCGAGCGGACGCCGATGCGCTCGCCGTTCGTGGAGCCCGACGCTCTGCGGAACCGCCTCGCGATCACCGACGTCATGGAGTCTCACGGCTTCATGCATTATCCCTTCGAATTCTGGCACTACAGCAAGGGAGACGCGATGGCGCACCTCTTGAGCGGCGATCCGCGGCCCGCCCCGTATGGACCGGTCGATTGGGATCCGCGGTCGTGTGAGGTCGTGCCGGTCATCGATGCCTTCTCGCCGCTCAATCCTCTCGACGTTATCGAGCGGGAGATCGCCGCGGCGGTTCGTCGCATCGAAGAACAACGACATGCGTCCCGCTCGTGAACTTCCATTTCTCCCGTCATGACACCACGAAAGGCACATGCCATGCATGACTCCTCGACGGCCGGTCCCCGCGGTCCCGGACGACAGCTCGGCGATGAGATCGCCGAGACGTTGCCCGCGCATTGCGCCACGGCCTCCACGCTGCAGGTGGAGATCAAAAAGGGCCGCAACGAACTGAATCTCGATCTCCGCTCGAAGCCCGAGTGAACGCGGGCGGCGATGCCAGCCGGCATGGCGACCGAATGCTTCGAAGCCCGAAGCGCAAGCTGAGGGAAACCGGGTGGCGTCACCGCGGAAGGGCGCGCATTCCCTCGGCTCACGCTTCGGGCCGCTGGAAAATGCGGGCGGATTCACGATGGCCCCGCCATCAACCACGTCGGAACGTGCATCCAATGGCTCGTGGTATGATTCAGGGATGTTGATTTACTTGGATATGTGCTGCTTGAAACGCCCGTTCGACGACCAGTCGCAGCCGCGAATACGGCTCGAAACAGAGGCGGTCTTGGCGTTGCTGGCCGCTGAGTCAGACGCTATCGGTTTGAGCGGTCGCCGGCCTCGTGGCTCGAAAATACCCGCAATCCGTTGCCCGTGAGGGCGGCCCGGGTGGCGAAATGGTTGGGGCCCCCCGGGCGGTTCCACGATTCCGCTACGCTCGAGTCAAGGATGACCGAATTGATGCGATTCGGTTTCGCAAACTTCGACGCACTGCACGTGGCAAGCGCCGAAGCGTGGGGGCAGATTTTTTGGCGACATGCGACGACAGGTTGTTGAAAGACTCGTCATCGTCGTCTACCGCTGGGTCGATCAAGTCACCGTTCAGCCGATTACCGCCTACGAGGTGCCAGAGTGACCCCCTCCAAGCCCATAAGCGATGCGGAGATCGAAGCTGCCGTGCGGGCTGAGCTTCCGTAGTTGCTCGAGCGACGCCAGGCCGGCGAGCGGGCGGCTGCGGAAGACACCGTCAGCGGCCGACTGCGGCGGGCGGTAAAGGCCATGCGGCAGCCCTACGAACAGGTTTGCCAGGCCACGGGCATTCCATTCGAACAACTCGCCGACTTCATGGCGGGCGGCCAACTCGTGTCTGACGCCCTCGACCGCCTCGCCGCTGCAGCACACTGCGAACTTGTGCCGCGAGGTACGTAGCCATGACACTGAATCCGGGAGCCGAAAAACGGTGAAAACGGTGCCAGCCACCAAACGTGGGTAAGGTGCGCAAGGAGATTGCCTGGCTTGACTAGATTTGGTGGCTGGCACCATTTTTTGTGGCCGCGGCGGTGCCCGAATGCGGGCATCTGGCGGGGCTCCTGTCACGGGCCGCGAAGGCCCATTGGCTCCGTGCAAATTCGCTCATGCCGCCACACCCGTTCGGCGCACCTCACGGAGCAATGGGCTGTCGCCACGTTCATACTCAACAAGGCCCAGAGGCTTCACGCTCACGCGACGACCCAAGCGAAGTGCAACCGGATAAACAGCAGCTAGTCCACGTTCGAGTTCATCACCATAGTCGGCGGACAAATGATCCAGCACCACCAGGAGGTCGATATCGCTTTCCGTTCCAGCCTCTCCTCGAGCCTCGGAACCGAACAGCACGACACCGTGCAACCGGTCGCCAAAAGCCCCGACAAGCCGTTCTCTGAGTTCATCCAATAGCGGTGAATCGATCATGGCGACTCCCTTGATCGTGATAGCACGACAATAGCTTTATCCTAGCAACAGCCCCTTGCGGTTGCCGGACATGTCCTGCTAGCTCCCTCAAAGCGACGGATCAAGGCTGGCTACGGGGAAGGCCGTTGGTGGCGTATTCCAACGGAATTTGGTGCTGGCTCCGTGCCGCCTCCTGCCACGTCCTGCCGCCAACACCGCACGCCACTTTTTACGTCACCTTCTGCCGAAAACCTGATATCTCCTGAGAAAACAGTAAATTGGCACCATCCTACTCGGGGAGCTTTGCTCTCTTTGAAGGTGGCCGCAGGCGCCCGAAGCCGCGGGGTGTCGCAAGTCGGTTTCTCACCCGTTCATGAGATGCGGGCGCGGCCTGTCTCACGGTCACGCATAAGCCACATCCCCGGCATCATGATGGCGAGGCCATAGAAGCCGCTTCCGAGGAGGCGGCCAAAATCGGCGCG
>JBAXUW010000031.1:0-21864 GCA_037129495.1 Planctomycetota bacterium | reverse complement strand
CGAGTGAGCACGAGCATGGCATCGTCCGGTGTCGTGTGGTCTGAGTAGCCAACCGGGTGCTCTGGGAATACTCGGGCGATGTGCTCGATCGCCTTCAGGTTTGCGTCGGTAGCCGCGGTAGGGTAACTCAGAACACAGTGCAGAATGCCGATGTCGGCAGCAGGTAGGAACTGCCTCAAGATGCGTACGGCAGCGTCAATTTCGGACAGATACGACGCCCCAGTGGATAGCAGCACCGGTTTGTGCTGCCGAGCGCATGCCGCGAGGAGCGGTTCATTGGTGATATCGGCAGAAGCTATCTTGTAGAAATGCACCAGCGGAGCGAGCATTTCGACGGCGTTTATGTCGAAAGGAGTCGAGGCGAAGGCAACGCCGCAGCTATGGGCGTGCGCTGCAAGGGCCTCGTACTCGGGCGCGTTGAAGCCGTCGTATTTTTTGAAGAGCGAAAACTGCGACTGGGTTGGCTCGAGTGACAGGTCCCAATAGGAGCGGGAGTCTTTGGAGGCGAGAGTCTCTGCCTTGTAGGTCTGGAACTTCACGCAGTCGGCACCAGCCGACGCGGCGAGTTCCACGAGCCGCCTGGCCAGATCGAGGCTCCCCTCGTGATTGACGCCGATCTCGGCGATGACGTACGGGCCGGAGCCCGTTCTACGGCGGAAGGCGGACGCCTGGTTCAAAGTGCGCATCCTATGGGGGCTGTGCGGCAGTGTGCCACAACACGCCTACAGAATAGACCCCGCGACCGCGTATGGCCAAGTGACGTTCGCCTGGGGAGAGATTCGATGCTGCCGACGTCGATGTCGGCCTTGTTTTCAAGCGGCCTGCACGCGGAACATTTCCTGCGCATAATCGGCGTGGCCTTCTAGGAGCAACCGGCACACCATGATGCAACCCGCATGAGTGCGATCTGTACCCTCGTCGTTCCAGCTCGTCGCGACTCCAAGCGGCTTCCGGGGAAGAACGTCAGTCTGTTTGCCGGCCGGCCGCTGATCGAATGGTCGATCAACCTGTGGTCGCATTTCTCCGACGAGGTCGACATCCTCGTCTCGACCGACGATGTCCGCGTGATGGATCTGGCGACGTCCTATCCCGCAGCCCGGTTTCTGCTTCGGCCTCCGGAACTTTCGGGCGATGCTGTGACGCTCGATGAGGTGGCGACGTTCATCGCGACGACGCAGAACCTCTCGACGGGCTACCTCGCGGTGGCACAGTGCACCTGTCCACTCGTCTCTCCTGCCACGGCGAGACGGCTTCTCGATGCAGTGCATTCCAGCGGAGCGACCAGCATCGCGGCGGCTGTCAGGGAGCACGGTTTCTTCTGGAGGCGAACGGAGGGGCAGATTGGGTTGACGCCGCTGTTTGACGAGCGGGTCAACACGCAGTTTGCAAGAAGTGGCTTCCTGCGAGAAAGCGGGGTGTTTACTGCCACGAGGATGGAGCATCTACTCAGCAGTGGAAGCCGATTCAGTACCCAACCGCTTCTCGTCGAGATACCACGTGAGGAAGGCCTCGATATCGACGACGGGCTCGATTGGCGGATCGGTCAGGCGATCCAGGCTCGGCACAATCTCGTGTTTGTTGCCATCTGCAACGCGCCGGTTGGTACTGGCCACCTTCACCGCTGCATGGAGATTGCCAGATGGTTTGCGGATCTCCCACAGCAGTTTCTGGTCTATCAAGGGGACGGCGTCGAGCAGTCGTTGCTCGCCACCCAGCATCGCGAGTACGCCCGTGTCGATGGACTGGATCTGCCCGGGGTGTATGACTCGGTTGTGGTGTTGGACGTGCTCGATGTCGAGGCGGAAGTGGTGGCTCGGTTGCAGGCCAACGGCAACACGGTCTTCGTCTTCGAATCGCGGCCGGTTACATCTGCGGACTTCACGTTCAACAGCCTCTACAAGCCGCTGCCCGGCGAGCCTGCGAACCATCCAGTGGCGCATGGCCCGGGCTGCGCAGTTGCCGGAAGCTTCCTGGCTCCTCTAGAGAATCGTTTTCAGTTTCGGGGAAAAGTCGGCAGAGTCGTTGTCTTCTTTGGCGGGACTGATCCATCGCGGCTTCGCCAGCGGGTCGTGCCGCTGGTCGATGCGACGTTTGCAGACATCGACATCCATGTTTTTTCGAATGGGATCGCGAGGCGGCAGGAAACGGTCACGCCCGCTGGCAATCGATTGATTGAGAGGCCCGTCGGGCCGGATTTCTTTGGTGTGGTGGCGGATGCCGATATGTTCATTGGTTCGGCGGGCCAGACCATGATGCAGGTGGCGCACATCGGCGTGCCTTCAGTCATCATTGCGCACAGCCCGCGCGAGCAGGACCACATCGTCGGAGAGGTCGCATCCTGTATCACGTATGCGGGCTGTGCAGCGGATTTGGAAGACCCCGATCTCCTGCGGACGATACAGGCGGCTGCAGCCAGGCAGCGCCGGCAAGAAGTAAGCGACAACTGTCGCGACTTCTCGCTGGCGGGTGGCAATGCCTTTGTCGCGACCACGATGCGTGAGATCATTGAGGGGCGGCTTCGACTCCGCGGCGCACGATGATCAGTCACGTGGCGAGAACGTCATCGAGAGCCATAACCCGCGCGCCCGCATCGGCAACTACGCTTTCAGTAGTCGTGGCGACGACCTCGACGCCGTTCTCGCGCAGGATATCGAAGTATGCTGCGAAAGTTGGCGTGTGATCGACTGAATAGAATGGCTTCATGCAATCCGCGGCAGGTCGATCCAAGGCCTCAAGGTCGTGGGAAAGTGAGGCGTATTCGTGATCGATGCGCAGGATATCGGGGTCGCCCCGCGAGAGGATGTCATCGCGGATCTCTTGGCGGCATTTTTCGTCAAAGTGCCAAAAATGGAGTTGGTTGCGTTGCTCGACGCCGAGATAAACGATCCTCTTGGCTCCCATGATGTACGCGAGGTGCGTCGCCGCTAGCGCGACATTCTTTCGCGTGAGCAGGGTTGGCTGTTCTGCGTCGAAACGCCGCGGGAGGGCATCGCCTGGGTTAAAAATCATCCGCCGTAACGGATTGATGCCGGGGAGCAGTGGGGCAGAGTAGGTAAGCCTCATGTGGAGCAGTGTCACTTCTGGAATGCGACGCAGCGCGAGCATGAGTTCGCCGATATACGCCGACAGGAAGTAGCGAGGACGAAGACGGTAAAACACTTTATTGACGGCGATCACCGGATGCGCCTCAAGCTGACGCAGTTGTTCAGGGCTCACTGCTGCCAACTGAGGCCCGGCGCCGACGACAAATACAGTGGTTCCCACATGCCTGTCATTCAGGCCATAGATGCATGAATCAGATGGAACCATGGGATGATGGATTCTCGGGGAGCCCTGTCTTGTGTCGAACGTGTATTCATTGAGTGTAATTGCCGCGATTCCAATGTCAGTCGAATTTGCGCCCCGGCCGTTGTGCTGCCGCCGGGAACCTCGACATTGACGATAGGCCGGTCCCCCATTTGACCAATGACCGGGTAGCGGAGTACGGTCGAGGCCATGGCAGACACTTCCAAGTCAAAAGCCGTGTCTTCAGGAACGGCCGCATCGGCTTTGCCGCCCCAGCCCGACGCCACCGTGATTTCGGCCCGACCGGCCACGGTCGGCCGACAGACGTCGGTGGCCGAGATCGGCCGCTCGCTCGAGGGCCACTCGCTCGGCCCCTACCGGCTCGAGCGATTCGTCGGCGGCGGCGGCATGGGGGCTGTCTTTCAGGCCCTCGACACTACCCTCGACCGCGTCGTCGCTGTCAAGGTGCTCTCGCGACGGCAGTCCGATGACGACGAGATGCTCAAGCGGTTTCGCAATGAAGCCCAGTCGGCCGCCCGCCTCGACCACGAAAATATCGGCCGCGTTTACGCCGTCGGCTCAAACGACGGCTGGCACTACATCGTCTTTGAGTTTATCGAAGGCACCAACCTCCGCGACGTCGTCTTGAAGGAGGGGCCTTTCGGCCTCGCCCGTACCATCGATGTCACGATCCAGGTCGCCGAGGCCCTCGAACATGCCTCCGATCGCGAGGTGGTCCATCGCGACATCAAGCCCTCAAATATCATCATCACACCCGCCGGCCGGGCCCGCGTCGTCGACATGGGCCTGGCCCGACTCAACCACATGGCCGGCGACCAGGATCTCACCGTCAGCGGCATGACGCTTGGCACCTTCGACTACATCTCGCCGGAACAGGCCCGCGATCCCCGCTCGGCCGACGTCCGCAGCGACCTCTACTCACTCGGCTGCACTATCTTTTACATGTTGGTCGGCCGGCCCCCCTTCGGCAATGGCACGATGGTGCAGAAATTACTGCAGCACCAGCAGGATCGCCCGCCGGTTATCGAGTCGCTCCGGCCCGATGTGCCCAGGCGGTTTGGTGACGTCCTCGACCGGCTGATGGAGAAAGATCCCAAGGACCGCTACCAGCGGCCCGCCGATCTCGTCGCCGAACTGGTGGCCGTGGCCGATGAACTCGGCCTGGAATTGGCGTCGCCCCGGCCTGCTGCGACCACTACCAGCGAGCCGCCAGTCGGCCGCTGGCCGCTGTATTTCCCGTGGCTGATTCCACTGCTGGGGTTGGTGGCCGTGGTCGGCGGCCTTTGGCTCCGGGCCGCTAGCCCCCTTCGACAATCGCTGCCTGACGATTCACAAACAGCCGGGGATGCCGGGGGCTCCTCGGACGGGGAGTCATTGGCAAGTGCTGACACGGCGGCAGCGACGCCCAGGATTTGGCGGGTCGTCGATGCTCCGTCGGTGGACGACGACTGCGGCACGGTGGGTGAGGCGGTGCGGAAAGCCTCCGATGGCGAAATTATCGAGATCGCCTGCGTCGAGCCGCGGGATGATGGCCCCTTCACTGTAGATGGCAAGAGCCTCACGATCCGGGCTGCCGAAGGATTCGAGCCGATCCTCAGAATGGGGGAGGCCGGCGGGGAGCCGCGGGAGCGGGGCTGTTGCATGGTGGTGTCGGGAACACTGACGCTTGAGAACCTCAGGCTGCGGTCGGCTTTTCTGCCCGCGGGCGGAGGGCGGCCGGTGCTCGTCTGCCTGAGCGGCTCGGCGGCGCTGGTCTGCGATCAGGTGACTTTCACCATGCCCGGAGAGGCCTTGGCTACCGGAATCTGCGTGCGGTCGGAGCAGTCGACCGGCGATCGCCAGGAGATTCGCATGACCGATACACGGGTGACAGGAGCCGCCGCCTTCTTAGACTCAACCGGCGGTGGCCGCATTGACATCTTCTGGTCGGGGGGACGCGTGGTGACGCCCGGCCGCTTTCTGATCGCCGAGGGAGCCCCCCGCGATGGCAGCGGCACCATTCTCCGGATAACTCTCGAACAGGGCCTCTTTGCCTGCGGTGACGGGTTTGCCTGTCTGCTCGACTCGCCCAGCCGGCCGCTGGCCCCCAGGCTCCAGGCGTTTGCCAAAGACTGCCGCTTCCTGGTGCCCGACGGGCGGGCGGTGCTTGAGCAGGCAGGAATCACCGACCCCGAAGCCTATCGGCCGGCAATCGAATGGATCGACGTCGCCAGCCGCTACGAGGGCAGCGGCATCCTCCGCCGCATCGACGGTGCCGGCGAGCGGGTCGAACTCGACTTCGCCTCCCAGCCCCAACGCCTCAACCATTCCCCGGGAATCGCCGACTGGCCAGACGACGATTAAGGCCGCGTGGTATATTTTCTTGACGGTAATCCACTTGGCGGTTCTAGTAGACTTTTTGCGGATTGAGGCGGTTCTGGATGGACCTTTTCCGCGGGAAACAGTCCCTTCTATCAGTCCTTTTTGGAGAACAGTGATGACGTGCAGCAGGTATGCATTGGTTGCCGGTATGGCCGTGGCATTGGCATGCGGCAGTTCGGCCCGCGAGGCCTTTGCGATCAAACAGTTCTTCGAAGAGTTCAAGGCGATCTACGTAAAGCCCGAGAGCGTTGATCCGGCCGAGAAGGTGCTCGCCACAGAGGTTGAGTCGGCGAAGTGCAACGTCTGCCACGTTGGCAGCAGCAAAAAGGAGCGGAATTCTTACGGCGAGGCGCTCGCTGAGCGACTCGATAAGAAGGAAGACGCTAAGAACGTCGAGAAGATTAAAAAGGCTCTCGAAGAGGTTGCAGCCCTGCCGAGCGACGCTGCCAATGCCAGTTCACCCACCTTCGGCGCACTTCTCAAAGAAGGCAAACTGCCCGGCGGCAAGTAGCCGCGAGCATCAATCCCGCTTGCGAACCTGCCCGACGGCCGCGAGGATCATCTCCTCGAGTCCCGGGCAGTCGGAGATGGCTTTTGCCCTGTCGGCCGGTGCAAAGAGCCGGACTCGTTTGACAAGATCATCAAACTGCTCGTGGGCGAGGCTGCGCACCACGGGCGAGAGCTCTCCCAATCCGCGCCATGAGAACCCGCTCTCCCCGGCGGCATGCCGCGACCGATTGCGGACTGTGAGCCTGAATTCCACCTCGCGCTGGGCCGGCGGCGCATCGATGAGCAGATCATCGGCCGCGAGCACAATGCCCGCCCGCTTGGCGATGGCCGCCGCCAAATATCCGGACACTGCCACTTTATCGGCGTAGGTTCGCCCGGCCAGACAGCGGTGGATGGCCGGATGCCCCAGAGCGTCAAACGAGGCGACCCGCTTCAAGAGCTGACGGTGGTCGCCAAACAGCCCAGCCACCAGCGGCTCAGCTGGGCTGCCTGCGGCGAGCGTAACGAGGCGGTCGATGAAGCCTTGGTCGTCGAGCCTCACGGTGCTGGCCGGATCGAGAGCATCGCGCAGGATCCAGACCACCCGTTGCAGCATGGCGGTCGCGGCCCGGACGGCATGGTGCCAGTAGACCTCGCTAAACATCACGTACCGAGCAAACACCAGCATTTCAGCGGCTGTTCGGCCCTTGTCGGTGATTGCCAGAGTTGTGCCATGCTCGTCGAGACAGAGGCTCGAGAGCAGCCGCTCCTCGTCGAAATGTCGGCCGTAGGGCACGCCGGCATGGAGGCTGTCGCGGCCCAGGTAGTCCATCTTGTCGACGTCGATTGGCCCCGAAAGCAGCGAATGCAGGATCCGGCCTGCCGGATCGGTGGCCGTGCCGGTGATCAGCATGGCCACGCGGGCAGGATCGAGCCCCCACTGCCGCGTGAGCACCGCGGCCGGTTCGCCGTGGGCCAGAATGCCATAGACAAGCGACTCATGCCGCGGAAACTGGGAAAGCCCGACATCCTCGATGGGATGGCAGAACGGCCAGTGGCCGATGTCATGCACAAGGGCCGCTACCACGAAGGCCGCTGCGTCGGCCTCGGTGACTGCAGCGGTGAACCGCGAGTCGTGCTGCAGCCGGGCCAGGAATTCGAGTGACTTTCGGTAGACGCCCAACGAGTGTTCGAGCCGGGAGTGAACGGCTCCTGGATACACAAGCGATACGAGCCCGAGCTGGCTCACGCGGGCCAGCCGCCGCAGCTCAGCGGTATCGAGCAGTGCCCGCACGCGGGCAGTCAGGGGCACGGTGACGCCTGGCGGAATCCGGACGCCTTCCGCGTAGGATTCCAGCGACGCCAGTTCCGGTAAACTCGTTAGCGGCATGGTCGGCTCCGGGAGCGTTGGGGCTCTGAGGACAGATCTGAGTCTCGATCTGGGGCTAGAGGGGAGGCTAGATCTAAGGCTAAAGCGGAGGAAAGCCGGCCAGCCAACGCAGCAGAGCGGTGAACATCACATAGAGCGAGTAGTGGGCCGCACTCGTGCCCCAGTCAAGGTCGAAAGCGGCAAGCGCCGCCAGGCCGCCGGCCAAGAAGAACGGCGGGCCGAGGTAGACCCAAGGCCACATCTCGCTCGTGAGGTCGGGGGGTAGAAAGCCTTTTACCATCCAGAGAGCTGCGTAGACCGTGCCGCAGATGGCCGAGCGGAAGAGCAGAGTCCGCCCCCGATACGACTCGAGATCCCGATCGCGAACAATCTCATAGCCGAGCCAGGCGAACGGCGGGCCGACGATGCAGGCGGTGGCGGCCAGCAGCCAAAGCGGGGCCTGCCCGGGCCCGCCCCACGCAAAGCGGGAGAGAAACGCCAGCAGCATGGCGGCGACCGCACCGACGCCCACGGCGATGAGAGCCGCCCGCGAGGTCGGCTGTTCGACAAATACGATTGGCGCCGTGGGGCCTCTGCCAGAGCGGACGGCCTCCTCCTCGGGGCCATGGATCGTCACCTCTTTCACGGCGTCGCTAGGCACAGTAATGGGCTTCTTGCACTTCGGACAGGGCCCGGTGCGGCCGGCAAACTTGTCGCTGACCGTAAAGGTTGCCCGGCAGCCTGGGCAGATGACTTTGATGGCCATAGACTCGATCCGAACGTGAAAGTGGGCAGCGGCACGCGGGCCGGCGGTTGCGACCCGCCCCAACACAGCCCCGGCAGTGTCAGAGCCTGGAGCGGGCCCGTCAAGGCGCTCGCTGGGACGCTAGACTTGGGGTGTCCGAGATAGGGCCGCGCTCCAGAGACCAACCAGAAGACATCATCACCATGGCAAGCGAAAAAAATAGGGTCGAACGAAAGCCTCCCTCTGGCAGACCCGCCGAAAACTCCCCCAAGAAGATCGTCTTCAATTGCCCGAATGGACACCGCATCGTGGCTGCGGCGGAGACCGCCGGCCGGCGGGGCAATTGCTCGAAATGCGGTGTGAAGGTTACGATTCCTGCTACCGGCGAGCCTCTCGTGGCGACGCCCGCCGTGGCAGTCGAGGAAGTGTCGGCCGACCACCCGGCCGACCACCCAGCCGACCACCCGGCCGACCACCCGGCCGACCACCCGGCCGACCACCCAGCCGAGGACCGCGTCGACATGTTCGCTGGAATCAGCGACACATCCGTAGGCCCGACCTCGTCGACTGCTTCGACAGAGCTCGTCGAACTCTCCCCGCCCGACGAAGAATCACTTGTGGAGAGCATGCGGGTGGAGGAGGGGCAACCGGAGCAGGGAGAGATGGCGTTTGCCGACAATCCGACGGCAGCGCTTGTGGCCCGCCTATTTCAGGAGCGGGAGTATGGCGGCATCATTGAAATTCACCTTACCGGCGGCAGTATGTTCGCGCCCGAATTCTACGAGGCCCGGTGGTCCGTCGGATCGCATGCGCTCTTCGCCAGCCGGGCAGCCGACGACACGGTCACGCTCACGGCCGTCGCGTGGGACGCCATCCAGCGGATCGTTGTCCGGCAGGTCAATGGCCTACCCGAAGGCATGTTTTAGTTTTTCCGTGGCGAGCCAGCAGGCGGCTGGTCGTAATGTCTGGTCGTAACAAATGTCTGGTCGTAACAATTGGGCGGGCCATGCCGCTCCTGCGGCGGCCGGACGATGAATTTGCGACGGAATCCTGCGACGGCGTGTAGGCTGCGGGGTAGGGTTAGGGAGGCCGTGCGCGGTTACGCAATCGGCACTTCTTGCCACTTTCGGCGTCGGTTCGCGGTCGAACCGGCGGAGCCGCTGTTTTGATCAACATTTTTCCGGGAGCCAGTTGGCCCGATGCTGCCCCGCCGTGTCCTCAAACCATCGCGGGCGGTCCGAGCGGGCATGCTCGCGGCGGTGGCCGTTTCATGCGGGTTATGTCTGTCATGTTTTTCATGGGCCAGACCTGCCGCCGGCGTCGAGCCGGTCGGACAGCCCACCGCAGTGCGGGAGTCGGCGCCCGAGATCTTTTATTTAGAGGACGACGCCGGCCGGCTCGTGCCGGTGCCCGGCTTCCGCTACCGCGATTTTGTCGACTTACTGCGGATCAAGGAGGGGTTACCTGGGCTGCCGGAAACCCCGCCAGCCGTGCTCGAGAATGCCGTCATCCGTGGCGTGCTACCGCCCGTAACTGCAGCCGCAGCCAGCGACGGGCCGGCTTCGACCTGCCAGATCACGGTGGAACTGGCGGTGCGGCAATCCCGCAGCGGCTGGGTGAGCCTGCCGGTGTCGCTCGAAGGACTCCTGCTGACTGCGGCGCCGCAGTATCGGGGGCCGGGACGGATGTTGCTGGCGTCTGCGGCAGCGGATGAAGGTGCCGGACCGGCGGCGCAGCAGGCCGGATATCGCCTCTGGCTGACCGGACCGCCCGACCAGGCCGCCGAGGACGTGCAGCACTCCATCACCCTCACAGGCAAAATTGCGATCGAAGCCTCGTCGACTCATGAATCAATCACGCTCCAGATCCCGCGGGCGACAGCGTCGCTGGTCGAGCTTACGTCGCCGCGGGTTGATCCCACAGTTTCTGTCCAGCCGCCGTCACTGCCACCGGCCGTCGAACGGCTGGCCGACGGTGATGGCAGCGCGGTCACGCTTCTGGGGCTGGCGGGGCTCGTAAAGATTCGGCTCGGAGAGCGGCAGAATGCGGCCGGGCTGGAGACCGTCGGCCCCGACCTGACAAAAGCCGTTGTCCCGCAGGCGCTGGTGGAAAGCCTCATCCGGATCGACGGCCGCGTGGCAGTGACCGAGGCGAGTCTGCAGCTTGACAATCTGCCTGCCGATATGACAACGATTCGGATCACGCTCCCGCCACGAGCCGCGCTGCGAAACGTACGCAACCCCGCGCTGCTCATGTCATTAGGCGGTACCGATGCCCAGCCAGAAGCGGTGATTCGCATCGACCGTGGCGCCGACGGCCGCAGCCGTGTGGAACTGGAGTGCGAGCGACCGATCGATTCCACAGGCCGTGAACCGTTTGAGCCGCTGGGATTCACGGTGGCAGACATTCCCCAGTGGCGGCAGTGGGGCCGGGCCAGCCTCGTGGTGGAAGGGGACTGGCAGGTGGAGTGGGACGACATCGGCAGCAACCGGAGAATCGATTCCCCCCTGTCTGTCCGCCGCCCCGGTTTTATTGCCACCTTTGCTTACGACGCCCAGCCCGCGCGGCTGCCGCTGAAAGTGAAGCCGCGTGGCAGCCGGGTGGTCATCGAACCTGAATACCGTTACGACGTCTTGGCGACTCGGGTCACGCTGGATGCGCGGCTGCGGGTGTCGGTTCGCGGAGCACCCGTGTCGCGGATCGTCGTGGGCCTCAATGGCTGGGATGTGGATGAAGTCGGCCCCGCCAGCGTTGTCGACTCTGCCGGCGTATCGTCCGCGGAGGGCAAACTGGTGATTCCCTTCGTGCAGCCGCTCTCCGGGGATACCGTGGTGGAGTTTCGCGGCAGCCTGCCACTTTCTGGAGATGTCAGCCGGGTGGGCTGGAGGATCCCGTCACCGCAGGCCGATCTTGTCGGTCCTGCAGCGATCATCATCGCTTCGCAAAGTGATATTGAATTGCTCCCCGACGCCAGTGGCGTGCGCGGGCTGGTCCGCCAGTTGACGCCGGCCACCATGCGTTCTGATACCGATCGAGTTGCGCTGGCCTACCGACTCGATGGAACAGATGGCAGCTTTGAGGCGACCCGCCGCTTTCTGCCGCGGCGTGTCGACGCCACGGTCTCGGTGCAGGCCGACATCGACGCCTCCGACACGATCGTGCGGGAGACTATCCGCTTCGATGTTGCCCACGTGCCACTGGAATTTATCACACTCACCGTGCCCGAAGCGGTGTTGCAGACCGACACCCTCGAACTGCGGCAAAACGGCCTGCTGCTCAATCCCGACCGCGAAGCAGAGCAGGGCGATCGATCAGAAGCTCTGCAGAAAACAGCAGGATCTGCTCTGGAAACAGCTGGAGCTCCGGCCGCGCTGTCGGCGCCGAGGGGACGACTGCGAGCGATGCTTGCTGCGCCTCTGCTGGGAATGGGGGAGGTAACGCTGCAGTATGAACTTCGAACCCCAGCCGTTTCTGCGGAGACAACCGTGGCCGAAGACCTGCCGCTGGTGCTCCCTGCCGATACGAGGATCGGCCGACAGTCGATCACTCTGACCACGCCAGAGACATTATCAATCGAAGTTCGCGGTGATACCTGGAAACGCGACATTCAAGCGTTCGGATCGAGCATCAGCCGCACTTGGACGACGGCCAGACCGCAGGAGGCGGTTCCCCTGGCGCTGTCGGCCCGAAAGCGGTCGCCACTCGGTGAGACCGTCGTCGATGCGGCGTGGTTGCAGACGCGGCTGCTCGGCGACCGGCGGGAGGATGTCTATCGCTTTTGCGTTACGAGTTCGGCGGAGCAGCTGTCGTTTAGGTTGCCGTCTGAATTCGCAGGCCCGCAGCCGACGGCTGCCGCGCTTGAGTTGCCGGTAGCTGCCGCGCTTCCATCGGATGAGGCCACCATCGAAGTGCGACTCAACGGCCAGCCGCTGCCCGGGGCGGCACGAGCCAACGGCCGGGTCGTTATTGATCTCTCGCCACGTGCCGGCGAGCGGCCCTGGCTTGTGGAGGTCGCCGTCAGCTGGCGAAAAACCAGTCGGCAGAGAAAGAAGCTACCAGGCGGAATCGACCTCGGAGCAGCCCTGCCGGTAACCATCACCCTCGAACCGCCCCTCTTCCCCGGGGGCACGCTTCAGCGGCGGTTCTACTGGGAACTCTCAGTGGGACCCGACGAGCACCCGATCAATCATCCGAGCGGATGGACGTCACAGCAGCAGTGGGAGTGGGGTGCATTCGGACTCAGCCGAGTGCCGACAGTCTCCCGCAACTCTCTGGCCGCTTGGTTTACAGCCGCTGCGCTGCCCACCGTGCAGACCATTGGCTCCCCAGGGAATGCCGATCCATCCCGGGCCTCGGTGGTGTCTGTTCTCCCGGTGGATGCGCCGACGGCCGGCCCGCGGTTTGTCTATTCAGGAGTGGGACCGCCGCAGACGGGCCGAATCTGGGTGGTGCCGACGTGGCTGCTTGTCCTTTCCATGTCCGGACCAGTGCTGGCTATTGGGCTGCTGGGCGTCTATCAGCCGCGGCTGCGGACCACGCCGATCGTGCTCGCTCTGGTGGTGGTGGCGAGTCTGGCGGCAGCTGCCTGGCCAGAGCGTGCGCCCCTTGTCGTGCAGGCCGCACTTCCCGGAGTGGCTCTGGCGCTTCTGGCTGCGGGGCTTGAGTCGCTGCTCGGTCAGCGGTCGATCGTTTCGCGAACAGCCGCGCCAGCCGTTCTCGTCTCCGCGAGTTCGATGACGCAGGTCGCGCCGCTGCCTTCGCTGATCATCGCCCCCACCACGCCGCCTGGGCGTGAGCGGGGCACCGTCGCCAGACGAGATCCCCCATGAGGAATTGGCGCATTTTGCCGCTGCTGCCCGCTGGTCGTTGCGGCCGTTGGTCTGCAGTGGCTGTGATCTGCTGCTGCTACGGCAGCCTGCCGGCGTGGCTGACGGCGCAGACGCCAAACGATCAGATCGTCGCTGATCCTGTCACGCAACAGAAACCGCTTGAG
This sequence comes from Planctomycetota bacterium, assembly GCA_037129495.1. Lineage (GTDB taxonomy): Bacteria > Planctomycetota > Planctomycetia > Pirellulales > UBA1268 > CAMCQY01. Next base: position 8,601 of record JBAXUW010000031.1, on the reverse strand, counting down.
TTTACGCGAGTGCATGTGCCGGCCGGGCGGCTTGCAGACATTCCACTCGGGACGGTGCGGTATGTGCCCATGTCGGCCCGCGAGTTTGAGGAGGGCGTCGCCCGCCTCTCGGTGGGCCTGCGCAGCGTCGTTGAGCGTTCTGAACACCCAGCCTTGAGTCCCTTGGCTGATGCGGCGCGGTATGTGGTCGAACACACCGCAGACGGTAGCCTCGCGGGCACGGTCTCATTCGACATCGGACCGGCCGTCGCGGCACGGGAGATGCCGCTTGGCGGCCTTGATGCGCAGACCGGGTCGATGCAGACCGCTGCCGGAATCGGAGAGGCGGTCGTAGTCGGACGTCGTGACGGCAGCCTGGCCGTGGCCACCCCACAGGCCGGCACCTACACCCTCCCGTTCCGCCTTGCTGCCAACCCTGGGCTGAGTGGACAGGCCCAGTTTTCTCTGCCGCTGGTGCCGGCGCTCTCCTCAGCCTTGACCCTCCGGCTTCCGCCCGGTCTTGAGCCCATGGTCGTCGGAGAGCAGTGGTCCCAGCCGGTACGAGAGGTTGTGACTGATGAGGCTCCAAACGGTTTTACTCCAGCCCAGGGGAGCGTTGTCTGGCGGATCAACTCCGGTCCCCGCGAGAGGCTGGAATTGATGCTTGTGGCGGCCGATCGGGCCGCACCGCTCTTGTCGCTCTGGACCGACGTGGGCATCCACGGCCGGCAATCAACGCTGACCACGCTCGTGCAGCCAATGTCCCCGTGGCTGCCGGGTCGGGTACGAATCGAAAAGGATCCCGACGTGCTGGTGACCACGGTCACGACTGCCGGAGTCGGCCCGCGGCAGACGACGAGCGAGGCGTCGTGGGCGGTTGTGGAAGCTGGCCGCGCGGTGTTGATCGAACTTCCGGCCCTCTGCATCGGTGGCCGAGAGCCGTTGGTCGTCTCAGCCGTGGCTCCGGTCGTGAGCCATGCGGCTCCGCTGCCATTGCTGCGGGCCCCAGCTGCAGACTGGGCTGGCGGAGGCGTCGTGATCCATGTCGCACCGGCATTCTCGCTGGCTTCGATCGAACTTGTCCGTTGTCTGGTGGTGCCACGAGAAGTAGCCGCCCGTTGGCCTCTGCCCGTGCCGACCGGTGCGGCCGTCGCTGGGGCATCGGTCATGGAACCGCCGGCGACAGTGATCATGCCGACCAATCCACTTGACGCGTCAGGAGATCCCGCCGCAGCCATCGCCACCACGATTGAGCCGACAGTGAGGCAGCCCAACACTTCCCCGTGGATCGGGCCGGCCCGCCTGTTTGTCGAGCAGCAGGCTCCCGATGGAAGCGTGATCTTATCGCTCTTGCCCCGCATCGCGTCGCTCGACTTGGCGAGGGTCACTACTGTCGATCTGTCTCCGGGAGTGATCGTGGGCCGCGCGGTCTGTGACGTGCGGGTGCAGCGCGGGGAAGCCTTCGACCTAACGGCGCGGATCATGCCGGGCTGGTTCATCGATTCCGTTGAGGTAATCGCGCTGCCTACGCCGGCGGAAGTCGTGGATACCGCCTGGCTCCGCAGCGGCGACGAGCCGGCCAACAGACTGGATTGGAAGGTCCTGCGCGACACCCGCGGCGATCTGCTGCGGATTGAATTCACCGCGGCGTTGACGCCCGCTCGCGGGCTCGGCCTGCGGATCACGGGGCATCGGGCGGGCATCGCGCTCGGGGAAGACTTTTCGACGACGGAGCTCGACATGGTCCGCGTCGATGGCGAGTCTGAGCTGCTGACGCTGCTTGAATTTCGTACGAGTCCGGAGACGACGGTGGAGTTTGCTGCGGAGCGGCCTGCCGAAAAGGAACGCACGTCTCCCGCGGAGACCGGCTTGGCGGAATTTTCCTTGGCCGGGCCGGACGGTCGCGTGGCTCTCTTAACGGAAGAGGGGCCGATGCGGGCCAGAATGCGGGCCGGATTCCGCGCGGCGTCGCGGACCGCGCGGCTGGTTCGCAAACGGCCGCCGCTCGACGCGCGCGTGCAGGTGCGGCTCACTGTTCGCGATGACCGACTCACGGAATCGTTCACGTTCGAGTGTCACCCAGTGGCGTCGGACCTCGATTCGATCGTGGTGCAATTCTCCACGCCCGTGGACGACCGGCTCGAGTGGTCGCTCTTGCCGCCCGCCGTGGGAGTCGTGTCGGCGCGGCGGCTGGACTCTTCCGACCGCCGCCCGGGGCCCGGCGGGGGTTCGCCCGTGGGGGGCGAACGCTGGCTCGTCGAATTGAGTCCTGCGGCCCGCGGATCGGTGACGATTCGGGCTGTGCGCACGCTCCCCTTCAACCGGTCCACGCCAGTGCCGCTGGCCTGGGTGGATGGAGCGACCTCAGGCGTGGGGCATCTGTTCGTGCGGCATGTTGGTCGCGTTCCGCCGCAGGTGATCAACCGCAGCCTGACGGAAGTACCTTCCGATCCAGCCGCAGCCGACCGTGATCCGGTTACCATCGCGGAATTCTCCTTTACGGAGACAACCGCCGCGGAGACGGCGGCGGCCGCCGCCGCGGAACTGGTGCCCGGGGATAACGACGCCAGAGCATGGGTCTGGCGCGAGATCACATCGACCTGGTGCCACGCTTCTGGTGCGACCGAATATGAAACACGTTTCGACATCGACAACCGGGGTCGCACGAGCCTGTCACTTGGGCTGCCGCCGAGCCGGCGGGTTGTGGGGATCCTGCTGGATGGTGTGCGGCTACCGCTGAGTGAACGGGCGGCTGCGGGAGGTGAGGTGCCGATCGAGCTACCCGCGGGGCGTCCGCTCGTATCGCTCTTGGTGCGGACGGTGGCCGGTCGCGAGGCCCCCACTGACTGGCTGGGCAACTCGCTGGCCGGCAGCGTGTGGCCCGTCTGGCAGGTCGCGCCCGCGGCGGTGACACTCGACATTCCCGTGTTGCACCGCGAGTGGCGGTTGCTCGTGCCGCCCGAGCTTGAGCTTGTGGTATTTGGCGGAGCAGTCCGCTTCGGTGGGTCTGCCAATCGCGGCGCCAACTGGGCCACGCGACTCCTGGGGACCACGCTCTGGCCGGCTGTCGCGACCGCCACGCATAACGCAGAGGATGATGCCGCCGGCATGCCCCCCCAGCCCTTGGCACCGTCGAATGAACTTGCCGAGGGGTTTCGCAGTGTGCTCGTCGTGCCGGCCGGTTCGGTCGGCGGCGAAGCGGGAGTGGTGGTCGTGCGGGCCAGCGCCATAACAACTGCGGCGGTCCTCGTCGGCCTTGCCGTGGGCATCGGCACCTTGCTGTTGGGCAGAGGGAGTTCGTGGGGAACACTGCTGGTCTGTCTGCTGGCGGGCTGTGCGGCCCTCTGGGTCGAGCCACCGTTTGACGTCATTGCCCGGGCCGCATGGTGGGCAGGCCTGGCCGCAGTGACGCTCGTCGTGGCGGGGTGGAGGAGGAGCCTCGGAGGGAGCTTCTGGAAGACGCGAGTGACGCCCTTTGTCTTCACATTCACAGTCTCTTTGGCTGGTAGCGTGTGCCTGTCTGCCACACCGATCGCGGCAGCGGAGGAGAGCGATTCGCGGACCGAAAATGCCTCCACCGCGTCGCCGGTGACCACGACGGTCGACCCGCTTCAGGTCTTCATCACACCGATCGACGGCGGCCGCGAGCCAGGCCGACGCGGCGAAGCCACGGCCCTTGTGCCGGAGGAACTGTTTCGTCGAATTATCCGCGGCGAGGCCAGCCGCGCCGCGGCGGCCGTGCGGGTGCTGACGGCCCGTGTCGCTGCGACACCGCCAGACGCCACTGGTCATTGGCCGGCGTGGCGGCTGGTTGTTGACATCGATGCCGACGCGGGAGGCGTGTTCATGCTCGACCAGGCTGCGAGTGCCGCGAGGTTGAGGCCGGGCACGCTGCGGATCGATGGCGCGGCCGTGCCCACGCCCCTCGAAGCCGCTGGCAGACTCCTCCGAATAACAATCCCGGATGCCGGCCGGCATGCCGTCACGATCGATATCGAACCAGCCGTCCAGCGGCGCGGCGACGTGGAAACCGCGACGATTGGACTGCCGATCGCTCCAGCGGCGTCGCTGCAGGTGCTGCCCGCTTCGGGGGCCGGCGTCGCAGCGACTGGGCTGATCTGTGACCGGGCTGGAATGTCGGGCGTTTTTGCCGCAGCGCCGCTGCTGCGCAGCGTCGCACCCAATTCCGTCGTCTTCGACGTTTCGAGGTCTGCTGAGGCCCGCATTGTCCGATCGGTGGCAGCGGGCGTTGTGCTCGCCGCCTTGCCATGCACGGCCGCCAGTCACAATGACATCATCTGGAATCTTGGCGAGTGCCGGCTGACAGGTGTCTATGACGTTGAGTCCGGAGATGGAGTCGTACGGTCTGTGATTGTGCGGGCAGATCCAGGGCTGGAGTGGATCGCACCGTCTGAGCACCAGAATGGTCAGCAGACAGATGGCGTTGAGACTCCCGAGCAGGTCTCAATCAAGCCGCTTGGTGGCGGCCGTTTTCTCGTCGAGCGGCGGTTGCCCGTGAGCGGCCGGATGCGGCTGGAGATGTCGTTTCGAATGCCGCTGGCTGATCCCGTGGGCGTGTTTGATGTTCCTGGAGCATGGCTTGAGGCTATGGCAGTCGATGAGCAGTCGGTACGGTTCGTGGCGAGCCCCAGTCTTGCGGTGCGGATCGATCTGCCGGCTGGACTGACACACGCAGCCAGTCCGGAGGGCGAGACCTCGTTCGAAACCAGGTTTTGGCGAGGCGAGGTGCTGCGGCCGGTGGCGGACGATACCGTGGTGACTGCCGGCACACCCGCCCCAGCCGTGACGAGCAGCACGCAGCCCGCACTTCGGGCCCGCCTCACTTCCCAGCGCCGACGTCAGGAGATTCGCGGTTCGCAGCGGGAGTCGGTCGTATTCGCAGCGGATCAAGTACTGATTCATCTCGATGCCAGGCTCGATGCCAATTTGACCGCGCTGGTGGTGATCCCGCTGGAGGTGCCCGCGGGATGCGTCATCGATCGGCTTGAGCTGTTTGAGGACGACATGTTGCATCCCGAGACGGCCGAACGTGGCGTCATCGACCAGCGGTGGAGCCGCGTGACCGACACAGGCGTGACGGTGGTGGTGCAGCGGCCGCGGGCCGGCCGCTTCCGGCTGGAAGTGGATGCCCGCATTCCCGGACGTCCGGCCCTGCGTTCTCCGCTGCCTTGCCTGCGGGTCAGTCTGACTGCTGGCTGGCGCACCCTGATCGATTGGCGAGCCGAAGACGGCCTGCGGGCGGTGCTGGCGGAGTCGTCGGGAGGAGGTCCTCGACGAGGTGTCGACGGGCAGTTCGAACTGGTCGCGGGAGACACGCCGCCGGACTACCTGCTTGAGCAAGTGTCCAGAGAACCATCAGACAATGCCGCCGAAGAGGAAACGCCAGACACGTTGATGGCAGCCACACTTACGGCACAGGAGGGCCGAGTCGAACTGGCCGACATCCGCTTGGCGACCGACGAGCGAGGCCGCATGTGGGGCCTCGCCTGCTTCGAACTCACGGCGACCGAGCGGGCGGTGCGTCTCCAACTCCCGCGGTCGTGGCGGCTCTTCGATACGGTCGTCGATGGCCGCGCGGTGGAAAGCGTCGTGGCAACGTCGGCCACAGCTGAAAATGTTTGGGAACTGCGGCTGCTCGATACCGGCTGGCCGCGGACTGTGGTGGCCCTGTTTGCGGGAGAGCTCTACGCGGGGGCAACGGGGCGACGACTGCTGGACGGCAAGCCGCTGGAACTTTCACCGCCGGAGATCGTGGGCCTGCCCTGCCGGCAGGTCATCTGGACGCTCCAGTTTCCCGCCGGTATCAGCTTCCGCGTGGCAGCGCCGGCGCGGCTGGTGCCGGCCGAGGATCTTCAGGCAGAGCGACAGGTAGCCCAGGAAAGGCTGCGCGAGGATTTCGAGCGAGCGATCAACGGGAACACCGGCTGGGAGCGGGAGCAGATCGCGGCGCTGATGGACGCACGGCGCAGCGGGGGCAGCGTTGCCGCTGACAAGGTTTGGAAGCGGGCAGCGACCGTGGCTGCACCTTCCTTTCCACTGTTGTTGCCCTCAGGAATCGTGGCCGACTCTCAGTCTTCTGGCGTTGCAGCGGGCCGGATTACGATCCGCGCCGTGCGTGAACCCAATCCCACTCTACGCGGTCGGGCCATCGCAACACTGTCGCTCCTGGCCTGCGGCTGCTTGGCATGGATTCTCGCGCGGCGACAGGCGTCGCAGTGGCTGATGCGGCCGCCACAGGTTTCCAGCCCCTCACCTACAGCCAGCGACATCGCCGACGCCTCGACGGTCTATCGACGGCCAACGTAGGTCGCTGCCACGCGGCATCCTGCCGTGCCGTTTCCGGCGCCTTTTTCCCTCCTCCGTGGGAAGTCGGGTAGGCCAGGGAAGAGAAAACCGGGCTGGCTCTCGGGGACAGGCCGCCGCTAGTGTCCGCCCTCCAAGGGCAGCAACGTGCCCAGCAGCCGGGCGTTTTCAGAATGAATCCGCCCGGACGTGAGCTGGATTTCAAGGAGGCTGATCGGTATGCAGGTCGGACGTATTGACGCTGGGCGGACCCTGGGCCGCCGCACGATTGTGAGCATTGTGTTGATCGCGGTCGGCGGCGCGTGGCTTGCCACGGCCGTCGAGGCAGCTGGCCATCGCACCGCCAATTTTGTGGTGGAGGCGCCAACCGAGCTTCTCGCGCGGCGGATTGGCGATGCCGCCGAGCAATACCGCAACGATTTGGCGATCGAGTGGACTGGTAGCCCGCTGCCACGCTGGAGCCGGCCCTGTCCGATCACCGCGCAGGTCGCCCCGCATCTGGGGGCCGGCGGCGCGACGAGCTTCGTCTTCGACAACGGTGAGGTGTTTAACTGGACGATGACGATCCAGGGGAGCGAGCAGCGGATTCTCGACTCCGTGTTACCGCACGAGGTCACCCATACAATCTTCGCCAGCTACTTTCGTAAACCGCTGCCCCGCTGGGCCGACGAAGGCGCCTGCACAACGGTCGAGCATCCGGTGGAGCGAGCCCGTCAGCATCGGCTGCTGATTGAATTCCTCACGTCCGGTCGCGGCATCGCCTTTCCACAGATGTTTGCGATGCGGGAGTATCCCGCGGATGTCCTGCCTCTCTACTCGCAGGGCTATTCGCTCGCGCGGTATTTGATTGAGCGGGGCGGTCGGCATAGATATGTGGCTTTTGTGGGCGAGGGGCTCGTTACCGACGACTGGTCGGGGGCGCTTGCAAAGCACTACAGCGTGCCGGGCGTTGCGCAGCTGCAGCACCAGTGGCTGGAATGGGTAAAGCTTGGCTGCCCAGCGCCGCCCGCGGCAGTGGCCGTCTCACCGGCGCAGCCCACCGACTGGAAACGGCTCCCTCGCGGCCAGAGCCCCGATCCGCTTCCGCCTCAGCCGGTGACCGCCACGCCCACGGCGCTGGCCACCACCGCCGGCCGCCGTTCGATCTACGCCTCTCAGGCCCGCCGCGTTCTTGAGCCGGGGAGCGCTGTTCCTAGAGCCCCGCGCCCGTGACCAGCAGCGTGATGTGGTAGAAGACCGGCGCGGCGAAGCAGATAGAGTCGATCCGGTCGAGCACGCCGCCGTGGCCGACTACGAGCGTGCCATAATCCTTGACGCCACGGTCGCGTTTGATCGCCGACATCGTCATGCCGCCTGCGAAGCCCATCGTGGCCACGACGAGGCCGGCGAGCGCCGCCTGCCATGGCTGGAAGGGGGGCGCCGCCCACCAGAGCGCCGCAGCCAGCAGGGCTGTGCTGGCTGCGCTGCCGAGGAGTCCTTCCCAGGTGCGGTTGGAACTCACCGACTCAGCCACCAGCCGTCGGCCGAGCATCCGACTCCAGACATACTGCATGCAGTCGGCGAACTGCACGAGTAAAATCAGGAAAAAGAGCAGCCGGAAATTTGTGCTCCGGCCCGCGACTGCAGAGCCCGCCATCGGAATCTGCAGGAGCGCGGGGGCGAATGACAGACAGTAGACGCAGACGACTAGGCCCGCCTGAATCTTTGCCGTGCGTTCCAGAAACCGCTTGTAGTCGCCGGCGAAGGCAACGCGAGCCAGCACAAAGAGCGTCGCATAGACCGGCAGGAAGACGCTGAAAATATCGTAGCGATTCAGGCCGACAAGGAGGTAGTGGAGCGGCGTGAAGGCGAAGAAGACCCAGAACAGGGCGCGGTGATCGCCCTTCCGGGTTGGCGTGAGCGTGATGAATTCCCGCAGCGCCCAAAACGACACCAGCCCAAACAGCACGACGGTGGCGGTGGTTCCCAGCCAGAATGCCGCCGCGAGGACGGTGCAGATCACCCACCAACCGCGGATGCGCAGATTAAAAGTACGAACGGCGGCGGGGTCGAGACCGCGGTCGGGATGCCGCTTGAGAAATTGTCCGATCGCAGTGGCGGCAGTCAGCAGGGCCAGCACGCCGGTGATCAGGGCGATGGTACGGATGTCGTTCATGGCCGCAGATGATTTCCTGACGCTGCAGACGCTTCCAGACTCATAGTCGACTCTTCGTCGGACTATTCCCAAAGCGAGAGCGACTATTCCTTGAGCGAGAGCGACTATTCCCTTGAGCGAGAGCGACTATTCCTTGAGCGAGA
>JBAXUW010000309.1:0-3377 GCA_037129495.1 Planctomycetota bacterium | reverse complement strand
CGCTGACGGCGGAATGGTTTGCCGCCCTCGGCGACCGGCCCAAGGCCGTCGCGGCGGTGACCAGGATTTTTCTCGCTGAGATTGAGAAGCTGCTCTGCTCGAACCACGCCACGCTGCCATCCCGCAGCCGCGGAGGCACCGGCATCGCTATCACGGAGTGTTTGCGCCGAACCACCCGCTGCGGCCGGCCGTCACGGCTCTGGCGGTCGGCAACGTCGGGAAGCAGCGCGATGGCGTAACCGGAGGGCATGGGTCGGCAGCCTCACCAACCCCGTCATCGAGGAATGCTGATCGCTCCGGGCAACGAGGCGATGCCGTCGATAGCATCGGCACCGGCCCCCTCCTCCGACAGCACGATGAGATCGATCGGCTGGATGGCAAACTGCCCGAGGTAGGGTCGCGTGTAGGCCAGCAGAATCACGAAGCAGCAGGTGATTCCGATCGCGACCATGGCCAGGGCGATGCGCCTGGCCCGGTAGGATTCGGCGTGAATCAGGCCGACGCCCAGGAGCGTGAGGATGCCCAGCACGCCCACGATGCTCCAGCGGGCCGGCGGCGGCCGCGACGCGGCAATCCGCAGGCGTGTCTCCCGCGACGCAGCAGCCTGGCGAAATAAATCGTCGAGTTCGTGGCGCAGGCCGCCCTCCGGCAGCGAGTGAATCGCAGACCGCAGCTCGCGCAGCGGCGGAGCGGCAATTCGCGGCGACTGCAGGCGAGCCATCTGCGGCCATTCGGTCGCCACCAGGAAGCCGACGGCCTTTCGCAGCGCCGGAATGAGTGGCTCCGTCCCCGGCTCCGCACTGCTCTCAATCGTCTCAAGCATGTCGCGATACGAGGCTGCCTCGGTGCGGGCCACTTCCTCGGCATGATTGTGCTGGTCCCACACGGGAATCGCGATAAACGAGATCAGCAGGCCAAACGCCAGACCGATCTGTGCCGGAACCTCGGCTTCCAGCCTGCCGAGCTTCTGGCCCGTGGGCCCGGCAATCCACGGCACGAACACGCGGTGGACCGCGACCGCGAGCAGGCCCCAATAGAGGAGAAGAAAGCCGACCAGCAGTGGCATCGGCAACGCCAGCAGGTGATCGAAAAACGGGGGCGGTCTGACCATCAATCACTCTCTCGTGCGTGGATGCAACTCGGTCGCCCGACTAGCAGCCCGTGGATAAACAGCCTGCGGAACCGCACGACGCGGGCCCGTGCGAGGAGCACCGGCAAGCACTGGATGTTTTCAAGCGAAAACTCACTTCATGATCGGCAGGGCATGGACGACTTTTTCGACGGGCAGCTAGCGTGCCGCAAGCTGCCCATGGGCTCTGAGGGATTCGGTAACGGCCTCGGCGATCCCGCCGGCAATCCGGCCCTGCTGCGTGATGTCGCTGATCCCAGAACTCGACGCGACCATCTTGCCCACGATCACGTAGGGATTGAAGCCCGCGACCGCGCCGATCGCCACCGTGCCCGGCATCTTCGTTCCCTTGTCGGTCGAGTCGAGGATGAAGAAGGGCCGGCCGCCGGCCGTCTTCGGATCGGACAGCGCCACGTCCACGCCGATTTGCTTGTTTCCCACGCCAAAGCCGATCATGTTTTTTGCAGCGGCGCTGCCTTCAGTCAGGCTGACGACCTGCCCGGAAAGCATCCAGCCATCGGCGGGAGGGAATCCTGGGTTATTCCAGAACACGACGGGTAGGCCCTGCTGGAAGAGCGCGTCTGCGACCTGCTTGGAGATCGACAGCCCCACCGGTTCCTTGCGATCGAATCCGGTGACCGTATCCGTGAGGTGGGGCCTCTCGGCCATGAACCAACGCACCGGGCCCTGCGGAATGACGGGACCTGCCGCCTGCTGTTCCGCAAGCTGCTCCTGCAGCCCGGGCTCCATCACAAAAGGCATACAATAGATCCGCGGCGGCGGTGCGGCCGGCCACGTCGTCGGTGCGGGCCTGCTGAGAGTCGCACTGGGACCCCAGGAAGGCGGCTGTGCAGACCCGGTCGTGGCGGCGGCAAACATGGCCGCCCAGACCGCCAGGCAGGCCCATGAAAGGGTTGGCCTTGCACAGCGATTCCTGATCCACGAAGTCGTCATCGGCGGAGTCCTTGGCCATGGAGGGTTTCGGCTGGTGCATGCCAGCAACGCCCTGCGTGGGATCTCTTGCGTACGAAATAGTGGTCCCGGCCACTGGAGGCAAGCCCATGATGTGCCTGCAGATCCCATGCGCAGCGGCAGAAGCCTGGTGTTTCCAATCCAAACGTGCGGGATTCCGTGTTTCGCGTGCGTGCTGTGGTGAGCCTCTGGCTCGCCGCAGAACCCGCCAGGCGACGCTCACCAGCCAAACGACTGTCGTCGCCGGGCTTGCCAGCGGAATCGACCCCGGAAGACTACGAGAAGTGGCGCAGGGAAAGCATGAACAACGCCAGCAAGCCCGCCGCGGTGAAGTACCTGGTTCCCCGGGCCTACGGCGACTCAAAGACTTCCGGACTCAAGGCCACCGTCAAGAAGGGCCGCAACAGCGGCACCAATTTTCAGTTTGATCTCACCAGTGATTTCAAGGGCACGGGCCTGTAAGCCCGGCCCGTGCGGCCATCGGCCTCCGCCTGCAGCAGCGTGCGCATCGTCGCGGTGAGTGGCTCCTCCGCATCGGGCCCGACGAACGACGAAGTCGGAGCGACCTCGTAGCCTCCCTCGCCATACGATGCGGCGGTGCCGATAGAGCCGGGGCCGAGATCCCCGTACGCGGCGAGCATCACGTCGAGATCGGGTCGCATCCGATGCGCGGCCAACTGATACTCCACGAACAATTCTCCCGGCATGTGCAGCATGCGAACGGTTCCGGTGAGGCCGGCGTGGTGGCGATCTTCTGCAAGAAACTGCTGGCAGGCGAACCGGCCCGCATCAATGGCGACGGTCGCTACGTCCGCGACTACGTCTTCGGCCCCGACGTTGCCCGCGCCAACGTGCTGGCCCTGACGGCCGATCTGCCCAGCGTGGTGCCGGGATCTCTCACGAGCCTCAACATCGGCACCGCACTCGGAACAGACGTGAATGCGTTGGAGGAATTGAACCGCGCTGCCGTCGCCACCGTCCTCGCCCGCGCGGGCCGCGGAGCGGTGTTGCCGTTGCCGGAGCACGGGCCAAGCCGTCCGGGCGATCTGCGGAGTAATCTCGTCGAACCAACGCTCGCTGGCCGGGTGCTGGGCCAAGCTGATGGCGACATCCACAGCCTTTCTGGGCCGGGGCAAGCCCGGGAGGCGGGAGCAACCGGCTCACGAGTCGCTCAGCAGGAGGGCAACGCTTGTGGAAGTGCCATTGACCGGGCTATCCTTCATGGTTTGCCCGGTTTCTCCAGCTTCCCGGCAGCTTCCCGGCAGCTTCCCGGCAG
>JBAXUW010000308.1:0-3382 GCA_037129495.1 Planctomycetota bacterium | reverse complement strand
CCGCGGCCGGTTCTTCACCGCTGGCGGCGAAGGCGGTGAGGCAGAAGATGAGGACGAGACTGCTGAACAGTTGAGTGCGGATGGTTTCTCCTTCAGTTTTGTCGTATCGGGTTCTGCCGTCGTTCCATTACTCGCCCCACGCCGGCTCCGCAAGAAGCAGTTTTTCGTCGTCGAGCTCGCTGCGGTTGATGGCCTCGTATTTCGCCGCCATGTCGGCCCAGGGGCGGAGGCGCAGCTTTACGGTGTCGCCCGGCCGCCAGCGCGCGGCGGGTGTGGCAACGTTGCTGCACATGCTCCAGGCGAAAAGCACGACCTCCTTGCCTGCGGCGGCTGGATCGTCGGCCGACTCGAGCTCGGTCAGATGCACCATGATGATGTGGTCCTTGTATGGGACCGTGCCGGGCTTGGGCGCGGGCGAGGCCGCGCACACCACGCCGCGGATGGCCGTCGTCCGGCCGGCCGGTGGCGCATACATCCCAGCCTCGCGTTTTTCGCCCAACGTCATCGGGATCAGCTTCCAATCGCCGCAGGCGAGTTCACGCGCGGCGAACTCCCAGATCACGAGTTTCTTGCCGGCCAGGCGATCATTGCCGCGCTGCAACTCCTTGGCGAGCATCTCGCGCGTGGCAAAGCTGCCGGCGTCGTTGCGGGTAATAGCGTCCACGGGCAGGCCGATCGCCATGCTCAGATGTTCGACGAACCCGGCCGCTTCGCCCCACCCCATCGGGGCGAGTGAATAGATGTTCGCGAAGCTGTCGCCGAGAAACAGCACCTCAGCCTTCGGATCCGGCCTCCAGAGATAGCTGCCGTCCATGACCTGCCGCAGTGTCACGGTTTCGGGAGGGAAGACCTGCTGGCTGTCCGGAAGCTTGAGCATCATCGCCACGTCGCCCAGATTGTCCACGCGCTTCTCGACCGTCGTGAATCGCTTCGCCATGGGTGCCGGAAGGGAGACGGTCTGTCTGGCGAGGTTCGCGAGTTGCAGTGCCGTCATCTCCATCGCCTGCGGGGTCCAGTGAGTGTCGGTCTTCAGGTAGAGCGGAGTTTCAGGGGAAGCGGCCTTGGCCTCAAAGAGAAGCGGCGCTGCGTCGAAGACGCAGATGTTTTCCTTCGCCAGCTGTTCCTGAAAGGTTGCGAACGAGGGGTTTTGCACCGCCTTCGTCCTTCCTTCGTAACGCGATGCGTGGCGCTCGGGGTAGACCGATGGCTTCACAGGCACGGGCATGACGATCAGGCTGATGCCCCGCCGCGCGAGCTCGTCACGGAACTGGGTAATCGCTTTGACAGGGTCCGGCTGGGGCGGCGCCTTCAGTTCGCTTCCCGTGGCGGCGCGTTGCTTCAGCACTTCCGGGTCCAGAAAGCCGCGGGCTGTCAGCGAATCAAGATCACGCCTGTAGAAGAGCCAGCCGTCTCTGCCGCAGTAGGCGTCTTCGTTGCCGCCCTTGAGCAGGCCGGTGATGAAGGTCTGCATCCGGGGGATGAGCCACTGGATCATGAAGTCGCGGTCTTTGAGCGACGCCTCGTACGTTCCGATATCCCGGAGCATGCGGTTGTTCGAGGCTTTGCCGGCTTCGAAGAAGCCCTTGATGGAGTCCGCTCCGGCTGCCGTCTTTATCTCCTTCAGATTGGGCCATAGAAACGTGAAGACATCCCAGGATTGAGGCACGCGCCGTTCCGCGTCCCTGCCGGAGCAAATGGCACTGAACTCCCTGATGTTTTGCAGGATCGGCACGGCCACGATCAGGGCGAGGAAGACAAGGGTCAGAAAGCGGTTCACCCCGGGCGTCGATATGGTGTGACCGATTTCGGCCTTTGCCAACTCTTCGCGGGAGAGCTGTTTGATGTGATGTGTCATGTTCATTCAGAAGATGAAGTAGATGAACGGGTTGAAGTCCTGAGTTTCCATCACGGCCAAAGACAACAGAAGGATCAGAATGCAGAATGCCGCCTTGGGCCACCGCAGCTCGCGTGTGAAGTCCCATGTCTGCGGACAGCCCCAGACCACGGCCGCTGCGATCGCAAAACAGAGGAGGTAGTAGGGCTGGTAGATCAGGCCGGACAACAGGTCGCTGCCGTCCTGCCTTGCGCCGAAGCCAAGCATCGTCCTGCAGAAGTTTATTGCCGCCGTCGTGTCCTTGGCCCGGAAAAAGACCCAGGTGAACAGGATGATGACGAAGGTAATCGCGGTACGCACCACTCCGGGGAGATAGCGGTACCAACTATCTTTGCCCTGCAGGCGTTCGAGGGCGAGCATGCCGCCATGGATACTGCCCCAGATGATGAAGTTCCACGACGCCCCGTGCCAGAGGCCGCCCAGCACCATCGTGATCGCGAGGTTGATATAGGTTCGCACCTCGCCCAGACGATTTCCGCCCAGGGGGATGTAGAGGTTGTCACGGAGCCACGTTGAGAGCGAGAGGTGCCAGCGCCTCCAGAATTCGGTGATCGACTGGCTGAGGTAGGGAGAGTCGAAATTCTTGGCAAACACCCAGCCAAGCATCAGCCCCAGCCCAATCGCCATGTCTGAGTACGCGCTGAAATCGAAGTAGATCTGGAATGCGTATGCACAGGCGCCGTACCATGCGTCCATCGTCGCGGCGGCGCCGGCATCAAACACGGTGTCGGCGACTTTCCCGCACGGGTTGGCCAAGAGGATCTTCTTCCCAAGACCAAGCGAGAAAAAGGCAACGCCCCGCGCAAACTTTTCCAGCGTGTGCGTCCGCACCAGGAACTGGTCTGCAACATCCTGAAACCGGATGATCGGGCCGGCCACCAGCTGGGGGAACATCGCCACATAGCACATGTAATCGAGGATCGACCGGATGGCCTTGGCATCGCCGCGATAGACGTCGATGGCGTAACTCATGGACTGGAACGTGTAGAAGCTGATCCCCAGCGGCAGCGTGATCCGCAGCGCCGTGTCCCATCGGGCCGTCTCCAGGCCGGCGGACGTCATCACCGCGTTCCAGTTGTCGAGGCCGAAATTGAAGTACTTAAAGAACCCGAGCAGCATGAGGTTGGACACGATCGCGATGACGAGGGCAGCCTTTTGCCATCCTGTGCGGGGCCCCCCGGGAGTGAGGAGCGGGATCGGGGCATCCTTGGGCTTGCCCCACAGCCCGGCCATGGTCATGCCAGCCAGCCAGTCCACCACCGTCTGGAACATCATCAGAAGCACAAACCACGGGTTCGCCCAGCCGTAGAACACATAGCTGAAAATGGTCAGCGAAATGTGCTTCCCACGCATCGGCAGCAGGTAGTACACCAGTAGCGACAGCGGCAGGAAGTAGAAGACGAAAAGGTGGGAGCTGAAGACCATATCAAGGGAATGTCACTGCGATGCCATCCGGCAGGTATTGCACAGCCACAGCATAGGGGATAG
>JBAXUW010000307.1:0-3407 GCA_037129495.1 Planctomycetota bacterium | reverse complement strand
CGCGGTCGTAGGCCACGAAGAGCCGATCCCCAGGAGCGCTGCCCATAATGCCATCAACACGGTCCGACCTGTGCTCGTCGACCCAGTGCACGGCAACTATGCCGTTGTCTCGCCCATTCTGACGCCCACCTCAGTTTCCACTCGACCACCCATCACCGCGACTCCGCTGGTCTGGCTGCCACCGCTGGTGGCGACATTTCAGACGGTTGCGGCGACCACGTCACAGGCAATTACTTCGATGACCGTCACCTTCAACCGAGCGGTGCGGGGTGTGACGCTCAACGATTTTCAGCTCACGCGGGGCCGGACCGTCGTGTCGCTGGCATTCGCGGACGCGCGGATCGCCACCACCGATGGGATTACGTATACGATCTCCGGCATCCGCGGCCCACGGCTGGTCGGCAGCTACACGCTCCGGCTCAAGGCCGCCGGCACGGGGATTTTTGACGCGGCTGACAGGGCTCTCACGGCCCCGGCGTCCGTTGCTTGGCGGATGACCCGGACTGGGCCAGCTACGCTTCTCTTAGCCAAGGTCCGCCGCTGAGGCGGCTGGGCTTTCGCTCGCAGCCCGATCGGTCGAGAATCTGAAGCTCGGGATCCGTTCATCATCCGTTCACTGGCGGCGACAGGTGCTCCATGGCCGACCTCTTTTCCGCCTCCCGTGCCGCGAATGTGGCCCGCGCTGCGCCACTGGCCGCCCGCATGCGGCCGCGGCGGCTGGCCGACTATGTCGGGCAGGCGAAGGTGGTGGGGCCGGGAACGCTCTTGCGGCGGCTCATCGAAGCCGACCGGCTCGGCTCCGTGATCCTCTACGGTCCACCCGGCGTCGGCAAAACAACGCTCGCCGAAATTATCGCTCGCGAGACAAAACGACGGTTTGTGGAACTCTCCGCCACTGCCTCGGGCGTGAAGGAGGTTCGCGACGTGCTTGAGGCCGCCCGCAGACGGCTGGAGGACGACGGCCAGAAGACCTGCCTGTTTGTTGACGAGATTCATCGCTACAGCAAGTCTCAGCAGGATGTGCTGCTGCCCGACGTCGAGAACGGCGTGATCGCATTGATCGGAGCGACCACGCAGAATCCGTACTTTGCGCTGACAAGCGCGCTGGTCAGCCGCAGCCGGATCTTCGAGCTCGAGGCCCTCTCGCGGGACGACATCTCGGAGATCCTCCGACGGACTGTTGCCGACCGCGAGCACGGCCTGGGGCAGGACCAGATCGAACTCGCGCCGGAGGCGATCGCGATCCTCGTGGAGACCTCCGATGGCGACGCTCGGCGGGCGCTTGGCGGCTTGGAAATTGGTGTCCTTTCCAGCCGCAGTCGGCCGCTCATCTTCACGGCAGAATTGGCCCGCGAGAGCGTCCAGCGGAAGGCGATCACCTATGATTCGGGCGACACCCACTACGACTGCGCCAGCGCCCTGATCAAGAGCATTCGTGGCAGCGACGCTGATGCTGGGCTCTACTGGCTGGCGCGGATGCTGGAGGGGGGCGAGGAGGTGCGGTTTCTCACGCGGCGGCTCGTGATCCTCGCCAGTGAGGATATCGGCAACGCCGACCCGCGGGCCCTCATGATCGCGGTGGCGGCAATGCAGGCGACGGAGTTTGTGGGGCTACCCGAATGTCAGCTCACGCTCTCGCAGGCGGTCACCTATCTGGCGCTTGCGCCCAAGAGTAACGCCTGTACAACGGCAATCGGGGCGGCGCGGCGAGATGTCCGTGAGCAGGCGGTGATCCCGGTGCCGCGGCATCTCCAAGACAAGCATTATTCTGGCGCCGAGCAGCTTGGCCATGGCCAGGGCTACGAGTATTCGCACGATGCGGCTGACGGCATCGCGGCCCAGGATTACCTTGGCGTTGAGAAGCGGTATTACGAGCCGACCGACCGCGGCTTTGAGCGAGACCTGGCCGAACGACTGGCTGCCATCAGGCAGCGGCTGGTTGGCCACCCGCCACCCGCCTGACCGTAGCGAGCGTGCGAAGCTCGCCGACCATGTCGACGAGCAGTGTTTCCTCCAGCCGGGCCAGTGCACGAGCCACCACGGCACCGTCGAGCACCCGGTGATCGGCGATCAGCGTGACGAGGCAGCGGCCGTCTGTGTCGAGCGGCGCGTAGGAGAGGCTTGTCGTGCAGATCGTGGGATGAAAGCGGTTGGTCGCGCCGAGCCCGGCAAGCGTGGAAAGGCTGAACGTACCGATCCGCGTGGGCCGCTTCGGCGAGAACGAGTTCATGTTGCACCGCAGGATCATCCGCCGCAGGAAGCCCGGCACCATCTCCAACTGCAACTGTCGCTTAAATATCTCTTCCACCGGCTTTGTCGCAGAGTCAATGATGAACTGCTGGATCTCGGGGAGCGGCCGTGCATCGGGCTCCGCGATCCGCGCCCAGAAGAGCCTGTCTTCCCCCTCCTCGACCCGGTTGATCGCGAGTGTCGCCACGCTCGTGGAGCTGGTGGCGAGCCGATCCCCAAATCTCAACCCGCCGTGGGGAAAGCCGCGGACCAGCCACGTGCGGAGCACAGGCAGCTCACGGGCAACAAGCGAATATGCCTTGAGAAAGATCGCGGCCCAACCGATCCGAACGGTCGTGGCATCGCGGGCGGCCGCCAGCGGTCCCAGCGGCATCGTCCGCTCAACGGGAAATAACGGAATCTCCTGGGCGAGCTGTGCTACATCGCTGACGCAGCTGCGGGCGGCCGTGAAGCGGCTCCTCGTGATGATCGGGGCAGGGCTTGGCATGATCCAGTTCTCCTCACAGGCATTGAATCGAATCCACAGCCGGCGAGGAATGTCAATTCAGGGCGTCTGGGCAAAAGGCGTGGCGGTCGAAGGGCTCTAGAATCCTGCCATGCCGCCCAGCCGTAACCATCTGTAGGATCGTGGCCCTAGGTCATGGCTGTCGCCTGGCCATTCTCTGTCGGTGAGCGGTTACGAGGAGTGAACACCATGAACTTTGTCAAAGGTCTCCTGGCCGTGCTCGGCAGGGTGATGATTGCCCTGATCTTTTTGATGAGCGCAGTTGGCAACAAGATTCCGAAATTCAATGACGTCGCTGAGTTGATGGCGAACGAGGGCGTGCCGCAGCCGAAGGTCATGCTGGCTGGCGCGATTGCGTTTCTGATTCTCGGTGCTCTCTCGATTATCCTCGGCTATTGGGCCCGGGTGGGCGCGTTTCTATTACTCGTGTTTCTCATGGCGGCCACCTATTACTTCCACGATTTCTGGAAGGCAACGCCCGAACGGCAGTCGCTTGAGATGATCAACTTCATGAAGAATCTGTCGCTGATGGGAACGATGGTGTTTTTGATGGCCAACGGCGGCGGACCGTGGAGTCTTGATAACCGTGTACGGAAGGCAGTTGAAGCGGAGCCCAAGGCCCAGCCAAGGGTCGAGCGAGGTACTGAGCGAG
>JBAXUW010000306.1:0-3408 GCA_037129495.1 Planctomycetota bacterium | reverse complement strand
AGTTTTCTAACTTGTCCAATCCGTGTTGCTACCTGCTGGGCACCGCACCGCCGGGGCTGCGAGCGGCCCGACATCGGTCGCTGCAGTAGCGTACTGTTGCCCAGCATTTCTCCCACTTTTTCCGCCACGCAAACGGTCGGCCGCAGGTGGCACAGACCTTTGTGGGCAGGTTCACGCGGTCGGTGTGGCGGCCCATGGCTGCGACTCCGTGGCCTTTTGTAATCCCTCGGGTCTCAGCGGCCCCGGCGGCAGCGTAAGCACACGGATCGCCTCAACGAGCATCACCGCGGCCAACCCGAGCAGCACAACACCCGCCCACGGCACCGGATCGACGGGCAGCACGAAGCCGTTGACACCCTGAAATTGTGGCAGCGTTATGCTCGCCAGGGCCCACGTGCTCATCGCATACATAAAGAGGGTCGGCACGCCCGTTACCAGCCAGACCCAGGCCTCGCGACGCGTTCGCCAGAGCCAGACTGTCACGCCCAGAAGCGTGAGCGCAGCGAGCAATTGGTTGCTCGCGCCAAACAGACTCCAGAATGTCTTCCAGACCGGCACAGGATGACCTTCGGCATCGAAGTGGGGCTGCATCAGAAAGAACAGCGGCACGCCCGCTGTCAGGCCCGTCCCCAGCCACCCACCGACCTTGCCCGTCATACCAGTCAGCTCTTGGAAGATGTAGCGGCCCAGTCGCGTGCACACGTCGAGCGTGTCGTAGACGAACGTCGTGAACGCCATCAGGGCAAACGACACCCCGATTGCCACCGGGACTCCGAGGATTTCCAGAAATCGACCCATGCCGAGGGCATAGATGAAATTCGGCGGCTGGTGAACGAGTTTGCTGTCGCCGGCAAGCACCATCACGCAGGCCAGGCTCACGATCGCCACCATCGCCTCGAGTAGCATTGTGCCGTAGCCGATTGCCCGCGCGTCGGTCTCCCGGCGGAGCTGCTTGCTCGTCGTGCCCGAAGCGATCAGCGAATGAAATCCAGAGCAGGCGCCGCAGGCGATCGTGATGAAGAGCATCGGAATGAGATTGCCAGCCTTGGCGGTTTGCCAGTTTGTGAACGCCGGATACTGAATCGATGAGTTACCCGCCACGAGCCGGTCGCTGATTGCCAGGCCAATCGCGGCCCCGGCAAGCGCCACATACAGAAAGCAGCCGCCCAGATGACCGCGCGGTTGTAGCAGGAGCCACATCGGCATCATTGCCGCCACGAGGCAGTAGGCCAGGAGCAGTCCGCCCCAAATTTTCTGCGCGGTCGCGTCGGACGTGCCCAACGCCTGACCGAGGTCGAACGGGAAAAACTGCCCGATCCAGATCGCAACGCCCACCAGCGGTAGGAAGATCAGCGTTGCCAGCCAGAGCGGCAGCTTCGCATACCGCATGCAGAGGCCCATGATGATCGGCAGCAGAAGGTAGAGCAGGCTTGAGGTCGCGATCCCGCCGCCGGAAACGGTCGCGCCGTTTTCGAGCACCTGCCGGCCGATGAAGCTCGAGGCTGTGATGTCGGTGAACGCGACGATGATGTAGACCAGCGCAATCCAGACGAAGGAGAGAAACAGCAGGTAGCTCCGCTGACTCATGTGATCGCGGACCACTTCGGCGATCGACCTGGCCTTGTGCCGCACCGACGCCACGAGCGCGGTGAAATCGTGCACGCCGCCAATGAAGATGCTGCCGACGAGAATCCAGAGGAGCGCCGGCAGCCAGCCGAAGGCCACGCCGGCCAGGATCGGCCCCACGATCGGTCCGGCAGCCGCGATCGCGGAGAAGTGCTGGCCGAGCAGCAACTGTGGCGGGATTGGTTCGTAGTCGACGTCATCGCGGAGCGTCACGGCAGGCGTGGCGGCATCAGGATCGAGCTTGAGCAGTCGGGCCAGCAGACTGCCGTAAACGCGGTAGGCAATTGCCAGCACGAGGGCGCTAGGCAGCAAGACAACAAGCAGGCTCATGGCTGATCCCTCGGACGCGTGGGGACTCGGAGGCGTTTAAAAATGTGCCCATTCATCGGCAGCGGCTGAACAACTGCCGGGCGTGGCAGGCCAGGGGTTTCGGGATCCGCCAACTTCGTCCATCATGCCTGATCCCGGCTCCACAGTCGATCGGCGTCTGGAACGGGTGAACACGCATCACCGACCTCTAGCGGGAGCTACCATGGCCGCCATCTCCGGCACGACCACCCAGGAAACCCTCGTGATCATCGGCAGCGGACCGGCCAGTTGGTCAGCCGCCACCTATGCCGCCCGCGCCCAGCTCAAGCCGCTCGTCTTTGAGGGCGCGATCAGCGAGAAGAATCGGATGGCGGGCACGCTTCCCCTCGGCCAGCTCGCCCTCACCAGCGAGGTCGAAAACTACGCCGGCTTCCCGCATGGCGACCTCGGGATGTTTCTCCAATCCGCTCTACCGGCCGAAAGACTGCAGATGATGCCCCCCCATGCCGGCGAGGGCGTTACCGGCCCAGAGCTCATGGAGCTGATGCGGCAGCAGGCAGTGAACATGGGCACGCGGATCATCACCGACGACATCCTCAAAGTCGACTTCTCCCGCCGGCCCTTCAAGCTCTATCCCGTCGAGGGGGGCGTGGTCGAGGCGCAGTGCGTGATCATTGCCACGGGCGCTAGCGCTAATTGGCTCGGCCTGCCGAGCGAGGAGAAGTTCAAAAACCGCGGCGTCAGCGCGTGTGCTGTCTGCGACGGCGCACTGCCGCGCTTTCGAAACCGGCCGATCGTGGTCGTTGGGGGCGGCGACTCAGCGGTCGAGGAGGCCACCTACCTGACGAAGTTTGCCAGCACGGTGCATCTCGTACACCGTCGCGATGCCCTCCGCGCCTCGAAGATCATGGCCCAGCGGGCCCACGACGACCCCAAGATCCAGATCCATTTCAACTCCGGTCTGGCCGAGGTGCTCGGCGACGACACCAAGGGGGTGACCGGCGTGCGGCTCGTGAGCACGGTCGATCCCGCGCAGGAGACAACACTCGAAGCAGCAGGCCTCTTTCTCGCGATTGGCCACACGCCCAACACACCCTTTCTCGACGGTCAGATAGAACTCAACGCAAAGCATTACATCGTCTGGAAGAAACACTTTCGCACGGAGACGAGCGTGGAAGGGGTCTTTGCCGCGGGCGACGTGGCGGACGACTACTACCGGCAGGCGATCTCTGCCGCCGGCACCGGCTGCATGTCGGCCCTCGACGCCGAACGCTGGCTGGCAGCGCAGGGACAGCACTGACTTCACGCGAAACATCGCATCCTGCGATTTTCGCTTGGCGGGCCTCCGCCCGCTGGCGAGGGCGTCGCATCCATGCGACGCAGTCGTGGGTCTGTTCAGGTGTGATACCGCCTTGCCGCTTCACGCGAAACATCGCATCCTGCGATTTTCGCTTGGCGGGCCTCCGCCCGCTG
>JBAXUW010000305.1:0-3420 GCA_037129495.1 Planctomycetota bacterium | reverse complement strand
GAGACTCACGAGTCGCTCATCAGCCGGAAGACCGTTGCCGAAGTGCCATTGACCGAGCCATCCTTTGATGGAAACCATCGTATCGGTGGTGGGCTTCGTCGGCGTGCTCATCCTCGCCAGGCTGATCTGAGGGACGCCAGGCGAATGCCAGTGGAGACGGTGCCCGGCGGGTATTCGCTCGGTATTCGGCCGCTTTCCGCCGCCGGGATTCCCGCCTGCGGGTGAGTGAGAAAATCCTGGGAATGCTGCGTTTGACTCAGGGAGCGATATCCCTGAAAATCCGCCGGGTTTTCGTCCCGGAAGAACCGCCTGCTGGCAAGTGTCTGGACATTGGTCGTCATGGATCATTGGGGCACCGGCGGCCAGTGAGATCAGGTCCGATAACGGTGCCTGATTGTTTTGGATCATTGAGGAATTCATATGTCGGCTGAACGTTCGCCTCTCGACTGCTTCTGGCCACGGCGCCGCCTCGCGGCGGGCCCGAAGCGCGGGGCCCGGCGCAGCTTGGCTCGGGGCCGCACCGGTCTTGGTGCTGAGCGACTCGAGGACCGGCGGCTGCTGGCGGTAATGGCTGGCGACGCATTCGATCAGGGGCAGTCGTATGCCCGCGTGATGCCGTCCTGGTTTGCATCGGCCACGACTGACTCCACATCGGTTTTGCCTGCCGCTGGTTCGGTCTCTGCCTTCGCATCTGCCTCGTTGTCGCCGAAGGTCGCAGGGCCCCGACGGATTGGGGTGGTTTCCCCGCAGGCGTCCGCAGCGGTGCCGACCGCGGCTGACGCCAACGGTGACACCACCGGTTTCAATGAATGGATCATCCGCCTGTCGAGCGGCGCCCTTGAGACCGTGCACACGGTGACGGATGCAGCAGCGTATCTGAGGACGGCGGCGATTGGGCTCGAGGTGGTCGAGGGGTTGGGCCTGCCGGGCCAACTGCTTGTGCGAACCACCGCGGCGGTGGTCGCCGTCGAACAGTATTTCACCGCCAACGTGGGCATTGCCTCGTTCAACCGCAATGGCACGACGCAGGTTTCAACGACTCCCAACGATCCTTCCTATTCCCAGCTCTACGGCCTCAACAACTCGGGACAGGCAGGAGGCGTCATTGACGCCGACATCGACGCTCCGGAGGCGTGGACTGTCACGACCGGGAGCAGCTCCATCGTCGTTGGCGTGATTGACACGGGCATCGACTACACGCATCCCGATCTGGCGGCCAATGTCTGGACCAATCCCGGGGAGATTGCCGGCAACGGCCTCGACGACGACCAGAACGGCTTCGTGGACGATGTGCATGGCTACGACTTCGTCAACAACGACGGCGATCCGATGGATGACCATTATCACGGCACGCACGTGTCGGGAACAATCGGCGCCGTCGGGAACAACGGCACCGGAGTGGTGGGCGTAAACTGGCATGTCTCGCTGATGGCGCTGAAATTCCTCGACTCGTCGGGTTCGGGCTCGTTGGCTGACGCCATCCGGGCCGTCAACTACGCGACCATGATGCGGACGAGTTTTGGCGTGAACGTGCGGGTGACCAACAACAGTTGGGGAGGCGGCGACTTCGACACGGGCCTGCTCGACGCCATCAACGCCGGCGGCGCTGCCGGGATCACGTTCGTTGCGGCCGCCGGCAACAACGGCGCGAGTACCGACGTGTCGCCAAGCTATCCCGCCAGCTACGCCTCCGCTGCAATCATCAGCGTCGCTGCGACCGACAACAGGGATTCCCTGGCGTCGTTCAGCAGCTATGGCGCGAACACCGTCGACCTGGCCGCTCCTGGCGTGAATATCTACAGCACGGTGCCGGGCAATCGGTACGGCACGCTGAGTGGCACGAGCATGGCCACGCCCCACGTGGCGGGCGTGGCGGCCCTGGCGCTGGCGGTCGATCCGACGCTCACCGTCGCCGAGCTGAGGAGCCGGCTGCTCGACAACGTCGACCAGAGTGCGTCGTTGACAGGCCGGGTCGCCAGCGGCGGCCGGCTCAATGCCTTCAACGTCGTCAGCGCCGTGGCGGCGAGCGGCCCCATGATCGCGATCGCTAGCAGCAAGTCGTCTCTCGGGCGGGGCGAGACCGCCACCATCGCCTTCACGCTCAGCAGTCCGTCTGCCGACTTTACGGCGGCTGATATCACGGTGAGCGGCGGTGTGCTCTCGAATTTTGCGGGATCGGGAGCGAGCTACACGGCCACGTTCACCCCCCTGGTCGGACTCGACGGATACGGCACCGTGACCGTGGCGGCCGGCAGTTATGTCGACGCTTCCGGCAGGCCCGGCGGGCGGGGATCGCTCGCTCCCGCGATCGTCATCGTGACCAGGTCACTTGAGGTCGTCGGCACGCCGCTGTCGCTGGGGTTTGCGGCGGACGGATCGTTTGTCGGGCCGACGGTCGGCGCCCGCTGGAACGGCATCGAGTTCCTACGATACGGCACGTTCCTGGCGGATTGGACGCTCGCGATCGGCGGCACGGCCTACACCAACGCCGCCGCTGCCGGTCTCACGTCGTTTCCCGTGACGATGATCGACGCGGGAGTGGGCGGCAGTCATGAAGTGCGGATCACGGGCAGCCCGCGGACCGGCGTTGTGTTTACGAGAACCGTCCGGTGGCTCGATGGGGAAAATCACGCTCTCGTGACGACGACCATCACCAACGGCACCACAGCGCCGCTCTTGGGTGTGGCCTTGCTCGAAAATAGCGACCCTGATCCGGCCGGAACGTTTGTCACGTCAAACGACGTCCTACGTGATGGTCGCTTGGTGGTCGGGGCGGCCGCAGGCGGAGCGATGGCGTTGGGATCGGCAGATCCGCGTGCCGTGGCGTCGGTTGAAAGCTTTTTCGTCAACAATCCGTTCCACGTTTTGCTAACGCCGACCGATCCCAACGGCGACAGCGGCGACATGTCGATCAATCTGGCCGTCAATATCGGCACGCTGCCCGCGGGAGCCAGCGACACCAGCACGTTCGCCTTGATCTTCGGCGCCGATCAGGCGGCGGTGACAAGCCGATTCGATGCCATCGTGGCAGCGGCTCCGCCGATGGTCGCGATCGCGTCGAGCAAGGCGTTGCTGCGGGCGAACGAGCCCGCGACGATCAGCTTCACGCTCAACAAGCCATCGACGACGTTTACTTTGGCTTGCGTGACAGTGACTGGGGGCGTGCTCTCAGATTTCACAGGCTCGGGCACCAGCTACGTTGCCACGTTTACGCCCTTGGCAAACTACAACGGCCCCGCCACGGTGGCCGTGGGGGCAGGCAGCTTTAGCGACGCAGAGGGCACTGTCAACCTGGCGGGATCGTTGCCGGCGGCGATCGATGTTGACTCCGTTCAGCCGTCGATCGTGATCACCACGAGTAAGGCGACGCTGAAGGCGGGCACGACGTCACTGATCACCTTCAAGCTCAGTGAGGCCTCC
>JBAXUW010000304.1:0-3428 GCA_037129495.1 Planctomycetota bacterium | reverse complement strand
AGACTTCTGCCGGCTCGGCGGGGCACTCCTTTCGCGGACAGCGAAACGGATTGGACAAGTCTTTTATTTCGCCCCTGTCACGCTGGTCAAAGATTCTTCAGCGGCCGCCTGGGCTTGGGAGCCGCGAGCATCTTCTTCTTGTCGTCGACGCCTGGGGCAGGCACCCCGCCGCCGCCTCCACCATCCATTTTCGGGGTGTTGACGCCGGTATGCTTCTCGACCCAGGTGTATCCCAGTTTCCGATCCAATTCCTCCTCCGCCAAGAGTGCCCACGGCGTGCCTGCATGGTCCTGCTTTACCCGTTCCAGCAGCATTTTCGCCTGCTTTGCGACCTTCTCAGTCTGCGAACCCACCTTGGATACGTCGTCGCTCTCCTCCAGTTCCCATGTATCGTTTTTCGGATTCTTAAACCTCATCCCCGACTTTGCCTGCGCGAGCATCGTATTGTAGGCATCCGTCCGGGCCTTCACGGCCAGCACTCTCCCCAACGAGAGATCATAGCCGGCCTGCCAGCGCTTCTCCTTGATGGCCTCACGATCCGCTAGGCCCGACTTGAGCAACTCCGCCAGGCTATCGATCTTCGGCTGAATCCGGGCGGCGGCTTTCTGGGCCTCGCCCAGCAGCAGTGCCAGTGCCCCATCGTTCTCGCGGGGAAAGGTCGTTGTCGGCGATTCCATGGGGCTGACCTCGACCGACCGGGCCGCCTCGACCAGCACCTTCTTGGCCCGATTAGCCGCGAGTAATTTATCGACGGTGGCGGCCGATGTGTAGTCTGGCTGGTAGGCCCGCATCACATCGGGCGGGAAGAAATACCGTAATTGCGAGGCCATTGCCGCGGTCTGTTCGTTGGTCACCCTGCCCCGTGCGCTCCTGTTGGCATGCACCGAGAAGTAGATGCCACCGGTGGCGGCACAGAGCTTCGACAGGCTAAAGGGACCGAAGCCCGAGTCGATCGCCTCGTCGGCGAGCTTCCCTGAATGCACCCGCACCACCTCGGGATAAAGCGTCTCGGGGCCCTGCTCCACCACAGCCCACTGCACGTTCTGTTCAAACTTCGGGTCGAACTCGACAAACTTAAACTTTACTTCCTTCATGCCAAACGGTGCCGGCACGCCGACCACGTAGACCGGAATTCCCTGATGAAGGCAGTAGAGGGAGGTCTCGTCGGCCTTGTTCTGGTCGTTTCCGACCTCGTCTGTGAAGACGACGATCATCACGTTCTTCCGCGGCGACCGCCGGAATATGCTCGCTTCCTGGGCAGCGCTACGAACCGCGGTAAACGTCATCTCGACGCCGGAGTCATCGACCGGAATTGATTCGATCGCCTTCACTACGGCTGCGGCGTCGTCTGTGGCCTTCGCGACCAGCGTCACGCTCTTGCCATAGGCGATCACTATGTTCTTGAGATCGGGGCGGTGAGCGGCCGAGCGGTTCACGCCAAGTTCTTCAAATACTCGTTCGAGCCGGGCGGCGATCTCCTTTCGCTGGCCGGCGAGGCTCACCGACTGATCAAACACCCAGCAGATCACCGTGGGGCGTTGGTCGAGCGATGCGGCGATCTCCCCCGTCAGCCGATCGATGGCCCCAGTGGCCCCAGTGGCTCCCGCACCCACTGCCCCTTTCACAACGAAGGTTTCGTTCAGCGTGGCAGCGGTTGGAACGACATCGAGCGGCTCGACCTGGATGTCGCTGGCCAGGTCCATGTCGGCCTCGACTGGAACGACCGACTGCTCGGCCAGCGTGGGAGCCAAGGCCTGAGCTACCTCGGTGCTCTCCTCACTTTCCGCACCCGGCTTGGTCTCCGACTCATCCGCCACGGCCATTTCCTGCGGCATGTCGAGCACCTCCTCGACCGCCTCCTGCGACTGGACAATCATGACTGCGGGGGTGGACCGAGACGGCTCCCTCAGCGCCACCAGCGCCAGTGACAGTAGCACGACCACATGAATCAGCAGACTGATCAGCCAGGCGGGCGTATCGCCGTCAAACGGCAACTCCTCCTCTCCCGTGTATTCCTGCCAACGGCGCTTGAATTGGTCCAGCATCTGTTCCCGGTGCTCCCAATCAGGCTTGTTTTCAAGAGGCTATTCACGGGGCAGCCACTCACGAGGCAAAAACGGCCTCGCGAGCGTCGCCTCTGGGCCAGAATTGAACCAAACCCAAACTTATAATACCGCAATCAGTGGTGGAGGTCGAATCCGCCGTCTCACATCGTCAATTCGCGATCGCGGCGGCTGTTTATTCCCAGAAATTCACCGACCCTCAGTCTCGTGCGCTGTCCAAAGGCTGCCAGACGATAGCTTTTTTGGGCTGTTTTTGCGACAAAACAGTGGTGTGTTTGTCTCACGTTTTGGAAAGCATCCCATGGCCATCCTGTCCCAGCGATTGTTTTTCTGCCTGATTGTTCTAGCCCCAGGCCTGCTGGCATGCCCCTGGGAGGCCCGGTCCGCAGAGACGGCCGCTGCAACAATGAAACCCCGCGTCGAGGAGTTGCGCCTGGAAACATCGGATGGCATCCGCATTGCTGCCTGGTTTTATCCGGCACCTGATGAGGCCAAGCCGGTCGCCACCGTAATCCTCGTCCATGACCTGGAAGGCTCGCACAAGACAGTTGAGAAACTTGCCGAGTCGCTGCAACGGGCAGGCTACGCGGTCGTGGCCCCCGATCTTCGCGCCCACGGGGCGAGCGGTTCTCGCCCCGCCACCCTCACAAGCGGCACCAAGGGAGATGACGGAGATCCAAGGGCTCTCAAGCGCAGCGATCTGGAGTCGATCGCTGCCGCGACCGGAGGCCGACTTCGCGATCAGTGCGCCATGCAGGGCGAAATTGAGGCCGTCCGCAACTGGATCAACCACCCATCCGCTGCGAGCAAAATCGATATCGACCGGCTCTGTATTGTCGGGTGCGGCGTCGGGGGTACGCTGGCCTCTATGTGGACGGTAGCCGACTGGAATTGGCCGCCGAAAACGGATGGGCCGCAGGGACGGCAGGTGCGTGCGATCGCCCTCGTGAGTCCGGTCTGGGCTTCAAAGGGAGTGACCATGTCGGTTCCGCTCACCAGCGAGGCAATCCAGCACAGAATTCCGATCATGGTGCTGGCAGGCAAGGGCGATCGCGATGCAATCCGGCTGTTTGAGCAACTGAAGCGTCTACGGCCGAGCCGTTGGTTTCAGCAGCGGGTCGGCCAACCTTCTGTGGAGAAGGCAAAGGACCTAGAGGATCCAGCCACCGCCACCACGTTCTTTCTCCAGAGTGATACCAGCTTGACAGCCGACAAATTGGCGAATGACCCCGACTTGAAAGTCGGCGAACAGATCCAGAAATTCTTTGCCCTAGCCCTGGCCCAGAAACCCGAGTAGCAGCGAGCGCGCACAGGACGGCTTTAGAAACTTAATCCCACAAAAAAACTAAGCCGGGATCGGCTGAA
>JBAXUW010000303.1:0-3465 GCA_037129495.1 Planctomycetota bacterium | reverse complement strand
GGAATCCGAAAAGCCGGGATCGGCACGGCAGGATGCCGTGCGCAGCACCAGCGAGCGGCGGCTCGCCAAGAAAAAACGACACGAAGTCGTGTTTTTCGTAAAGACGGCCAACTTCTGCCGGCCCGGCGGTGCAGCGCTTCAGCGGCTAGCAAAGCGGATTGGAGACAGATCAACACTGAACGTATTCGGCATACGATTACGATTGATGCGGTTGATCAAACCAACTCGAGGGTAGCCTCGCGCAACCACTCCTGCGAGGGGCGGCTTTCCCACCCGGCTACTCGATCAGCATCGCGTCGCCGTAGCTGAGAAACCGGTACCGCGCGCGGATCGCCTCCGCGTAGGCCCGGGCGATCAAGTCGCGGGAGGCCAGCGTGCTCACCAGCACCATCAGCGTTGTCCGCGGCATGTGGAAATTAGTCAGCAGGCAGTCCACGGCGTGAAACTGAAATCCGGGCCGGATGAAGAGATCGGTCGGCCCTCTCCAGGCCGCCAGCGTCCCTGTGCGAGCGGCCGTCTCCAGCGTGCGGGCAGCGGTCGTGCCGATAGCCACGATCCGGCCGCCGCGAGCCCGCGCCGCGGTCACCGCCGCCACTGTCTCCGGTGGGCAGACGCACCACTCGGTGTGCATGGGATGGTCGTCGAGCCTCGCTGCCGTGATCGGCCGAAACGTGTCGAGTCCCACGTGCAAAGTCACGCTCGCACGGCCGATGCCCCGGTCGGCAAGCTGAGCGAGCAACTGGTCGGTGAAGTGTAGACCTGCGGTGGGAGCCGCTGCTGAGCCACTTTCCCGAGCAAACACGGTCTGGTAGCGGTCACGGTCGCCCGGCTGCTCGGTGCCACCACGGATGTAGGCCGGCAGTGGTACACGGCCGACCCTGTCGAGAAGGGCTTCGATGGTCGCCAGTGGCTCCGAGGGATCGGGCACGGCCAGCCAGGTGCCACCGGCGCCGCGTCCTACGAGCGTCAACAGCAGCGTCTTGGCATTGTCCAACCCGACCAGCATCACCCGTTCTCCAATCTCTGGGCGACCGCGGGTGTTGGCGAGCAACTGCCAAACGCCGCTGTCAGCTTCGACACGGAGAAAGAGCCCCGCCCAGCGGCCGCCGGTCTTCAGTCGCCGGCCAACGAGCCGGGCCGGCACGACACGGGTGTCATTCACGACCACGAGATCGCCCGGCCGCAGGATCTCGGGAAGATCGCAAATGTGACGGTGCGTCAGGACGCCCAACGCCCGATCAATCACGAGCAGTCGGGCGGCTGTGCGGTCGGCAAGTGACTCCTGCGCGATCAGTTCGGGCGGCAACTCGTAGTCGTAGGAATCGGCGGCTTCCATGAGGCTCATATGGGTATCGTAATCCGGGCTGATAGAATGACTTGAATGTCTGAGAGCATCCATACCAGCGTCCTACCCGCCGAGATCATGCACTTCCTGGACGTGAAGCCAGGTATGCGGGTGGTGGATGGCACGCTCGGCGGAGGTGGCCACACGCGGCTACTCGCCGAGGCGGTAGGCCCGACGGGGCTTGTGATCGCGATCGACCGCGACCCGCAGGCGATCGAGCGCGGCGCGCGGGAGATGGCCGGCCTGCCGGTCCGATTTGCTCAGGCCAACTACTGCGACCTGCCCGAGGTACTCGACGCACTTGCCGTTGACCGCGTCGATCGCGTGCTGCTCGACGTCGGTCTCTCAAGCGACCAGTTGGCTGATCAAACCCGCGGGTTTTCGTTCGAGTCCGATGGCCCGCTTGATCTGCGATTCGATCCGACGGAGGGGGAGCCGGCGTGGAAGCTGATCAACCGAATGCAGCCCGACAAGCTTGCCGATCTCATCTTTGAATATGGCGAGGAGCGGCATAGCCGGCGGATCGCGAGGCGGATCGCTGCGGTCCGGGAGAAGCAGCCGATCCGTACGGCCCGGGAATTTGCGCTGGTCGTGAGATCGGCCGTTCCGCGGCAGAAGCCACCGCCGCGAATCCATCCCGCGACGAGAACATTCCAGGCGCTCCGAATCGCCGTCAACCAGGAACTCAAGAGCCTCCGCATAGCGCTTGAGCGAATCCCGACCCGCCTGGCGGAGGGCGGCCGGCTCGTGGTGATTTCATTTCACTCCCTCGAGGATCGCCTCGTCAAGCAGGCGTTCCGCAGTCCGCAGACCTGGGACTGTCTGACACGGTCGCCTGTGGAGGCCTCCGAGCAAGAGGTTGCGCGGAATCCGCGGAGCCGGTCGGCTAAGCTCCGGGCTGCCCAGCTTGCCCCGCTCGCCAGCGACGGCTGAAGCTGGCCGCCGCAGCCGCCTGTGGATCGGTCTGGCGGCCGCGCCGACGATTACAGACACTCTCGTCCTCTCTCTGCAGGCTGGCCGCAGGCTGACGAATTGATCCATGGGACGCGAAACCAAGATTCTTTTGGCTCTGCTTGCCACACTGGCGGGCGTGCTGTTCGGCGCGCTCTCGATGAAACTGCTTGTGTCGCGGCCTCCGGCCGGCACTGGCCCGGACGTGACCTTCGACCTCGCATCTGCGGGAGCCAATGAGCTGGTTCCGCCCCCCACGCTCTCCCCGCCCGCTCGGCTGCCTGCCGACGATCTGCCGCCACTCCCTCGAGCGGCTCAAGTGCCGCAGCAAAGCGTGCCTGAGACCCTGCCCACCGTGTCTTCTGCCGAACCGCCGGTCATGCCAGAGATGGCCGAGATGCCAGAGATGCCTGGCATCACACGACAGGATTCGTTTGTCGCTCCAGCCACCCTGCAGGTGCCGCTTCCGCAGCTCGACCTGCCGGCGGAGCAGCAAACGCAGAAGCCCCAACAGCCGGCATCCTCGGCAATGGACGCGGCGCATGTGGCCACGGCGGGCGACTCGTGGTGGGAACTCGCCGAGCGTAGCTACGGCGACGGCCGCCTGTATCGCGCTCTCTTTGCCTGGAACCGCGTCATCGACCCGCGGGTCTCGCTGGCCCCGGGCACGCGGCTGGAAATCCCGCCGCGTGCGAAGCTCGAAGCTGCCTGGCCTCGGCTCATGCCACCGCCGTGAGCGGCTGCATGATGTGGGATAAGATTTCGAGCTGGTCCCACTGGGGAGAGAATCCGGAAATCCGGGATCGGCGGAAGCTCGACGAGCGTTGGAATTTCGCCCTGTTGAGATCTGAACTACCAACACGCTCCACGGCGAAAGTCCCCGCGAAGGAGACTTCTGCCGGGATCGGCGGTGCAGTGCCACATGAAATAACTACACGCACAAGTTAGAAAACTTATCCCACGAAAGACAGAAGACTGCGTCGCAAGGATGCGACGCCAGAACCAGCCGGCGGAGGCCGGCCAAGACAAAATGGCCAGGATGGCCATGTTTGTCGTGAACAAGTTAGAAAACTTATCCCACGAAAGACAGAAGACTGCGTCGCAAGGATGCGACGCCAGAACCAGCCGGCGGAGGCCGGCCAAGACAAAATGGCCAGGATGGCCATGTT
>JBAXUW010000302.1:0-3476 GCA_037129495.1 Planctomycetota bacterium | reverse complement strand
GACTCACCGACCGGACAACGGTTGCGAAAGTGCCATTGACCGGGCTATCCTCATCTCGCCGCGCTGCCGCCGGAAAAGCCGGAGGACGCCGGCGTGCTAGCTGAATGGGATGGCCGCGAGTGGCGAATCATCGAGCGGCATCAGTTCACCGACGTGACCGGCCCCGGCGGCATCCGCAGCGCCCCGAACGACAGTGCGCCGCTCTGGGCCGTCGGCTGGGACAAGCGGAGCGTGATCCTGAAGCTGCTCGATGGCGGCACGTGGTCCACGTACCGCGTGCCGAAGGGGAGCTACACGTTCGACCCACGGCACGGCTGGTTTACCGAGTGGCCGCGGATCCGCGAGGTGGGCAATGGACAATTCCTGATGGTGATGCACGGCCAGATGTTCGACTTCCCGCGGACCTTCTCAAGGGCCAACGCGGCGGGCATCCTCATGAAATCAGCCTTTTTTCGGGTAAAAATAGTTTAACAAACGTCTCGAAATAAGTCAATAATAGCAGGTGATGGCCGCGGGGGGAGGACAAGTTAGAAAACTTATCCCACGAAAGACGTAGGACTGCGTCGCAAGGATGCAACGAAAAGGACCAGCCGGCGGCGGCCGGCCGAGCAAAAATCGCAGGCTGCGATGGTTTGCGTGAAACGGACAAGTTGGAAAACTTATCCCACGATGAATGGGCGACAAGGGACTCGAACCCCTAACCCCCTCGGTGTAAACGAGGTGCTCTAACCAATTGAGCTAGTCGCCCTGTATTCACGTTGAAAAAGCCATCCCTGGCCTTTTTCGACTTGGTCGATCGTGGCAACGCCAAGGGTTGCCACGGATCGACGGGCATCCCATCCGGCGATGCCTTGCTGCTTCATCCTCCCTCTCGTGGTGCTTCGGGCTTTGGTGGTGGCACTACCACGCGGATACCGAGATCGACCAGTTGCTTTGTGTCGACTGTGCCCGGGGCGCCCGTCATCAGGTCGCTCGCCTTCTGCGTCTTCGGGAAGGCGATCACATCGCGAATTGAGTCGAGCTTCGCAAACAGCATCACCCAGCGGTCGATGCCCAGCGCTATCCCACCATGCGGCGGGGCCCCGCTCCGCAGGGCGTCGAGCAGGAAGCCAAACCGCTCGCGGGCCACTTCTGGCGAAATGCCCAAGAGTTTAAAGACCTTCTCCTGCGTGGCGCTATCGTGAATTCGGATCGTGCCGCCACCCGCCTCCGAGCCGTTGATCACGAGGTCGTAGGCCACAGCCCGGCAGGCCGCCGGATCGCTCTCCAAGAGGTCGAGGTCGGCCGGCCGCGGCGCCGTGAAGGGATGATGCATCGACGCCCAGCCGCCGCTCTCAGAGTCGTGGGCAAACATCGGGAAGTCGACTACCCAGGAGAAGTGCATGGCGTCGGGATCGTAAAGCCGCAGTTCGGCGCCAAGCCGCTTCCGCAGCATGTGGAGCGACTTACAGGTAACGTCGAACGAGTCGGCTACGATCAGCACGAGATCGCCCGCTGTCGCCCCGAACTTTTCCTTGAGCTTTGCGCCCACAGGGCCAGCGAGGTTCTTCGCCACCGGCCCAGCCCAGTCACCCGCCGCCTCGACCTTCAGCCAGACGAGCCCCTTTGCGCCGCCTTCCATCGCAACGGCCGTGAGGTTGTCGAGATCCTTGCGGGAGAATCGCTCCGCCACGCCCGACACCCGAATGCCACGCACGCGGCCGCCCGCCTCCACCGCCCCGCGGAAGACGCGGAAGTCGCTCTCGCCGGCGATCGCCGTGACATCGACAATCTCCAGGCCATACCGCAGGTCGGGAGCATCGTGGCCAAACCGCTCCATCGCATCGTCCCAACTGAGCCGCGGCAGCGGGAGTGGGACGTTGAGGCCGAGGATCTCGTGGGCCGTTCTTTGCACAAGCCCCTCAACCACACCCATCACATCGTCTGCTTCAACAAATGACATCTCGACGTCGAGCTGCGTAAATTCCGGCTGCCGGTCGGCCCGCAGGTCTTCATCGCGGAAACACCGGGCCACCTGCACATAGCGGTCAAAGCCCGCCATCATCAGGAGCTGCTTGTAGAGCTGCGGCGACTGCGGCAACGCAAAGAAGGAGCCGTGATCGAGCCGGCTAGGCACGAGGTAATCACGGGCCCCTTCCGGCGTGCTCCGCCCGAGAATCGGTGTCTCCACATCGACAAAGCCGAGGCAGTCGAAGTGGTCGCGCATGATTTTCACCATCCGGCTCCGGAGGAAGAGATTTTCCTGCATGGCCGTGCGCCGTAGATCAAGCCAGCGGTGCGACAGGCGGACCTCCTCGCCCGGCAGGTCGACCGCCCCGGGCTGGAAGACGGGCGTCTCGGCCTCGTTGAGCACTTCAAGCACGCCGCAGGCCACCTCGATCGCACCGGTGATGAGCTTCGGATTGGCCGTGCCCTCGGGCCGCATCCCTACGGTGCCCTGCACGCGGATCACCCACTCCGGCCGGACCACGCGGGCCGCAGCGAGCACGCCGGCCGGGCTGTCGGGGCCGGCTACCACCTGAGTGCGGCCCCAGCGGTCACGGAGGTCGATAAAGATCACACCCTTATGGTCACGGACGCGATCGACCCAGCCGCACAGGGAGACAGTCTGGCCGAGGTTGTCGGGCCGCAGGGCTCCGCAGGTATGGCTTCTCAGCACGAAAACGAGTCTCTTTCAACGAGGGGTGTGACCGAAAGGGTGAGGAAACCTGATCGAGCGGCGATCAGGAGAACAGCGACATGACGAGCATCGTCACTGCCAGCAGAATCGAAATCGCCAGCGACGCGATGGCGACCGGCACGACTATCGTCATCGCCGACCCACCCAGCGAGTTGGCCGCGAACATGACCGTGAGCGAGAGGACCACGAAGAGCAGTGCCAGCGTCAGCGTCGACCCAACCAAGACTTTTTGCAGCATCGCAGCGTTACCCCGCCGCGCCTGGGATCAGCGGCGCGGCTCCCGCATGCGTTGCAACACTGCGGGGGGGTCGGCCCGCCACCGGGGCCGCGGCGCCATGCCGATCATTGGCAAATTCCAGGTGGAGTTGTTGGCTGCCGTCGACCGCGGGGCTGAGTTCGCGAAATAGTTGGCTCGGCTGGATATCGCGGTTGTGCTGGTATTTATCGCTTGAGTATTCGGTGATTTCCCCCGAGATCTCGTGGAAAAAGAGCTGACAAATCGGCACGCCCGGATAGATCTTCACCGGCTGGACGGCGAAGATCTCGAGCGTCCAGTAGCCACAAAAGCCAACGTCTCCGAAGCCGGCGGTGACATGCACAAACAGGCCGAGGCGGCCGATTGAACTGCGGCCCTCGATCATCGGCACGTAGTTATGGGTTTCGGTTCGCTCGATGGTGCGGCCCAGATAGAGTTGGTTTGGTGTCAGCACCAACCCCTCCTCGGGAATCCGGATTCGTTCCACGCGGTTGCTCTTCCGCATGTCGAGCACCACCTCCTCGTAGACGAGCAGTTCGT
>JBAXUW010000301.1:0-3477 GCA_037129495.1 Planctomycetota bacterium | reverse complement strand
AGTAGTACTGGATGATCAGGTCGAGTCCCACGTGCATCAAGCCTGGGTCGCGGGTTGATGGAAGCAAAGCATAGGTCCGCCAACGGCACTTCGGCAAGGAGTAGCCGGGCGGTCACCTGTCCCCAACTCGGTACAGCCGGGTTGTTGGCTCTGCAGTGCCTGAAGCCTTTGTGCGTAGATAACCAAACCGCAACTTAGGTCCAATACGGTGTGTATCTTCTCATGGCGAAACGGGTGCTTCATCGTCTGTTCCAATGAGTCGCAGTGGGCGGGCCGTTGACCGTTGGTCGACTCTTAGTAGCCGCGTGGATTGATTGGTACAACGGTCATGTCGATACAGAGGCCCACGACGGTGAATACCTATTCACGCCACCACGATCGGCGCACGGTCGGTCTGCTTGGCGAGCGTCTCGTGGTTTTCCAGCAGGTGGTCGATCGCCCGCACGAATGCCGGGACGTGCTCGTGGCTCAGTGCCGTCGTCGCCAGGTCGGCGATCTTCAGCCGCCGGATCATCCGGTCGCGGAACTCGGCATCGTCGATCATCCGCACGCAGAGATCGATGAAATCGGTCTCGTTGGTCGCGATCAGCTCCTCCAGGCCCACCTTTCGCAGGAGATACGCCGTCGAGAGGTTGTAGAACCGGTTTCCCGCCAACGTGACGATCGGCTTGCGGAGCGTGATCAGATCCACGGCCGTGTTGTAGCCACCGAACGGATGGGCGTCGATCGCGAAGTGGGCCGCCTCGAGGGTCGGCATGTACTGCTCGAAGGCGAGGTCGGGCATCACCCGCACCCGTTCCGTGCCGAGAATCCCCTCGATCGCCTGCTTGAGCGGGATGTAGCCATTCCCCAGGATCGCGCCGCCCGGAAAAAACCGGAACTCGACCGGCGTCTTCGCCCGCTGCGAAACGGTCTTGAGACGACGCAGGTGATCGCTGTTGATCTTCTGGCCGCTCCATGTGCAGTCGACGATCACAGGCGTTGCAGGCAGTTGCGGATACTGGAGTTGGTAGGCGAGGGGCACTGGGGCCTGGGCACAGCCCGGAATGAGCACCAGCCGCTCGGAATAATGCTCCCGGGCACGATCGGCTGCCTCCGTCTCCTGCCCGCCGATCCAATAATCGACCTTCGAGCCGAATGTGCTCACCGGATGGCCGTAGTTGGTCACCTGGATCGGCGCGATCCGCATGTTGGCCAGGATGATACTCTCGATGCTCATTCCAATATCGGGGAAATAGGCCATCGCGAAGTCGTTGGGGTCGACAGCCGAGAGGTCGTCCGCGTTTTTCGAGGCGTCGTAGCGACGCACTTCCTTGAAGAGGCTGGTGTCGAGGTCGCTGCGGTCGTGGCCGAGATGGACGAGAACCAGCTCATGGTCCTTGGCCAGGGCCTCGATGAATGGCTGCTGCGAGCGATAGACGCTCTGCCGCTTGAACCACATGCTCGTGAGAATGCCGATCTTCCGCTTTTTCGGCGTGTTCTTGATCGTGCGGCCGCAGAGCGGCGTGGCCTGGAAGAGCTTGTTGATCCGCTGCTTTACCAGGTAGTCGCGCTCGTGGTCGATGTAGGTCGCGCCGAAGTAGGCGTGATGGGTGAAGGCATTGATCCCGATGATCCGGTCGTCCTCGTAGGCGATGTGTTCGCGGAGGTTGTCGATTGTCACCGGGTCGGCGCAGCCGTTGCGGTAGCCTTCGGCGAAGCAGTAGTACCACTGAGTCGCCAAGGCGGGGCTCGTGCCAAAGAGAAGCCGGCGGTCAACCTTCGCCTTGTTGCGGGCCGAGTAGAGGGCCAGAAGCTTCGTGAAATTCCGCTGCTGTCCCAGGAGGATCCGCACGAAGGGGTCGGTCGTGCCGAAGTCGCTGATCGCGACCATGTTGGCGATCACACCGCTCGAATCGATGAAACGCGAAGCGTAGGTGTCGGAAAGGACATAATCATCCTGCGAAAGGTAATAGAGAAATTGTTTCACGAAACTGTTGAGCGCGTGCTTCGTGGGCACATCCATCGCGTAGTACGTGACGCTGCGGAAGTGATCGATGACCGCGAGGAACTGCTGGCTCATCGCGTCGAAATCGTGATCCAAGTAGGCCTTTTGGAGCGATTCCCCAGAAAACGAGAGGAGCGGATTGCTCGGCGGGGCGGTTGGCTCGGGCGGCGGGGCGATCGCATCGGCGGGCATGGGAGTTCCTTCCGTTGGGGGGTTCCTCAGGAGTATACGCTGCCCCGCAGCAGGCCTCAAAAACCCTGCCGCGGGCCTGAAAAAGCCGCTGCAGGCTACCAGCGGCCTTCGAGGCCGAGCGACACGCCCTGCAGGACGACGCTGCCGTTGGTCGTGAGCGTGCCCTTTGGCTCGTTCACGCCGGTCGGGATCAGAACCTGGCCGGAGAGTTGCCGGGTGGGCTGTGCCAGACCCGTCAGCCACATGCCGAAATAACCGCAGCGTAGGTCCAGGTTTTTGCTGAGCGGGACGACGCCCGTGAGCCCCACCTCGCCCACGAAAGAACAGGTGGGCGGATGGTTCACTGTGATCGTCGCGTAGGGAGACTGGAACGGTGCCGTGTTCACGTAAGAGTAGCCCGACGACTGGACGCCGGCATTGTAGTAGGCACCGGCTTTGACGAGGCCCTCGAGCCGCAGGCCCTTGCCGCTGTTCCAGAGCATCGAGTCGAGGCCGATCTGACCGCCATACAGATTGTTGAGGGCACTCGTTCGGAAAGAGTCGGTGCCCGTGACCGCGGGGTCATAGGGATCGGAGAATTGATCCGTCACCGAGAGTGTTTCCCGCCACTGGAACCAGCGGAACCCGAGCAGGAGCCGGTTGGCTCCCCACCCGAGCGGCTCTCGGTAGTTGATCTCAGCCGACTGGAGGCTGCTCACCAGCTGTGCCTCTGCGGCGTTGATCGGCGGCGCGGGCGGGATGAGTCCCCAGGAATTTCCGTAGATGCCCGGGGCGGCCAAGGCATAGCCGTCGGTTAGGGTGGGTAGGGACCTTTGGGCGTAGAACGTGCCCGCCCAGAGGTAGCCGGCATCGAACCCACGGCCGCAGTCATCAATCCTCGCGAGTGACAGCCGCCCGGCGGCGGCGGGATCGCTCATGAGCTGATTCGCATCGAGCACGGTGGAGCCGATCGTGCCCGTTGGTGGTGTCGAGGGATCGATCGTGCCAGGCGTGTAGCCGCTCAAGGTCGTGAACAGGGGCCGGCTGCTGGGAGAACTCCTCCACAAGGCGAGAGCCTCTACCCGCATGATCCAACAGGCGTCGTCATAACACTGCAGTCGATCGGCTATGCCGTGCCACGTGGAGCCGGGTACCACGCTGCCGTCCGCTTCGACCGACGCCGCCGAGTCGTAGCTCATGAAAGCAGGACTCGACGGTACGAACTCCTGCAGCCGCTCGCCGAGGCTTGGCGGCGGGACCATGATCCCTTCCTCCTCGCCTCTGGCGTCGGCCGGGTCCGGTAGGCCGATGTCCTCGGG
>JBAXUW010000300.1:0-3499 GCA_037129495.1 Planctomycetota bacterium | reverse complement strand
ATGCCGGCGTCTCGAAGAAGGTCGGCTTGCCCGGCTTCTCCAGCGCCTCGGCCTCGTGCACCATCGAGGCTGAACTCGACTCCAGCCTGCTCATGGATACCGCGGGCTTCCAGATCGTCGTCCAACGGGCCTACCAGTCGTGTGAGCAGGCCGTCGAAGACCAGATCGCCCGACTGACGCACGGCAACGGGAGCGACGCCAGTCAGACCAACGCGCAGCCGCAGGAGGTCGTCGAGGTCCGCACGAGCTCGGCCATCAGCGGCGCCCGGATCACGACCGACGGTGCCGACTCGGGCATGACAAACCGTGCCGTCTTCCGTGACGCGCCCAGCCCCCGTCCCGCCACGGCTTCGCAGGTCAAAGCCATCCGGGCCATCGCCGCTCGCCGGAAGATCGACCTCGTAGGGATGCTCCGGGAACGCTTCGGGCTCACCACGGCGGACGAACTGGGCATCCGGCAGGCGTCCAACCTCATCGATGAACTGAAGGGTGACGGTGAGACCAGCGCGGGCACGAACGGCACTGGGGCCTACGCGACGACTGGAGGTGCCCGATGATCGCTGGAACTGAACTGCTGCCGGTGATGGAGCCGCGCAGCACCAACCTAGCCAACGAGGTCGCGAAGAAACTCACTGGCCGGGACTACGTGAGTTGGTCGGCTCTCTCGACGTTCCGGACATGCCCGTTGAAATATAAGTTCCGGTACATCGACGGCCTGCCCGAAGAGAGTGTTTCCAGTGCCCTCGTCTTCGGCACCGGGATTCACTCCGCCGTCGAGCAGCACTTCCAAGCGATCCTGTCCGGCGAAGAGCAACCCGATGTCGAGCGGCTCATGTTCGCCTACCGCTCCGCATGGCTACCGCACGACCCGGACGCGATCCAGTTCGGGAGTTCAGAAACTCGGGCTTCGCTGGATGCGCTAGCCTCGCAGATGCTCACGGCGTTCCTGAGTAGCCCCGCGGCGAGCGTTCAGGGGCGGGTACTGGGCGTCGAGGAGGAGATTCGCGGCATGCTGGTCGAGGGCACTCCAGACCTGTATGGCCGCGTGGATTTACTGACGGAAGACTCGGATTCACTGGTGATCACGGACATCAAGACTTCACGCGGCAAATGGTCCGCTGAGCAGGTCGAGGACAGCGGCGAGCAACTCCTGCTGTATTCCCACTTGGCCAGCGAAATCAGCCCGGGGAAGACGTTGAAGACGCGATTCTTGGTCCTGACGAAGACCAAGGAGCCGGTCGTCGAGGAGCACGTCCGCGAGGTCAATCCAGCCGCAGTGAAACGCACCTTGGCGGGCGTGGAGCGGGTCTGGCGGGCTATCGAGTCCGGTGTGTTCTATCCGGCCCCTTCGACCATGTCCTGCTCGTCATGCGGCTATCGGGCGGCGTGTCGGGCGTGGGCTGGTTGAAGAGCCAGAGAGAGCGGCTTCGGGAAACCGAGCCGCTCTTTTTTAGGTATCAACACCTCGCGCGTGGGTCGTACTCTCCACGAAAGCCCACCCTCTTTAGGCCGGATTGAGTCCTAACCCACCGAGGCCCCCTTGGGCCGAGGGCTATTGATACAAAGTTTCAAGAGATCGGTCAAAAGTCGCGAGCACAAGGCAACCTGCGTCTTGTGCAACCGCGCTACTGAACAGGCACAATCGTAATGCGGAGAGCTGTCGGTAGATGCTGGCAACGACCGCTGAAACACGGCCTAAAACCAGCTGTCCCACGGGACACTGACTCTCTTATTGATTCGCCGTCCGCCAATTGGCGTTACCGCCCGCTCCCACTCTTTCTGGGCACTATCGGAAAGACTCGTCAGCCCTCCCAGGAAAAAATGGGCAGTGCCATTTGCAAAGGCGCTAGATGCCTTGTCAGAGAGGTGCGTCACACCCCCTAGCGACACGCTATCTTTATGCCTCGCCAGAATTTCAGCAACTTCATCTGCCACATGTTTCACGCCATCCAGCTCAAGTGGTCCTTTGTTAAGCACGAGCACTAGCGCCAATTCACTTGGCATATCCTTTAGGCCGTTTAGCTTTAGCCTACGTTCCTCTGGGCCTCGATAAATCAGACCAGCAGCGGCGTCAACAGTTAGCTCCGTCAAGCCGTCTAATTGTAGACTGCTAGAACGGCCCTGTCCGAGTATCTTTGCAGCTTTAGGCGAGAGAGCCGCAACTCCATTTAGCCAGCAGTCACCTTCCCGCATCGCTAACTCCCTGGCCACCTCATCGCTCACGTGCCGGATCCCATTCAACGTGACATCAGCCTCGTGTCTGGCCAAAAGCTTTGCTGCGTAAACGGAAATCTCTCGCAGTCCATCCAGGTCAAGCCTCACCCCACCATCAAACAAAACTCTTGCATCTGCATCCGACAGCGACTGCAAGCCATTTAGGGACACGTGTTTTTGGCGGGCCCCAATTGCTTTTGCCACTTGCGGGGTAATCGAAGACACACCATTCAAAGAAAGCGACCACGGACCTCCGCACAGCGCTTCAGCGGCCTCGCCTGTTAACTCTTGTACTCCATCGAGTTCAAGTTCCCCTTTGAAAACTGACAGGGCCTCTGCGACGGAGACGGGAATCGTGCGCACACCATTCAATCGCAACCGGCTGCCTCTGTAGAAGGCTAACGTCCTCGCAACGTCCTCCGATAGCGACGTAACGCCGTTGAGTGAGAGAAGCGGCCCCCCCTGCCTGAGACCTTCAGCCAAAGCGGCTGCATCGCGAGGGGTGAGCTCACGAATTCCGTCTAAATGCAACTCCCATCGCTTCGGTCCAGCAATCGCTCCGATTGATTCGCTAGAGAGGTGTGTTGCGCCGTTCATAAAAAGGCTGCCCTTCTTTGTCGCCAGACCAATTGCTGCAGCTGGGGTCAAAGACTTTAGCCCGTTTAAATGCAAGTCAAAACTATGGGGAGCGAGTTCTAATGCACTCTGTTCGTCCAGTTCGCTCAGGCCGTTCAGGTAGAGGTGGGATTCGTGCTGAGCCAAACGTCTCGCTGCCGCGGGTGAAAGCCGTAACACACCATTCAGCGACAGATCGTCTCGGCACTTCGACAGCTCGGCGGCTACCTCCTCGGGCAGTGATTGCAAACCATCCAATCGCAACTCACCCTGAACACGAGATAAGTGAGTTGCGACATCGGGCGACAACTCTGTCAGGCCGCTTAAGACAAGGCGACGGCGACCGTTGCTCACGACAAGCGCTTCCGCTGCTTCTGGAGTAATCGTGTGTAGCGAGGGAAGACTAAGCTCCCCGAACTGTTTCGCAAGCT
The DNA here is from genome assembly GCA_037129495.1 of Planctomycetota bacterium. Taxonomy (GTDB): domain Bacteria; phylum Planctomycetota; class Planctomycetia; order Pirellulales; family UBA1268; genus CAMCQY01. The sequence goes on along the minus strand of JBAXUW010000300.1, from coordinate 239 downwards.
GAGCGGCTTGTTGCACAGAGAGCGAGGTCAGTCCACCGTAATCCAGCGGCGCATCATGGCCCCTCGCGGCTGTATCAGCAGCAATTCCTTGAACCGTGGTTGTCGGCTTAGGTCCTGGCGTGACAGACCGCACGGGGTCCAACGGCTCCCAGTTCTCCCGAAAAATTACTTCCGACACGGATTTGCGATGCTTCTCGTTCCATGTGAGGCCAACTAGCGTGCGTCTCCGGTTAAAAGCC